>NZ_JAXRUT010000002.1:0-398082 GCF_035156405.1 Algoriphagus aurantiacus | reverse complement strand
GAAGAACGAAAGGAAGAAGACCAACAACAGGGTTTTGATTTCTAGTTCAATGCCAAACGCTCCTTACAGGGGCTATTCAAAGCCACCTTCTAAGAAGGTGTGTTTTTTACTTCTACCTGTACATTGGCGCAGTATGCGGAGAAGCTGAAAACCACCGAGCAAAAATTAAATGACCAGGCCAAAACCCACACTGGCAAAACTGCACAGATGGTCGTTTACGGATTGATCGCTTCAGAAGCTAAGAGACTCCTGATTTATGAAAATTTAAGTGTTAAAGAGATTGCCTTTCGACTCGGATTTAAAGATCCTTTTTACTTTTCAAACTTCTTCAAAAAACACATCGGAGTATCCCCAAAAGTCTTTAGAGAGCAAAAACGCTAAATCTTACATGCTTTTTCCGGATTCCTCTATTTTGAATGGTTGAAATCCTATGGAGTTTTGCATAGGATATTTTACCGTCTTGCAGCATTGCATAGGGGGATTCAATGAGAACTGATTTATAAACTTAATATTTAATGACATTAGCACGGATATTCATGATTACATTGTTCAGACATCATCCACAGAATGGTCACCCTTAGTAGAGGAAGGAGTAGATTGTACAGGGATTAGTTGGATGCCACTTAGATTTGATGAAGAAGGTAAAAGACCGCTAACTTTTCTTCTAAAGTTCGAGGCCGGTTCGAAGTATCCTTATCACAATCATCAGGAAGGTGAAGAATTACTGGTTCTGGAGGGAGGATGTGAAATTGAAGGAACGCCTTTCAAACAAGGAGACTATTTATATACTCTGGCAAACTATAAACATGCCGTTATATCTAACCAAGGCTGCACACTTTTTTTAATGGTTCCAAAAGAAGTCAAAATACTGTGAAGGCGTAACTAGAGATGAAATCGAATAGCGCCAAGCCAAAAACTGTTTATAAAATCAGTCATGGAGAATAAAGCTTATGCCTTTTGGGAAGTGTGCCATACTCACTCCGTTACACACTAAAAAATGAATGACTAAAACGTGGTTTTCTATCTTTATTGGGATTGGAACACGTCTGTTTATTCTTCAGAGTTTTGACCTAAAGGATGCACTCCATTAATCTATTAAAATGAAATCCTTAACTTTTAAAATAGCTGTAATCCTGTTAATTGGTGACTGACTGCCTGAAAGGTCTCCCTATATATACACCAGCGGATATGTTCTGGATACCTATCTGAGGGAGTAAAGACCTGGAAAATCATGGTATTTTTCCGTTAATCATTGGGAGAATATGTTCCAGGAAAACTCTTTTCACTAATAAACAACCCGGAGTTGTTGATTACAACCAAAAGTAGGGTGTTTTCCAACTATAAGTAACTGCTGATTTTTGTTGCCGAAGCCGGGCTAAAATATCTTTGGCCATCTATTAATCAAAACCTGTATCTATGTTAGATTCTAAAAAGATTGGTGATAAAATCGCCGGGGCTAGGAAGAAAATCAATATTTCCCAAGCGCAGCTTGCAGCACAATTGTTCATGAGTCCCCAGGCAGTGGGAAAGTGGGAGCGGGGTGAATCCATGCCGGATATTTCTACTTTCAACCGACTTGCGGTAACGTTGGGCGTGGATTTAAACTATTTTTCAGAAAATTTCAACTCCTTAAATTCTGAGTGGACATCTGATAAATCACAGGATTTACGGTCAACTGAGATTTCAACCGAAAAGCTGAAGAAAAAACCTGTTTGGGATATGTCGGAAGGAAATTGGATGGATACGGATTTTTCCGGTTTAAAAAACCTGCATGAGAAGTTTAGTTCATCTAACATCCGCCGCTGTCAGTTTATTGGTTCAGACATGTCAGAACTTCTTCTAAAGAGCAATTATGTGGACAGCTGCGACTTTTCAGACGGGAACCTCAGTAATTGCCAAATTCAGGGTTCCTATCTGACTAATAATAAATTTTATGCCGCCTCTTTCAAGAACACTCAAATCTCAACCAGCCATTTGACTGGCTGTGACTTTACCGATGCAGATTGTACCGGGTTAACAGTGAAGTCAAGTTCACTGGTAAAAAATACACTGATCAATTGCCGTTGGAAAGAGTCGTTATTTAAAGCCACATCATTTGAAAATCTTGTATTTGAAGGTGTTTTGGAAGACTGCACCTTCGAAAGCTGTGGATTTAAAAAGGTGACTTTTCAAAAGGCTGTTTTGATCAATACCTTCTTTAAAAACAACAATAAACTGAACCTCGTCCGGCTGATTGAATGCAAGGCTGATAGAATCACGTATGCCTTTTTGCAAAACGCGAAAGTGGATTTGTCTGGAGTCACGTTATTAGCCGATTAAAGGAGGAAAGCAAGCATGTCATATCGTGATTTTTATCCGTGCAGGGCTTGAGAAAATCCTTTAAAACGGCCCATGTTCTTAAAGGAGCTAATTTTGAAGTGAAAAGATATAGTATAGAACGATGGGCGAAATATTAGAGAATGGGGGCTTTCGGATGCAGAATTGTTAAAACTTCATTGAAATACCCCATTCTAGTTTGTCAAAAAAATACACGTCCAGTTTTCGGTTGCTGAATAAATCATACCAAAGTTTATTTGTGGAAACGAATCACTTATGAAATTCAAAGAACTACACCAACAGAATAAACCTTTGCTCATAGGAAATGTATGGGATGCCCGAAGTGCTAAAGAAGCAGAGAAATTAAGTTTCAAAGCGCTGGGAACTTCAAGCTCAGCCATGGCATCCATGTTAGGCTATAGCGACGGAGAAGAAATCACATATCAAGAAATTGAATTCTTAATCAAAAGAATTGTTCAAAATACCCACTTGCCCTTGTCTGTCGACTTGGAGTCCGGTTATAGTCGCAAGCCTGAGGAGATCGCAGATCATATAATCAGATTAACAGACCTGGGAGTTGTCGGGTTTAACCTTGAGGATAGTGTGGTTAACGGCGAAAGAGATATGTTGAACGGAAAAGTGTTTTCAAATATCTTGGAAGAAACCAAAAATATCCTAGATCAATCAAACCGTAACCCGTTTCTGAATATCAGGACTGATGCCTTTTTGATAGGCAATCCAAATGCGTTGGATGAGTCTGTTGAACGGATTCATGACTATGAAATGGCAGGGGCGGATGGCATCTTTATTCCTGGGGTAGAAAAAGAATCAGATATTAGTGCATTGGTGAATTCTACGAAATTGCCCATCAATGTGATGTGTATGCCAAGTCTCCCAAATTTTGAAATATTAACCGGTTTAGGAGTGAAGAGAATAAGTATGGGCAATTTTTTGTTTGACCATATGTACAAATCATTTAGTGAGAGCCTTCAAGAAATAATAGACCTTCAATCCTTTAAATCCATTTTTTGATATGTTGATTACTGATCCTGAAAAAATCGAAAACTATTACCAGGCATTGTTGGAGCGAAATTCAGGTTACGTGGGCGTTTTCTTTGTATGTGTTAGAACAACTTCAGTTTTTTGCATTTCTACCTGTCGGGCAAGGAAACCGAAAAAGGAAAATGTGGAGTTTTATACCTCGATCAAAGATGCACTGGGAAATGGGTATAGGCCCTGCAAAGTCTGCAAACCCACCTTAAATGCAAATCAGGCTCCGGAGCAGGTGGAAAAAGCAATGTTCCTGGTCCATCAAAACCCGAAAGAAAAAATCAAGGATTACATTCTTCGTCAACATCAAATCAGCCCTGAAATAGTACGAAGGTGGTTTAATGCAAATTATGGTATGACATTTCAATCCTATCAGAGGATGTTCAGGATAAATAATGCCTATCAGGAATTGAAAATTGGTAAAAACGCCACCCATGCAGCTTTTGACAGTGGATACGAATCATTGAGTGGATTTAATTATACGTTCAAGAAGTTGGTGGGTGACTCCCCACAGAAAAGTCTGGATCGAAATATCATTTGGATTAGCCGGCTGACTACTCCTCTGGGTCCTATGTTCATGTGCGCGACCGAGACAGGGATTTGTTTGTTGGAATTTGTGGATCGACGAATGTTAGAAACTGAATTCAAGGATCTTCAGCGACTGTTGAATGCCACTATTTTAACAGGAGAAAACGAACATATTAAACAAGGTATAGAAGAAATAATAGCGTATTTTGAAGGAAGAATTCAACAGTTTAATGTGAAACTCCATACGCCCGGAACCGATTTTCAGAATAAAGTTTGGGACTGTTTGCAGGAAATAAATTACGGATCAACCACCACTTATCTTCATCAGGCGAGAAAGATGAATCACCCAAAAGCAGTAAGGGCAGTAGCTTCAGCGAATGGTAGGAATAGGGTGTCAATAATTATTCCTTGTCATAGAGTAATCGGCAAAGACGGAAAATTGACTGGATATGGGGGAGGGATTGAGCGAAAGAAATGGTTGATTGAGCATGAAAAAAGAATTTCAACGCAAGTATGTGATCTGCATAAATGAAAACATGACCCCCAAAAGCCGCATGGAAGATCATGCGGCTTTTTAGGCTTGATTGAATGTGGAGGTAATAGAGTGGATAGATTCAGTGGTGAACCTCCCTGCCCCAAAAAGAACAAATAAGAGTCAGGTAAAGCGAATTCGATACCATAGTCTTTTTGGCTGATTAATACTTTGTCCTGCATCTACCTACATTTCTGGTAATAAAGGTCTACCGATGTGAATAGCATGCTTGCGACTATTTTTCAGGAAGCTGGGCAATGGAAGGCTTAAATGCGTATTTCTGTAGATCTTCCAAAAATGATAAATAATCAGCGGCACGTTCTTCCACATAGGCCAAAGTGTCGTCTTCCACCGTTCTGTCCAGTGTAAAAGTCCCGTTAGTACTTTGAATGGCATTTGATGGGACTCCGTAGATAGGGAAATAGCCCAGGTAGTTTGCTTTCAGGTAATCAAAGGTCAATTTGAGCGGATGAATGATCTGTTCCATTGCATAGGGTCCGAAAGCACTTTCTTGGTCGATTCCTGCAGAAAGGACAATGGCAACTTTTTTTCCACCAACTTTGTACCCGCTTTTCCTCCCCTATGCCCAGTTGTATGTTAAAACTTCATCGATCCATTTTTTTAAAAAAGATGGAGAAAGTATCTTAGGTTAGCAAGTTTCGGGTTTCCCGGCTTTTTATACTTCATAATCTTTGTGTCAGGATTAATACAAAATTCAATGCAAAGATTTACTGACAAATTCGCCCTCATTACGGGCGGAACAAATGGAATAGGCTACGCCACAGCCCAACAATTCATCTCCGAAGGCGGCACCGCAATTATTACCGGTCGAAGTGAGGCTACAGTAAACCAAGCCTTGGAAAGCTTAGGAAAAAGGGCCTTAGGGTTTGTTTCCAATGCGGGAGACATGCAGGACATACTCGGTTTACCAGAAGAGGTGAAAAAACATACAACCAGCCTGGATTTGCTATTTGTCAATGCAGGGTATGGTAAGTTTGCATCCATCAATGATGTAGACGAGAGCCAATTTGACGAACTTTTTAATATATTGGTCAAAGGTACTTTTTTCACCGTACAACAATCCTTACCCCTTATGCGGGATGGTAGTGCTATTATCCTCAATACTTCTGTAGTTACTGAGATGGGAATGGAAAATTTCTCTGTTTATACAGCTGCCAAATCCGCAGTGCAATCATTTGTCAAAACCTTTGCGGCAGAATGTACAAGAAAGGGGATACGTGTCAATGGAATCAGCCCAGGTTACATTAAAACCAATGGCTTTAATAATACCGGCTTAAACCCGGACCAAATTGAAGATGCCATTCAAAGCATTATCCCGACAATACCGTTCAAACGCTTTGGTGAACCAGCTGAAATAGCCCATGCAGTTCTTTTTTTGGCATCTCCTGAAGCCTCTTACATTCACGGAACTGAATTAACAGTGGATGCGGGATTTTCAAAAATCAGATAATGGAAAATCACTTGAAAGACACAGATTGGAATTTGATTACGGGTGAAATGAATGAAAAGGGATTTTCTATTATTCCAAAGTTTTTAACTGACCTGGATTGTGAGGAACTGAAGGCGAATTATGACAACCCAAATGTCTATCGAAAAAAAGTGGTCATGGAACGGTACCGTTTTGGTCTGGGAGAATACAAATATTTCAACTATCCGCTTCCCGACTTGATCCAGCAAATCAGGACAGAAATATACCCACAGCTTGCTCCTATTGCCAATGCATGGTTTAATGTCTTGAATATAGACCGAAAATTTCCTTTACAACATGCTGAACTTGTGCAGCAATGCCATGAAAATGAGCAGCAAAAAGCCACTGTTTTGATTTTGAAATATGGTAAAGGAGGTTTCAATACTCTTCATCAGGATTTGTATGGGGACATTTATTTTCCGATTCAGACAGTGCTGTTTTTAAGTGAACCTGATTCAGATTATTCAGGTGGGGAATTCGTATTGACAGAGCAAATCCCGAGAGCGCAGTCTAAAGCGGTTGTACTCAAACCCAGAAAAGGGGACATGCTTATCTTTACGACCAACTTCCGGCCTGTTAAAGGTGCAAGGGGATATTATCGGGTTAATATGAAGCACGGAGTAAGTCAGGTTCATCATGGTGAGCGATACACGCTTGGTGTTATTTTTCATGATGCAAAAAGTTGAAAAATGATTGAGCATAGAGATATAGCTGACAAGGATTTGCATTACAAAATCCAACGCCGATTAATTAGTTTTGGAGGAAACAGGAAACTTAAAATTTATGGAACTCTGGGATGTTCTTCTGGAAAAAGATTGAAAAGAGAAAACAGAGTATTCTTTTTTTCGGAAAAGGAGGCTTTACAACTCGGGTATCGTCCTTGCGGACATTGTTTGAAAATGCAATATCAAAATTGGAAACATGAACTTATGTGATCGTCAATTTGATAATGTAACTAAGACAGGTAGCACTTTTGCTTACAGTGCTATCTTGAAATTTTTATCGGTCGCTAGTAGGATAACAGCAAGTACGCACATAATCAAAGAATTATAGAAATGATTATATTCTTGATGAGCCATATGCGCGGTAAATGCACCGACCGCAAATGGGAATAGTACTAATATTCCGACATTTTTTAAGCGGGGATTAAGAATTCCAGCCAGCAGAAGCATTACACCAATTAACTCGCCTACCCCAATAAAAATCGTCCAGACCTTATTAAATCCCAAAGATTGCATACTCTGCATCATTGAGTTCTTTTGAAAAACTTTGAATAGTGAAGCGTAACCAAATACATATAAATAGTAGGCATAGCTAGACCAATGAATAATAGTTTTAATCTTCTCCATTTTTTTTGTGTTTAAATTTCTATGCAAGTATCTTACTTAACTTGCATTAATGAAAGAACAAACAAAATAGTGTGGTACTAACAAAAAAGTAAGTATGAATATGAGAAAAGATAATTCAACTAATAGTATTAATGAAAAGTACTGGAAAGACAACTGTGGCATTGCATTCACCCTGTCTAAGATCGGTGGCCGATGGAAAATAAGTATACTTTCTTACCTGTTGAATGAGAAAAAATTACGATACAGCGAATTAAGAAATAGATTGGTTGGAATTTCAGAACGGATGCTGATTTCCAAACTCAAAGAACTCGAGAATGACGGACTCGTTAATAGGATTGTCCATAAGCAAGTACCTCCAAAGGTTGAATACGAGTTGACTGAACTTGGGCTATCACTTCAACAAATATTAGATTTGATGGATAGCTGGGGAGAGAATAATTTAATTAAATAGGCTGTCTTACTCTAAATTTCTGGTATCAGACATTCTGATTATAATGACTTTAGCTCATCAAAATGAGTAAAAACAAAGAAAGAATTAACAAAAAGAAAAAAGGATCTTCTAGCTTAGGCCTTGAGTATTTTCATTAGGTATAAATTGGTTACTTTAATAAAATAGATTTTTGTTCTATGAAAAAGCTACTTCATTACCTACTTCTAGCTATTATTATTGTTGGTTGTAAAAATTCTGAAAATAGTACATCTACGATTGTCAGCAATATTGATTCATTGATGAATTACAGCTATAAAAATGGGTTGTTTAATGGAACTGTCCTGGTCTCTAAGTATAATAAAGTCATATTTCGGAAATCTTTCGGATATGCTGATTTTGATAAAAAGGAATCCCTTATACCTGAATCTTCATTCTATTTGGCTTCTGTATCAAAACAGTTTACCACGATGGCTGTGATGATCCTAAAAGAAAGAGGCAAGCTTTCTTACGATAACAAACTTTCAGATTACTTCCCCGATTTTCCTGAATATGCAGATTCAGTAACCATCAGACATATGATGACCCATACTTCCGGAATTCCTGACCATTTTGGACTTGGCGCATACAAAGTAGGGCTAAACAACAACGATGTATACGATATCCTGATCAATCAAAATAGATTAAATTTTGAACCTGGTAGTCAATTCTCTTACAGTAATGGTGGTTACATGTTACTTTCAATGATTATTGAAAAGGTTACTGGAGAATCCTTTCATGATTTTATGGAAAGGAACATTTTTATTCCATTAAAAATGCATAATACTTTGGTCTATGATGTTTCAGAACCAATGGTGAAAAATAGGGCAATAGGGTATAATGTTAGCGGAGAGCTGGATGATTATGAAATATTCACCACAGGTGCTGGTGGGATTTACTCCAACATAGATGACTTGTTTATATGGGATCAGGCTTTGAGTAAAAGTGAACTTGTGTCGCCTGAAACACTGAATGAAGCATATCAGCCAACTGTACTTTCTTCAGGAGAAAAATCATACTATGGCTTTGGATGGGGTGTTAATCAAGCAAAGAATTGGGTTGATCATTCAGGGGGGTTGGCTGGTTTTAGAACCTATTTTAGACGATACTTGGATAGGGGCGATGCATTTGTTCTATTGACAAATAATGGTGATAACTTCTCAATGGATGAGATTAACTTAGGTATAGATAATATTTTGGCTAATGAAGACTTTGAGCTCCCCAAGGTTCGTATTTCTAACAAGCTATCCAGTCTGATAAAAAGTGAAGGAATTGATAAAGCAATAGAGGTTGGTAAAGAACACTTTCATCAAAACCTAGTTGAGTATGATGAATTGGGGATTAATACTTTGGGTTATTCCTATCTGCAAATTGGAGACATCGATGTTGCATTAAAACTTTTCAAACTGAATGTTGAAAATAGACCAAATTCAGGCAATGCCTATGATAGTTATGCTGAAGCCTTATTAGCTAATGTAGACACGACAGCTGCCATTGAAAATTATATTAAGTCAGTGAAAATGAACCCTAATAACCAAAATGGAATAAATGTTTTAGAGTCTTTGGGAGTTGATTCTACTGAAATTCTACCCCAAGTCGAATTAAAAGGAGAGCAACTAGATATTTTCATAGGAAAATATGAATTGAATCCTGATTTTATTTTAGATATTAAAAGAGAAGGAGATCATCTTTTTATTCATCCCAGTGGACAAAGAAAAAGTCAGTTATTTGCTGCGACTGAATCCAGATTTTATAGTAAAATCGTGGATGCTCAATTAACTTTTAATAAGAATAAGTACGGAAAAGTGGTAAGCCTAACATTACATCAAGGGGGAGATCATGAAGCACGTAAGGTTAATTAATAATTTTTGAATTTTAATTTATTCATTGTGAATATGGGTGTGCATATACATGAAGGCCTCTAAGAGCGAAAAAGCATTTGCCTTTAAGTTTGAATAAAAAAGAAATAGAATGGAAGATCATTTCAAAGCAATTCTAGGAAGCATTACCTCATTTACCGAGACTGAATGGAATAAAATCAGAAGTTGCTTCAGGGTAAAATATTGCATCAAAGAATCTGGTTACTAAGATTTGTGATGTGGAGAAGAACATCTATTTCATTTTAAATGGCGTGTTACGACTTTTTTGTCTTAATCCTAAGAATGAAGAAGTGACCATCTTCCTGTTTAAGGAAAACCATTTTGCAAGTTGTTTCCAGAGTTTCTTGACTCAAAGCGAAAGTGACCAGGCTTTGGAGTCTATTAATTAGGGATATTCATGGATTGGCTGAATCCAGGCTGGCCATTTTACCAAGTACCACCCATATCGGTATGTTGCAACGGACTGATTGGTTGATACCCATGATCAACGATTTTCTGGATTCCGACCTGAATGCACCCCCCCAACCTGTTAAATACAATGCCTTAAGAAATATTAATGACTTTCATACTTTATCAGAACTCATAATGGGCTAGCAACTGGGATCTATCACATTGGGTTTGAAAGAATTTATAGAAAATCAAAAGATATTTTTTGTGGGCACTGCCGCTGCGGAAGGAAGAGTCTATGTATCTCCCAAAGGCAGCAGTGACTCTTTTCGGGTAATCAATGCGAATACTGTTGTACGGCTCAACCTGACAGGTAGTGGAAATGAAACTGCTGCACATTTACTTTTCAGTGAAATGATGATCATTACTTGGTGGAAATTGCCGGATTAGTTAATTTTTTTCGTGGGATTAACCCAGAATTAACCAAAAAATTAACCTAATACCCTTTATTTTTCTTTTTGAATGTGAGGTAAAGGCAGGAATCGCCTTTTCATATTTTCAAAATCGATAGAAGATAAGAGTGGTATCCATTCTTTTTGGTCCCTTTTAATATCCCATCAAAAAGTGATTGTGGGAAATTCTTTAAAGTAGTGATTTATAATAGGTGTTTAATTGCCATGTTGAAATATGACTTGTTAAAACTCAGGATGTCTTGATGCATGGACTTGTTGATGTTTTTTGGAAACAGAAGTGGGTTAAGTATTTCTTGTTTTAATTTATCCATTTTGATTGGAATATAGGTTCATAATGAAATTTGAGCAACTGCTTATTTTCCCTTTTGATTAGTAATAAAGAAATGTTTACGTTAATAATTTAAATAATTAGTTATAAAATAAACAGTATATGAGTTTTCAGATAAAATCATCAGGAGATACCTATGATGCGATCATAGTAGGTTCCGGGGCCGGAGGGGGCATGGCTTCTAAAATCCTTTCCGAGGCAGGACTTTCTGTGGCAGTAGTGGAAGCTGGAGGTGACTTCGACCCTGCAAAGGATGAAGATCGCACACAGCTAAGACCACCCTGGGAGTCTCCTCGGAGAGGAGCAGGAACTAGAATCAGACCATTCGGTGACTTTGATCAGGCCATCGGTGGCTGGGATATAGAGGGTGAGCCGTACACGCACAAAGACGGGACGAAATTTGACTGGTTCCGGTCAAGAATGGTCGGTGGCCGTACCAACCACTGGGGCAGAATCTCACTTCGGTTTGGTCCGAATGATTTTAAGAGAGCAAGTATAGATGGTCTGGGTGATGACTGGCCTATAGGATACGATGAACTCAAGCCATATTACGATAAAGTTGATAAGCTTATCGGTGTATTCGGTTCCAAAGAAGGGATTTACAATGAACCAGACGGCTTTTTTCTTCCACCACCCAAGCCTAGGCTACACGAAATGTTCCTAAAAAAAGGAGCTGATAAGGCTGGGATGCCGATGATTCCGGGCAGACTTTCTATGCTAACCCGCCCGATAAATAATGAACGGGGCACCTGCTTCTTCTGTGCGCAATGCAACAGAGCTTGCCAAGTCTATGCTGATTTCTCAGCAGGTACCTGTCTGTTACATCCGGCAATGAAGAAAGGAAAAGTGGATCTGTTCACTAACTCCATGGTAAGAAAGGTGACTACAGATGACAGTGGAAGGGCCACAGGAGTTTCCTTTGTGAGTAAAATTGACATGAAGGAGTATAAACTTAAATCCAATGTCGTAGTGCTGGGAGCCTCCGCTTGTGAATCTGCCCGTATTATGATGAACTCGAAGTCGAAAACCCATCCCAATGGAATAGGGGGAGACTCTGGAGCATTGGGAAGATATCTGCATGACTCCACTGGTGCTGACCGTATGGGGATTTTGCCAGATCTTTTCGAAAGAGAGCGCTACAATGAGGACGGAGTAGGAGGCATGCACATGTACACACCATGGTGGCTGGACAATAAAAAATTGGATTTTGCAAGAGGCTATCACATAGAATACTGGGGAGGTATGGGGCAGCCATCTTATGGTGCCGGTGGAGGTATGGATACCATGAGAAAATACCTGAAGGATGAATTTGGTAATCCTAGTCCGAACGGCGGATATGGCGAAGGACTGAAGAAAGATGTTCGTAGAATTTATGGATCCACTTTAGGAATGTCAGGCAGGGGGGAAAGTGTTCCACGATACGAAAACTACTGTGAAATCGATCCAAACGGAACTGTTGATAAATATGGGATCCCGGTACTTCGGTTCAATTACAACTGGACAGATCAGGAACTGAAGCAGGCCCAGCACATGCACGAAACTTTTGAGGAGATCCTCACGAACGCTGGCGCGATACTTTTGGGCTCCAAACCAGGGCCTGAGTCCAATTATGGACTTCATGCACCGGGAAGGATCATTCACGAAGTAGGCACCACCCGTATGGGGAATAGTGCAAAAGGATCAGTAGTAAACTCTAACTGTCAGGCCCATGACTGTAAAAACCTCTTTGTGGTCGATGCAGGTTCTTTTGTGTCTCAGGCGGACAAAAACCCAACCTGGACCATTTTGGCGCTTTCTTGGAGAACCTCAGAATATATCGTGGACCAATTGAAACAAAAAAACATTTAAGCCATGAACAGAAGAGAAAATCTAAAATTACTCTTTACCGGCTCACTGGGTGCAGGTATGTTAATGACAGGATGCGAATCAGAACAAACAAAACTTGTCCATGACCCCATCATCAGTGGAGGCACACCAGGCTTTAGAACTGAGGAAGAGAAACTCAGAGATGCGGAATTGCTTTCCGATAAGTTTTTCACCGATGAGGAACGAAAGAAAATAGATGTCCTGGCCGATATCATCTGTCCGGCAGATAGCGAATCCCCATCCGCAACTGAACTAGAAGTGACGGATTTTATTGACTTTATGATGAATGACCAGCCAGGAAACCAGACTCCTATGAGAGGTGGCTTAATGTGGTTGGATTTCGAATCAAATGAAAAATTTGGCAAACCTTTCAATGAGCTTTCCAATGATCAGGTCATTGAAATAGTCGAGCTAGTTGCCTGGCCAGATAAGGCAACGCCTGAATATGAAGGGGCGGTAAAGTGGTTTAACATGTTGCGAAACCTAGTTTGCTCAGGGTATTTCTCTACCCAGGCAGGATGGAAGTATATAGGATACGTAGGTAACCAACCCAATGTCTGGGACGGGGTACCACAGGAAGTCATGCAAAAACACGGATTTAAGCTGGAAGAAAAATACATCCCTATTTATCTAAGACCCGAGGATCGAGGCTTAGTTGCAGAATGGGATGATGATGGGAATATTACTAAATAGATTGGGTTTTACGTTAGAAATGCTCTCCAAATGTATTTGGGGGGCTTTTTTTGTTTCTATCCTTCCAATCAACGCTTTTAACAAAATGCATAAGAGTTTGATCAATAAAATCACATACAGTAAAATACTGAGAGTGAATCTATTCAGTAGGTAATTCATTAACCTGCTTTACACTTTCCTGTAAAGATTTTTGGATGAGATACTTTGTTTTTTACTGGCCTTTTATCTCCGCCAGAAAAGTTTATAGCGATTTTTAATGGATGGGTTAAAATGATAAGTGAATGGAAGATGGCTTTGTTTCCAAGATGATTATCATTCTCCTACTTCAAATGGTGTTCTATTGGGTATAATATACCAAAAGACAAATTTTAAGCATTTATCTGTCGGATTAACAAATTTTTGGCGGGTATTAACCCTGATTTAACCAATTAATTAACCGTATCACTTCTATTTTCATCCGTATCAATTGCTGAAGTGACACGCGTTTCTGACTGATTGATTATTCAATTTAACCCATAAAATCCTAACAGATGAGTAAAAAATTACGTGCGATAATTTATTTCGCCTTGTTGGGTACGTTTTTCGTATCCACGATCTCCTGTGTCAATGAAGATGAACCCATCGCCGAGCGGAGGGGAACTATTACAGGCACAGTTACTGATAGCGAAGGCAAGCCAATTTCTGATGTAAGTGTAGCACTGGCAGGAATAGGAGAAGAAGAAGTTTCTATCACGACTGGAAGTGATGGGGAATATATTTTTGAAAATGTCACGTTGAAAACACGTGCAGTGAAATTTTCCAAAGAAGGTTGGCTTGCAGTCAGTCTGACCATAAATCCAGATAAATTCAATGCTGAAAACATAGCAACCGCAGATGTCTCCTTAGTCTTTGCTTCCGCAAAAATAAACGGAGTGGTCAAGGACGGGAAGAATGGTGATGCTCCACTGGAAGGAGTGACGGTTAGTGTGGGTGTGGCCGGTACGGTGACCACCGGAAGCGACGGGAATTTCACATTGGAAAACTTGATCGTGGATGATTACACTGTCACGTTCACCAAAGCCAATTATGAGACGGTTACCAAGACTGTTAGCGAGTCTGATTTTGTGGATGGTGTCGCAACTCTGGACATTATCATGGGAAGCAGCGAAATCCTGCGGGGATTGACATTTGCAGACCTTTTGACGTCCGAAAAATGGTATTACAATGAATATCGAGGAGGGCGGAATGCTGATGCCTATCCACGGTGGGACTGGGCGTGTAACTATATGTCGGCGCTTGATTTCCGAGGTGCATGGCAGGAACAGAATGAAGGGACTACACTGCAGATCCGAAATAGTGAGGATGACCGCAGCAACCCTGCCGATCTCAATGTCTTTGATTCCTATGTATATGGCAGCAAGCTGATCACTGAGGACAACAAGATTTTGTCTTTGAGAATCAGTACGCACAATACGGATGAAGCTAACCCAGCCTACTTCGGGGTGCAGGTAGTAGATATGTCGGAGGCTCAGCCTACTGCCGTGAAGATCGGTGAGAATAGGACTTATGCTTCTGGAAGCTACGGGGACATAGAATTTGACTTAAGTGAATATGTGGGAAAGGAGGTTATAGTAGCTGTAGGTATCTATCGACAGTCCACAGGAGATTATTGGAAGCAATTGGTGCTTCGTGCCATCCGCTTTGCTGATCGAAAAGTAGAAAATTGGGATTGGCTACCGGGGACTGAAGTTGTCGACGGCTGGAAGCTTACTCAGGAAACTGTCCGTTCCACTATGCCGCACACCAAAAGCTCCTTTACTGGGATTAACCCGGTCAGTGGCAACCGTGACAACTATGTGGATGCTTACCGGGCTTGGCGTGAAGTGGACCATGTGGCGGCAGAATGGTTTTTTGTTCCACTGAAAAAAGATCCTGAGGTGTTCCCGTCTGAGGGGTATCTGATTAAAACCCGAAACACACCAGAGGTGGATTCAAAAGTACCGGAGGCCTATATGTACTCTAAATTTTCAATCGGGGCCGGCAGCAACCAGTTTACTCTGAGTACACGCAATTTCGGCGACAATTTCACCTACTTCAAGCTCACTGCCATAGAAGATGATGGAACAGTCACTCATCTGGATCCCCAGTCCAATACTGCAGACGAAGCAAGCGCCGCAGAAGATGGATGCTGGAAATTTAAGCATGGAGATGGTGGCGCTGGCAATCCTGAAGGGTACGCATCATTTGTGTACGACCTTGCCCAGTTCAACGGAAGAAATGTAACTCTTTCCCTAGGGGTGTACAATGTGGAAGCCAATTCGGGAGAGAATAAATTGGTAATCCACGGAATTGATTTGAATTAATGCAATAAACCTTAACATGATACACTATAGAATGACGATCACAATTTGGAGTCTTTGTCTGCTGCTATTCTCGGCTTGCACCGAAAATCCACCTGACACCGACCCGGTGACCCCTCCTGTGGAGGCGAGCCTTTCAGAACAGAACCTTACACGGGCGATGGAACTTACAGATAAGGCCGTAGCTGCCCATTTTACCGGATCGGGAATGGCTATGGCCAGGTATTACAATCCGTACACAGGAGTTCGATCAGATGAGATCGGGAGTGTATGGATGTACTCCGCTGCCATTGAAGCTGTGAATGCAATCCTTCATGGATTGCAGGTACAGAAGGATAATGGAAGTGCCGCGATTCACGACGAACACTTTGATCGGTATGCTGAACTTCTGGGACAGTTATACGACAATGCGGACTATTACGAAGGGACATTTGAGTTGGTATCCTATACCCAGACGAAAGAATGGTCAGTATATGGTGTAAACCGTGGTACTGCCAAGGGGACAGCTAAAGTAGAAGGAATTGAAAATGTATACGATGACCAGATGTGGCTTGTCCGGGAATTGCTTGAATCCTATAAGATCACCGGTGAAAATTCCTATCTGGAAAAAGCCGAATACCTGACTGCCTATGTTTTGGATGGATGGGATAGTACCCGAAATCCTGATGGAACTGAGCGTGGTGGTATTCCATGGGGTCCCGGCTACGTGACCAAGCATGCCTGTAGTAACGGACCGATGGTGAGTCCACTGGTATGGCTGCATGAGATATACAAGGATAAAAATGACGAGATCACTTACCGGTATATTAATGAAGAGGACAAGGAATCCAGAGAGATTATGTCAGTTAAGAAAAGTGATTATTACGCTGATTTTGCCAAGAAAGTATACGACTGGCAGAAAGATAACTTGCTGCGCTCGGATGGGGTTTACGATGACATGAGAGGCGGATGTTCCCCTGGAAATGTTCAGACCGAAACCATTGACGGAACGGTATACCGTAGAGGAATTAACTGTCAGGACCGTGTAGGGCCGGCGATTTCCTACAACTCAGGCACTATGCTTTCAGGTGCGGCGGATCTATATAGAGCCACAGGTGATGGTGCCTACCTTCAGGATGCGCAGGAATTATCTGACGAAAGCTTTAATTATTTCGCAAAACTGGGACAGAATCAACCTGATCTATACTCATACGATATCAGCGGTTTCAATAACTGGTTTAATGGCGTGCTGATGCGTGGCTATGTCGATGTGCAACCTGCTTACGGAACAGCTTCTGATTACATCGATACTTTTCAGAAAAACCTTGATTATGGTTACGAGAACTTCCTTTATGAAGGATTTCTTCCAACCAACTTATTGGTAGGCTGGAGCCTCACACCTAATAACAACAGGACTGAGGGAATGTTCAACTTCGCGTTTGCAGCGGAATATGCCGTGTTATCAAGGTATGAGCTTGCAAAATGATTTCGGTTTCTTGGCTTCCCATAATTTGGGAATGCCAGAATTTTTAATAGTTGTAACTGCCTCAAGGAGGCGATGATAAATCAAAATAGCCTAAAACATATGCAAAAGATATATAAGCATTTTTGCAGAGCATTGATCAAGACTTCCCTAATGGGAGTGGGTTTACAATGCTTTGTTTTCACTCCTGTTCTTGCTTCAGATTTAGCTACAGACAAGTATTCAATTGAGAAGCTTGTTAAACAGGACAAAGATAGAACCGTCACAGGTACGGTTACATTCTCCGAAGATGGTACCCCGATGCCCGGAGTCAATGTATTGCTAAAGGGAACCTTGGTAGGAACTACTTCGGATATTGATGGAAAGTACACCCTGACAGTTCCTGATGAAAATGCTGTCCTCACATTTTCCTTTATTGGGTATGTGACACAGGAAATAGAAGTTGGCGCTCAATCGGTGATAGAGGTGGCAATGGAGCCGGATACACAGCAATTAGGGGAGGTTGTCGTCGTGGGATATGGAATGCAGGAAAAAGTATCACTGACAGGTTCGGTGTCAAATATCAAAGGGGACGAAATGTTGCGGACCAAAAACGAAAATCCACAAAACATGCTCACAGGCAGAGTGGCAGGAGTTCGGGTATGGCAGAAAAGTGCTGAGCCGGGTACTTTCAATGCCAGTTTGGACATTCGGGGCTTAGGTTCACCCTTGATTGTAATTGATGGTATTCAACGCACCATGGCGGATTTTCAGCGTCTGAATCCAACTGATATTGAAGAATTATCAGTATTAAAAGATGCTTCGGCCGCCATTTATGGAGCACGTGCCGCAAATGGTGTGGTGTTGATTACGACGAAGAGGGGTAGTGATAGTGGCAAAGCGACCGTCACCTACAATGGATCTTATACACTACAGAGTCCGTCAGGATTTCCTGAGCTTTCAGATCCCTATCAGACCATGACGCTCTACAACGAGATGGCCATGAATAATATCAATGGGGGAAATCTGATCTATCAGGATGATGATTTTGAAGCTTTCCAAACAGGGCGTCGTCGCACCACGGATTGGAACTCATTATTGATCAATGAATATTCTCCTCAAAGCCAGCATGATATCAGCATTACAGGAGGTACCGAAAAAACGCAATACTACATTGCTGGGGGATATTTGTTTCAGGAGGGATTTTTCAAGTCGGGTGACATGAATTATAGCAAAGTCAACCTGAGATCGAATATCACGACAGAGATAGCCAAGGGATTGAAGTTTAACCTTAATCTAAGTGGAGTGGCTGATCAGCGAAATTCCCCTTACTCCAGTGCGGTGGAGATTATCCGAAATTATTGGAGACAAGGAGTGTTGTTTCCTGCATATGCTGATCCTGAAAATACCATGCTCAACTACGAAGGTTTGGATCTGGAACAAAACACGGTGGCAATGATGAGCGCTGATGTTTCCGGCTATAGAAAGTACAAGCAAAAATACTTTCAGTCCTCCGCTTCGCTGGATTATGATTTCGGAACCCTTACACAAGTCTTGGAAGGATTCTCTGCAAAAGGACTGATCAGTTATGATTACAGAGGTGATGATAATGATATTTACCGCAGGGAATATTACCAATACATGTATGACCCTGTAACGGATTCCTATTTGTCAAAGCTCTATAATAACAGTTCCCCAAATCAGATCAGACGGGAGCTTTATAGTAAGCAGCAGTTTCTAGGACAGTTCCTGCTTAACTACAAGCGCACGTTTGCGGTTAAACACGATGTATCAGGTCTCTTAGGATTTGAAACCCAAAATCGTAAGGGAGATAATTTCTATGCACAACGGGATCTGGCATTTGCCATGGAATATCTCGCGGGTGGTATGAACGAAAACCAGCAGGGAGGAATGCAGGGTGGTTCTGGCGATTTGTATGAGATAGCCAATTCCGCCATGTTTGGTAGGTTGAATTATGCATACAGTGACCGGTACATCGCAGAGGTGCAATTCAGATATGATGGATCATCGAAATTTGTCAAAACAAACCGCTGGGGATGGTTTCCTTCAGCTTCGGTAGGGTGGCGTCTATCTGAGGAGTCTTTTTTCAAATCCATTTCCGCACTTTCCTTTGTAGATCAGCTCAAATTCAGGGCGAGTTATGGTATGACTGCTGATGATGGATCATTGGCATATGACTGGTACCCAGGCTACATCTATCCAGCTACCAGTGGAAACGCACAACAGGGATATTACAACCAATACGCGCCGGGGTATATCTTCAATGGTGAGTTTGTGTATGGTGCTTCCGTGGTCGTTCCCAATGAGAATATCACATGGTGGACCGCCAAGACTTTTAATGTGGGCTTGGATTTCGAAGCATGGAGAGGCAAGTTTGGTTTCTCTGTAGATTATTTTGACCGCCGAAGAGAAGGGCTCTTTTCTACGCGCTCCGGTGACGTTCCATCAGTAGTAGGTACAGGGGCTCCGAGAGAGAATACGAATAGTGACCGCCAATTCGGGATAGATCTTGAACTTTCACATCGTAACACCATCGGGCAGCTGTCCTATGGGTTGAAAGGAATTGCAACCATCACCCGAAGAGAACATTTGATTGCTGCTGAAAAAGGGCCTTATGGTAATTCCTATGACCAGTGGAGAAATGACAATCTGACTAACCGCTATCAGGGGGTACAGTTTGGATATGAGTCTGCAGGACGGTATACCGACTGGGAGGATATCTGGTCTTATGATATTTACAAAGACAGGGATATTTTACCTGGAGACTATAAGTACCAGGATTGGAATGGAGACGGAGAGATAAATGGACTGGATGAACATCCATTTGCTTATGATCAGACACCTTGGTTGAATTTCAGTATGGCCTTGGATGCCAACTATAAGAATTTTGATATGAGCCTGTTGTTTCAAGGCTCCGCTCTGGGTTCCATGCAGTATCAAGAACCTCTTTACTCTATCTGGGGTAGCAATGGAGGTGGGGCTTTGGAACAGTATCAGGACCGGTGGCATCCTGTAGATCCTATCGCAGATCCGTATGATCCGGAAACAGAGTGGGTGGGGGGCTACTATGGTTACACGGGTAATTACCCATTTGGAAATTCTGATTTTAACCGTGTAAGTACCGATTATTTGCGTCTCAAAAGTATTGAAGTAGGATATACCTTCAAGCCTTTTAATAAACCTTCTACCAATATCCGGTTTTTTGCCAATGCCTATAACCTGTTGACTTTCACGGGTGTGAAGTTTGTAGATCCGGAGCACCCTGGAGACGAATTGGGACGTATGTATCCACTTACCAAAACCTATACAGTGGGTGTAACAGCATCGTTTTAATGGAAGCTAGTCGAGACTTTNGAAGTTTGTAGATCCGGAGCACCCTGGAGACGAATTGGGACGTATGTATCCACTTACCAAAACCTATACAGTGGGTGTAACAGCATCGTTTTAATGGAAGCTAGTCGAGACTTTGGAAAATTAAATTGAAACAAATAATGAAATCGAACATAACAAATAACGACTCACAGTGAGATGGTTATCATGTATGCGAGATTCCATGTGACATTTGAAAAATAAACAATAAACACATGAAAATAAGAATCATACTTTTGCTAATCAGCTTGTTATACATTTCCAGCTGTACGGATTTGGATGTGCCTCCTCCCAATGTGATTGGAGACGAGACACTCTTGACCAGCGAATCCGGAATGGATGTATATATCGCGGGGATGTACAGTAAAATGCCCTTTGAGGATTTTAAGTACATGGCTCAATGGGGAGTGGAATACAATTCCTGGTTGGGATCGCTCGGGATTGAGGGCACCGGAGAGGCTGTGAACCGTGATGGGATCAGTTCGGCTTTTACAGGAGAGCGAACTCCCTACTGGGGGAGAGCCTTCGGCTTGCTTCGTGAAGCAAATTATCTGCTGGAGAAGTTACCGGAATATGCAGATGCATTTCCTGAGGTGACTTATAATCATTACCTGGGAGAAGCGTATTTTGTCCGTGCTTTTGTATTCTCAGCGATGGCTAGACGCTTTGGTGGAGTGCCTTTGGTGACTAGCGTACTGCGCTATCCCTCAGATGAAGATGAACTTGAAATTCCACGTTCCACAGAAGAGGAGACTTGGGATCAAGTCTTGGCAGACTACAATCAGGCTATAGAGCTACTTCAACTCAACAGCCCTAAGCCCGGGTATTCCAACAAATACGTTGCACTTTCTTTCAAATCAGAGGCAATGCTCTATGCAGGTAGTGTTGCTAAATACAATGAAACTGTGCCAGGCAGACTTACCGGTACAGGGCTTAAGACAGGAGTACGTGTCATCGGGTTTTCCGAGGCTACTGCTCAGGAAGCCTCCGTTAGGTATTTCAAGGAAGCATATTCGGCTGCAAATGAAGTCATTACGAGTGGTCAGTATGAGCTTTACAGAAGAAGATGGGCTGCGAATGATCCTGAAGCACAATATCAAAATATGGTGGATATGTTCAGTGATGTGACCAGTCCCGAGAATATTTATGTGAAACAGTATGATTTTCCGGTAGCCACCCATGGGTATGATGCTTACAGTGCTCCCTTTATTTTCAAAGCACCGTTGTCAGCAGGGACTTGTCCGACGCTTGATTTCCTTGAATTGTTCGAAGGTTTTGCTAGATATCCAGATGGTACTATAAAAGTAACGACAGGATCTACCAATACAGAAGGTGAGTATTTGATGTATGATACGCCTATGGATTTCTTTGAGGATGCTGAGCCGCGTCTCCGTGCTTATGTCATTTTCCCTGGGGATATATTTAAAAACCAGGAAATTGAAATAAGAGCCGGAGTTTATACCGGATCAGAGCCTATCAATCCTTTGTTCAACGATTATTCCTATGCCACAGCTGAAACACGCTATCAGCAACTTCCTGCTTATACCCAGGCTGCTAAAAACCTCTTCCTCAGTGCTAGAGAAGGCGGTAGCCAAGAATTGGTTCCTTTTCGGGGTGAGCAGATCACCGCAGCGGGAGCAAATGGGCCTTTCTTTAATAATGGAGAAAGTACATTAACTGGTTTTTATGGGCGAAAGTGGTTGAATCCTGATCCTTCTTTCGAAGCGGGTGAGGGCAGATCATCCCAGCATTTTATCCTAATGAGATATGCGGATGTTTTGCTCAATGCTGCTGAAGCTGCGGTAGAATTGGCTTTGGCTGGGCAAGCTTCACCTGACGGTTCGGATATGCTTCAAGTTGCGACTACAGGGATCAATGAAATCCGGGAACGTGCAGGTGCAACTTTGCTTACCGGTATGCTGACTTCAGATATTGAAGGACGTAATATCGTTCGTAAAGAGCGTAGAAAAGAACTCGCACTGGAACATAAGACAAAGTGGGATCTGCGCAGATGGAGAGTTCAGCATTACGAAGAAAGAGATGGATTCTGGGGTGAGACCAGGGACAAAGAAGATTTCAGTATGAACTCCCGCTATCGCTTCAGAGGACTCTACCCATTCTTATCTACCGAAAGTGGCAAGTACTTCTTTGATGCCCGTTTTCAATGGGTAAGTCTGAAGACCTTCGAATACAACATTATCGACTACTATTTCGCCGTCCCAGGAGGGGAAGTATCGAAGAGTCCGGTGATCGATCAACAACCAAACCGATAGGCCTTTATCAATAACCTAGAATATCAGAACATGAAGAATATAACAAACCTAGTACTATTCGCATTGCTGGCACTCAGCTCCTGCGGAATGTTTGAACTGGATAATTACGATCTGCCGGATGAAACGCTACAAGGCGAAGTGGTGGATAGAGAAACCGGAGAACCCTTACTCACCGACCAGGGAAGTGAAGGCATTCGTGTCAGGTTGACTGAACTGAGCTGGGGTGATAATGCTACGCCTAACCCGGACTTCTTTTGCATGCCTGATGGGACATTCCAGAATACCAAACTGTTTTCTGGAACTTATAATATTCGTATTGACGGGCCATTTATTCCGCTGATACGGGAGGATGACCGAGGCGTGCCGCTCGCGGATGAAACGCAGACGATGGACATCGTAGGGGTTTCTAATGTCAGATTTGAAGTGCAGCCATTCTTAAGAGTAGAGTGGGTCAAGGAGCCTGAAGTTGTCAACGGGAAAGTAAGGGCACAAGTACGGGTGACTCGTGGTGTGTCAGAGGAAGAGTTCCGCTCTAAAATCGAACCAATGGGTGGATACAGCAGTAGTTTTCAGAACGTAACTGATATCCAATTATTTGTCAGCTATTCTTCGACGGTGGGATACCGTGCCAGAGATGAGCGCTGGTCCAGCCAGATGGAATTTTCCGGTACTTCATTCAACTCACTCTTGGGAGAAACCATCACCATTGAATCCAACGGGACCATCCCAGAGGGAAGAATGGTGTTTGTGAGAGCAGCTGCCAGGATCAACTTCGATACACCGAGAGGAAGTGGTACCAGACGCTGGAATTACAATGAACCCCGTCAAGTATTAGTTTATTGATTACTTAAGCTTGAAAGCCATCTCTCTCCTGAGGTGGCTTTTCAAGCCTTATACATTTTGGCAGGTGCCGCCTCTTCTATTATTACATGATTTGTTTACGATGCCGCATACTCATGGGGATGTCTGAACATTGATTTGGGTTTCACCTAATTTTCTAAGAATTTTTACAGTATGCGAAAAACTACCTTAGTATATCTGATTCCTATTATTTTCTTTCAGGCTTGTGCCCAGCTTCCTCAAAAAGAGGATGCTCAAGAAACTGGATCGAAAGAAAAAACTGCCTTCCAGACCTCCAATCCATGGAAACCTGTGACAGATGTCAGGGCAGATGTTGCAATCGTGTACAGTGTAAAGGATCATCATGGCAAGGCTGATATGAGCTTTGAACAGCGGGTCCAGACTTGGAGAGATAAGGGTTATACCACCCATTTCATGAGTGGAATTGCCTGGGGTGAATACCAGGACTATTTCACTGGCGAATGGGATGGGAAATGGCATCTGGATGAAGGGCAGGTGACCCAAAAAGGAGATACACTTTGGCACGGAAGAATGGTTCCTTATATCGTACCCTCCATGAATTTCATAAAATACATGAAGGAAAAGGTGATCAAGCGCGTGATTGATGCAGGAATTGATGCAATCTACCTTGAAGAGCCAGAGTTCTGGGCTAGGGCTGGCTATAGTGAGGCATTCAAAAGAGAGTGGAAAGAATATTATGGGTTTGACTGGAGACCCCAGCATGAATCAGCAGAAAATACCTACTTAGCCAACAAGCTGAAATATCATCTGTATTACCGTGCAGTAGAAGAATGTTTTTCTTATGCCAAGGAATACGGAAAGAGCAAGGGCATGGACGTCCGTTGCTATGTACCTACACATTCTTTGGTGAATTACTCCCAATGGATGATCGTAAGTCCTGAGGCAAGTTTGGCCTCCCTGCCTAGTGTGGACGGATACATTGCCCAAGTATGGACTGGGACGTCCCGAGAACCTAATTTTTTCAACGGGCAGGAAAAAGAACGGGTATTCGAAACAGCCTTTCTGGAGTATGGCTCCATGGAATCCATGACAGCACCCACGGGTAGGAAAATGTTTTTTCTGACTGATCCGATAGAAGACTGGCCCCGTGATTGGGCCGATTATAAGAAGAACTATCAAGCGACTTTCGCAGCTCAACTGCTTTATCCCATGGTTGCAGACTATGAGGTAATGCCTTGGCCAGATCGGATTTACGAAGGACTCTACAGAACCAGTGCCGACAGTGATGAGAAGGAACAGATTCCCCGGTTTTATTCCACACAGATGCAGGTGATGGTGAATACACTGAATGATATGCCCATGTCTGAAAATAGGGTTAGTGGATCACAAGGCATAGGGATTCTAATGTCCAATTCTCTCATGTTTCAGCGCTTTCCAACACATCAGGGATACGATGATCCACAATTATCAAATTTCTACGGGCAGGCTTTGCCCTTGCTCAAGAGAGGAGTTCCTGTGAAAACAGTCCATATTGAAAATGTATCTGTTCCAAAGACGTGGGAGGATGTAAAGATCCTTATTATGTCTTATTCCAATATGAAGCCTATGGAAAAGGAAGCACATGCGCACATATCCGACTGGGTTAAAAAGGGCGGGACACTGGTCTATTGTGGAAGAGACGAAGACCCGTTTCAGACCGTTCAGGAATGGTGGAATAGGGACGGAAATGACTTCAAAGCACCATCTGAACATTTGTTTGAAAAACTAGGCTTGAAAGCACCGTTTCAGGCAGGGGAATATACTTACGGCGAAGGGAGAGTGGTTATTATGCGTAATGATCCCAAAGAGTTCGTTTTGGAGAAAGGCAATGATCTGGCTTTTATCAATACGATCAAAAAGATGTACGATTCGAATTCGAAGTCCGAAGAGCTGCTGTTCAAAAATCACTTCTCATTGACCAGAGGGCCTTACGAGATTATCTCCGTAGTAAATGAAAACGAAGACCAATTCCCGTATACAGCGAGGGGGAAGTTTATCGATTTATTTGATCCTGAGATTCCGGTGATGGATGAGAAAAAAGTGAATCCTGGAGAGCAGGCATTTCTATACAATATAGGAAGCGTCGTAGATCCTCAAGTACCGCAGGTCTTGGCGACAGCGGCGAGAATTTATGATGAGGAATTCACCAAGAATGAGTATTCATTGGTAGCCAAAAGTCCAAAGAATACGACCAATGTGATGAGAATACTTCTTCCTGAAAAAGCTGAAAAGGTTGTAATCACCGATCCAGAGGGTAACGCTTTACCAGCAGAAACTTCCTGGGATGAATCAAGTAAAACCTATTTTCTAAGTTTTGAAAATTATCCTGAAGGGGTTCAAATAAAACTCAGTTGGTGATCTGAAGAGTTGTTAGATTCTATCTATCAATACTTAAGCTAGCATACGTGCACTGAAATTCCTTGCCGGTAACTCTCCTATATTCGATAGCAAAAGTCCTAAATGCGATGGTTGACTCTTCATTCATTTTAAGTTTCTGCATGGCTTTGATTTGGTAAGCAAGAGCTGTTTCGTGTAAAGGATCGATGTTGAAAAGCGTTTGGGCAAGTGAAATAGTGGTCTGATAGGATTCGGCTGCGAAGCTTTTTTCAATTTCCAATATCAATACAGGCTCTAGCTTTGTTTCGGCTTCTTCTTTGAATGAATCAAAAAGCGGATCATCAGAAAGGTACAGGAATTTGCCTTGTGATACAATATGGGCAAACTCATCTCTGTTTTGCGCCAATTCATGGGAGGTTAATATCTGCAGGCATCGAACATAGTCACAATAAGCTGCTTCATGGAGAATGAATTTATAGTGTCCTTTTTCATGAACTAGCTCTATTCCTTCCAACTCACTTAGCGTTTTGCGCAGGTTATTGATAGTTACTCCTCGCGAGTTTTTGACTTTGTCGGCAGGTCTATCCGGCCACAATAGATGACTCAGATGTTGTGAGGAGATGCCATCTTCAGAAATACTGTATTGGAGAATAAGACAAAAAACCTGTTTCAGTTGGGTGCTGAACATATATGTGATGTCCCTGTTTTTGCTGTCCCGTACGGTAAAATTGCCAAATAACTGGACTGAATTCGGTCTGGTTTTATGTTCAATTTTTGGAATACGGGTAAATACTTCAGCTTCTGTCGGACTACTATCTATTACTGGTGATTTGGATTTTAGCTTTTTATATAGAAATAAGCCCAGTCCTACCAACCCTGCACCCGCTAGAAGTGTTATTAGGAAAGTATTGCTGCTTTTATTTTCCGGGAAATTTGACAATTCTCCCTTGGTGATGGCGGGAAATGCCAAGGAATAAACTTTCAAGTCAGAGGAGATATCATCCTCAAATTCTTGCACTAGGGCATATAGCTTGTTAAGCCCTTTGTCAAAATAGAGATTGGCATTTGTGGTAATCTTATCCGAACGGATCGGAATAGAATCGCCCAGTATTTCATAGCTGCCATCTTTAAGTGAAAAACGGTAGAGCCTTAGGGATGATTCAGAGAAATGCTCAGGATAGCAAAGGGTGTATAAACTGGAATCATTTACCAATACCATTCCTCTTACCGGAACTACATTGTCATTTTCCCAGGGGATTTCCCAAAGTTTGGTGACCTTATTTGCACTCAGTTCAACTTGATAAAGATCGTAATAATATTTCCTTCCGACAGATTGTTCCCCAGACTCATTTCCCATTCCCCCTAGGATGTATAAGCTATTGTTTTCAGCCTGATAGCCGACAGAGGAGAAGTATCGGGGAGAAATCACATCTCCGGTAAATTTCTCTTTTTTATTCCAAGTTTTTTGATTCAAATCGAAGGAAAAGAAGCCTTTACTATACTTCATATTCCCAAATCCTCCGAAAATGTTGTATGTCGAATTCGTGGGATCTATATACGATCCGTGATGGTGAAGCTGGGTTGGGAGTTGCCCATAACTTTCTTCGCTCCATTGATAGGTATCAAGATTAAGACTAGCTACCGTAGCTCCATTATAGGGTGTCTCGTAATAAACTTCATAGGTATACAATTTATTCTTTAGGGTGTCAATGAAATTAGTGCCTAAAATCAATTCTACAGGATTTTTCTCTTCGAATAACCGTATTTGTTTCTGCCCGGACCGGACGTTGTAGGTCCAGACGGAATCTTCATTATAGTAGTATATTTCTTTTCTTTTGGGATTGAAATTTGCCCCGGCAATGGCCTTGGATTTAAATGAAGTTTCGTGTTTCCAATGGTAGGCATAGTTTTTAAGCCAGTCAGGATTGTCTACTTGGCCATAAGGAGTGCCATTACTATCATGCACGATATTTCCTTCGTTTTCAAGCAATGGAAACCTAAAAGTGTCTTTGCCAGACACGGAAAGATTTTTAATGGCAAAAGAGGGAACATCGATGATATGATCACTTTTCCCGAATAGAACCACTGGACCGTAGTTTTCGTCAAGGGTTAAATTTTCAGTAGAGAAAGTTTTGTCGTTGATCGAAAGAGTAATGGAGTCTCCGGATAGGTCAAAAGAGATTTTCACGTCAAACCATTGTCTATTAAATAATTCGTCCCTATCCAAATTTGCGACTATGAGATTGCTTTTGCCTTCTTCGTTGAATTTGAAGATTAGATGGTCTCCCTGTCCATCATAAAATAGATTGAAGATCCGGTCATTTTCTCTATTCTTGATTCTGAGAATGTATCCAATCTCTGTGACCGGGCTGAGAGAAAGATTAAATTCAATTGAAAAATGATCTAGAAATGCTACTTCATGGTCTCCAAAAACGTCGTACGAGGTGCGCTGGTTGATTGCATGCTCACTTCCATTGAATTTCAGACCTCCTGATAATGAGTTCTGCAGAATAATAAATCCAAGAATTAAAGAAATAGAGAAGTAGGTTTTAGTTAATACAGGCATTAGCGATAATTATAAAGCAAACTCCCTGAGGGGTTAATGATATATGGGATTATAGAATTATCAGATTTGTCAACCTGGTTTCATTGCAATATTAGGCGATTCTTTCATATCTCACACATTTAAGAAGGAATCAAACACCAAACTACTAAGTTCTTCTCAAAGATCACATGATTGAAAGTTACCAATATATTAAGTGCAAGATATTTTCCCTCAACCCCATCATTACATAATTAGAGAACAGCTCAGAAATAATATATAAAAAGCACATACATTAAATTTTATTTTCCATTCCTTCTTCCGCCAATTTAGCCTGATCCCATCACACGAGGCAAGAGACTACGGCATAAAGCCCACGCTCTTGCCTTTGCTTGTTTATTCCGTTTCCTCTTGCACTAAGTGATGGACTCAGGCTGGTGCAGCTTCATACCTATTTGTCAAACTAAAACACAAAAGCTTTGAAGACTGAAGCAAAAATATCAACAAAGAGAAGTGGAGAAAGCGTCTTTCAGAACTATAGAGGATCTACAGACATCTATGAAAAATTCACTGACCTTATCATTGAGAAACTGGATCAGGGTGTTATTCCCTGGAAGCAGCCTTGACAAGAAATGGGGCTGCCTTCAAATTACCTGACAAAGAAACCCTATAAAGGGATTCAATCTCGCTCAATCCGATCTGATGAAGTGTGAGCGTTTCTGCAGGAAGTTCTTTGGAAAGCGTGGCTTCAAACTTCCAGAGTTCCCGAACTTCCTCAGGGAGGTTCATTGGTAGTAGATGTGAAATTAGTTTTTTACAGTTGTGAAAAAGTAAGGAAACTAGTATCCACACCCACGTACTTTCAATTTCCATTAAAATATTCAAAGTCCACTTGATGGAATCGACGAAATTCTTGATTTAATCTGAATAAATAAGTGTCAATCAACTATGGAAGAAGTCAGAACAAATGACAGGAATAAAATTTCTATCTGACTAAAATTCAATTTGAAAGATCAATAGTTGACAAGAACCTGCTTTTTTCGATTTGCACCAGTTAAACCCGCATAATGCATTAGAAAATCTACTACGGCTTCAAACCGCCTCAAAATCAGCCGCTATGCTTCACTTTTCGCTCTCACCGTAGCGGTGCTACGACTCGATCTCCAAAGTGACTGATTTTCTTGCAGTTTGGACCCTCGCTACATAGTCCGGGTTAAAAGACTATCTATTTATGTTTTAATAGCGATGCCTAGTTGAGGGGTTGATCATTTGCCAAATGTGCTGCAGAGGAAGCCTATATTAAGTTTGATTTTTCCCATGAAAATGGTCTGGTCTATATGGAAAAATCATATTCTTCTTAAACGGGGACTTTACGATTAAGTTTTAAAAGTTTAATATTTATATACTTTTTTAATTAAAATTTTGATAATAAAAAGGAAATATTGATGGTAATGTTAAGTCTTAATAATATCTTATTTCTGCATTATTGGGGAGATAGAATGTGTTTTGATCAAGATAACATAGGATTAATTCATTTTTTGGTAAAGCTTATTTAATAGCCAATCAATAGTGAAAGTATAGTTTTAGTAAAATTTTAAACTAAAATAATACTTATTCAAAACCTCTACTTTAAAATGACTGCTAAAAAAAGCATTTGGCAATGTGTGATAACGGCTAGCCTGCTGTTTATCATCAATTTTTCTTTCGCCCAACAAACCAGGATCGAAGGAAAAGTAATTGACGCAAACAATGACCCTTTACCCGGAGCAACAGTTCTGGTAAAAGGTACTAATCGTGGAACAGTAACCGATATCGACGGAAATTATTTTATTCAAGCAAGCGAAGGAGAGACTTTGGTTTTTTCCTTCGTTGGATTTGAGTCTATTGAGCAGGAAGTAGGGAGTTTATCTACTATTAATGTGACGCTCTCAGAAGGTCTTGCACTTAATGAAGTCGTAGTAACGGCACTTGGTGTGAAGCGGGAGACCAAAGCCTTGGGTTACTCTGTGCAAGCGATTGATGGAGATAAATTCACAGAAGCCCGTGAGACTAACGTAATTAACTCCCTCAGCGGAAGGGTAGCAGGTGTTCAGGTAACCAACGGTTCTTCAGGAATCGGGGGATCCAGCCGGGTTACTATCCGTGGAGAGTCCTCTTTGAATATCAATGGAAACCAGCCGCTATTCGTGGTAAATGGTGTCCCTATCTCCAACAACATTGTAGGTTCTTCAGGGTCTTCCAATCAGGAAGTGGATTATGGGAATTCCGCTGGGGAAATCAATCCTGATGATATTGAGTCCATGACTGTGCTTAAAGGTCCAGCCGCTGCTGCACTTTACGGTTCTAGAGCTGCAAATGGTGCTATTTTGATCACTACCAAATCAGGTAAAGGCAAGAAAGGATTGGGAATCTCCATTAATTCCAACACAACTTTTGAAAATCCGCTTAAACTTCCGGAGTGGCAGGATACATACGGTCAGGGTAATAACGGTCAGTTTGAATTTGTAAACGGAGCGGGTTCAGGTATCGCTGATGGGGTGGATGAAAGCTGGGGACCAAGACTGGATGCAGGCTTAATGATTCCTCAATTTGATTCCCCAAGAGATGTAAATGGCTTCAGAGGTGGTGATCTAACTGCTCCGGCAGGAAGTACTATTACGCCTACTCCGTGGGTGTCGAGTCCGGATAACATCAATGACTTCTTCCAGACGGGAGTAACGCTTTCAAATAATGTGGCACTATCTGCCGCAAATGAGAATGCAAATATCCGCCTTTCCTGGACCAACTTGGATCAAAAAGGAATTGTACCGAATACAGATCTAAAGCGAAATACCATTTCTATGAATGGAGGTCTTAACCTTACGGATAAACTGACTATAAATTCTACGGTAAACTTTCAGAGATCTGACAGTGGAAACAGACCAAATATCAGTTACGGTACCGAAAACCTGATGTACTTATGGATTTGGTATGGTCGTCAGGTCAATACTGCAAATCTGAGGGATTACTGGATGGCTGGAAGAGAAGGTGAGCAGCAGTATAATTATAACTACAACTATCACGATAACCCCTATTTCAATGTGTATGAAAATACTAACGGACAGGCTAAGGATAGAATCTATGGTAATATCTCTGTGAACTACAAGTTTACTGACAAGCTGAACTTAATGCTGAGAACAGGTCTGGATACATATAATGAGTTGAGAGATCGAAAAAGAGCATTTAGTACGCAGCGATTTCCGAAAGGGAACTACAGAGAGGATAACCTGTATTTCTCGGAAACAAATTCAGATTTCTTGCTGACTTATTCTGAATCTACCAGAGAAGTATTTACTTATAGCATTGCAGTAGGTGGGAATCAAATGCGTCAGGAAAACAGATACCTGCAGACGGTAGCTCCTCAGTTATTGATTCCGAATATTTACAACTTCACCAATACAGCTGTAAACCTTCAGGTGACTCAGTACAATTCGGAGAAGCGCATTAACTCTTTGTATGGCTTTGGCCAGATTGGTTTTAAAAACATTCTTTTCCTTGACATCACAGGCAGAAATGACTGGTCTAGTACGTTGCCTGCCGATAATAACAGCTATTTCTATCCTTCAGCCACTTTTGGAGCGGTGATCTCAGATATGGTGACCATGCCGAGATTTATTTCTTTCCTGAAAGCTAGATTGGCCTATGCAGAGGTTGGAAATGATACCGATCCATACAGCCTTTCCAATGTGTATAGCTCACAGACTGCATGGGGATCTATTCAGTCAAAATCTGAATCAAACAGACTTTCTAACTCAGAATTAAAGCCTGAAAGAACAGGTGCATTTGAAACTGGTCTTGATGTGCGGTTTTTTGATGGAAGACTGGGGCTTGACTTCACCTACTTTGACAACAGAACCAGAAACCAGATCATTCCAATTGAACTGGATATAGCTACAGGATATGCCTCCAGAATAATCAATGCCGGTGAGATTCAAAACAAAGGGATCGAAATCGTGATGAGCGCAAATCCAGTCCGTAAAAGCTCTGGATTTAACTGGAACCTGATGGCAAACTTCACACGAAACAGAGGTAAAGTTTTGGAGCTGACTGAAGGTCTTGATACGTATACGCTTACAGGCAGAAATGGAGCAAATATCCAAGCGAGAGTAGGTGAGAGAATGGGTAACATATACGGAAGAGGATTTGCCAGAGTAGAAGATGTAAATTCTGAGTATTTCGGTCAGATCATCCATAATTCTACAGGAACGCCGCTTTTGGATCCGGAATTGAAACTTCAGGGGAATTATAATCCTGATTGGATGCTTGGTTTGCAGAACAATCTCAGCTACAAAGGAATCAATCTAGGTTTCTTGTTTGATTTCAGATATGGTGGAATAGTCGTGTCAAGAACCAAGACTATCGGCAGTACTTCAGGTCAGCTCGCCGAAACTCTTTACGGCCGTGAAACTGGCTATGATCTGGAAGGAGAAGGTAACGGTATCATCAGTGAAGGTGTGGTAGCAAATGCTGACGGTTCTTACAGTCCAAATACTTTTGAGACTACCTCCAGAAACTGGCACAACAGATACTACGAAAGAGATAACGTGGAAGCAGCGAAGTACGATGCTACTTTCTTGAAGCTTAGAGAAGTGACACTAGGTTATACTATTCCGAAATCTATTCTAGGCAGACTGCCATTTGAAGATGTGAAAATATCCTTAGTGGGCAGGAACTTGGCGCTTTGGACAGAGAATCCTCACTTCGATCCTGAGACTATGGCAATGGGTGGCGGTACGTTAATCCCTGGTGTGGAGGATATGGCTTTTCCATCTTCGAGAAGCATTGGTTTCAATCTTAACGTGAAGTTTTAAGTATCACCAGTTGATAGACTATTCTAAGTCTTTGAATCTAAAAAACTCTCAAAAACAGAACATTATGAATTTCAATACAAAATATATAGCAGGAATCGGGTTGGCAGCATTGCTTTCTCTGAGCAGCTGCGACAAGGATTTTGAAGAAGTAAATATGAATCCAAACAGTCCTGAGACGGTTTCTTCAAGTTTGCTTTTACCGACCATCATCCGGAATACTACAAATGAAATCTCTGGCAAGGCTTGGGGTTATGGGAATGTAGTCATGCAGCAGACTGCCAAGATTCAGTTTACCAATGAAGACAGGTATAACTGGGGACCCGAAGGAAACCCATACAGCACGTTCTACAATTCCATGCGTGATTTGAACAATGTGATCGATATCTCTACTGAAGCCGGGCAAAGTAATTACGTCGGGATTGCCCTGGTTTTAAGAGCCAGTCTTTATTCATTTATGACGGATGCCTATGGAGATTTGCCTTATTTGGAGGCTACAAAAGCTAAGTCAGAAGTGAATTACCCGATTTTTGATACTCAGGAAGAGATCTATAATGGGATTCTTGCAGAGTTGGAACAGGCTAATACCTTATTGGGATCTACAACAGAAAGTGTAGAAGGGGATATTCTTTTCGAAGGAGATGTGATGAGATGGAAGAAATATGCAAACTCGCTTAGGCTGCGAATCCTGATGAGACTATCTGATCGTATGAATCCAGGGGCAGGAATGCAGGCGATTGTTTCTAATCCTACCCAGTTTCCGGTCTTCACTTCCAATGATGATCAGGCGGCATTGCAATATCTTCAGGATGTGCCAAACCAGCATGGGTTGTATACTACCCGTTCCGGTTCATTTGATGAGTATAGGTTGAGTGAAAGAATGGAAAACGTTTTGAAAGATCTGGAAGATCCAAGGTTGTATGCCTATGCACAGCCTACAAATGATTCCGGTGCAGGAGTGATCGGAACAAAAGACGACTACCAGGGTGTGCCAAATGGCTTGGCGGATGAGGAGGCTTTGGCTTATTCCCCGTCCGGAGATCCTGCTAAGGGCGGTTCTAATTTCATGTCTCGTGTGGGATATCTATGGTCTTGTTCTGCATGTACCCCGCTGGCAAATCCAATCGGTGCTCAGGCGATATTGATGAGTTATTCCGAACTTCAGTTTGTACTGTCGGAGGCTAGAGAAAGAGGCTATATTTCTACCGGAACAGCTGAAGCGTATTATAAAAATGGTATTGAGTCTTCTTTTGCTTACTACAAAAGCCGCTATGAAATCATTGGCCTTCCTCAGATAGCAGATAAATTGGTGGTGGGAGATGCGTATTTTGCGCAGTCAGAAGTAGCTTATACTGGGTCTACAGAAGAAAAGCTTTCCAAAATCGGTACTCAAAAATGGCTTGCCCTGTATTTCTCTGGAATGGAAGGCTGGTATGACTGGAGAAGAACAGACTATCCTAAAATCACTCCTGGTCCGGCAGCTTACATCAATACAGTTCCGGTACGCTTCATGTATCCTAGTTCTGTGCAATCACTCAATAAGGCGAACTACGAAAGTGCTATAGCACGTCAAGGTCCAGATGCAATCACCACACGGGTGTGGTGGGATATGGATTAATTAGATAAGAGGCAGGAAATCCCGAATTTGCATACTTCTCTTTTGAAGAAAAAGCCACAGTTAGCAGATTAAGAGTCTCAGTCAAAAAATGTATAACTTAAATCAAATGTCACCCTCATTGAAAAATGAAGGGTGACTTTTTTAAACCTGGATTATGTTTTTGGGTTGATAATAGAAACTCTAATGCAAGATCAGGTTAACTCATAACCTTCTAAAAATCATGTTCAAAAAATCAATTGTTTACGCGGCTTTCGCTTTTTTACTGTTCCAGACTGCGACCGTAAAAGGGCAGGAGAATAAGACTGAAAATATAATCCTGATCACGCTGGATGGGCTGAGATGGCAGGAAATATTCAAGGGAGCAGACTCTTTGTTGGTTGATGATACAGGAATGATCAAAGAGCCAGGTTCTTTATTGGAAGATTTTTGGAATGTGGACCCACTTGTGAGACGAGAGATGCTATTACCATTTCTGTGGAATACCATTGCCGAAGAAGGTCAAATCTATGGAAATCGTGCCTATGGAAATAAAGTTGATAACAGTAATAAAATGTGGTTTTCCTATCCAGGATACAATGAGGTGCTGAGTGGATTTGCTGATGATGAGCGAATCACAAGTAATGATAAAATCAACAATCCCAATGTTACTTTGCTGGAGTATCTGAACCAGAAGGCAGAGTTCAAGGATAAGGTGATGGCATTTGGTTCTTGGGATGTATTCCCATATATCGTAAATGAGGAACGGAGTGGAGTGCCTGTAAATGCTGGGTTTGACATTGCGGAGGGAGATGATCTTTCACCTGAAGAGATTTTAACGAACAAGATGCAATCCGAAATCCGTGGCCCATGGGGAGGGGTGAGGTTGGATGTGTTTACACAAAACTATGCGATGGCAGCTTTGAAAAATAAAAAACCAAGAGTACTGTATATTTCCTATGGAGAGACTGACGACTGGGCACATGAAAATCACTACGATCAATACATCTGGTCAGCCAAGCAGACGGATGCATACATCAAGGAGATCTGGGACTTCGTGCAATCAGACCCTCAGTACAAAGACAAGACAACAATGATCATTACCACAGATCACGGTCGTGGCATCAGTAAAACCTCTTGGAGAAGTCATGGTTCGGCTGTGCCTGAAGGAGGAGAAATCTGGATGGCGGCTATAGGGCCTGATACACCAGCTAGTGGTGAAATGAAGTCCCAAGGTCAGTGGCATTCTGCCATGATCGCACGCACAATCTTCCAATTACTTGGGATGGAATATCCAGATGCCAAAGCTGGTAAAGTGATCAAGGAGATGGTGGAATGAGTCAAATAAACTTTCTGTCTGTTGGGCTGCTTTTCCTACTAGCCTGCTCATCTGAATCTGTTCAAAATACCTCTCCGACATTTGGAGGAGTGTTTTTTTCGAATGAAGAAGCCATATCCCCACTTTTTCAAAATGAGTTTTCCAGTGTGAACTTAAAGGAGTTGAGTGAAGGCTGGGTGTATTTGGGTTCTGATTCTATTGCGGGAATATCGCGAGACTTACCTGATTTTGGTGTAGGTAGTAAATTGGAATTGCCCCATAGAATAGATTTACCAAATCATTCGCTTTGGTATACCAATACTGTTGATTTAGATGCTGGCTACCTTCAGGTAAAAGCTGATGATGGTGCACAGGTTTGGCTGGATGGAGCATTGGTCATACGTGAATCAGGCGGAGATTTATTTCCTGTGGGAAATGTTAAAGCGGGTCAACTCACTATCCGCTGTGTGAATAATGCCATGGCTGGAGGTCTTCAAAAAGTTTCTTGGATCAGTGAAAATGATTTGGAGGATTGGCAAGCAGCAAGCTTGAGGGAATTTGATTCATTTCTCCTAGTCCGAAAGATTGACTTACTGGATGATGAGGCGCTTAGAAGTGAGGTGAAGGAAATGAGCGCTAGCGAAAGAAAAATCAGAATGGATTCTTATCCAATATTGATGACTGATCCAGTAGTGATCGCAAGTGCTGATGGGGAATATTTCGTCCGCTGGGTAAGTGAGCGAGGTGGTTATGCTACCCTGATTTTGGAAGATGGAAGCGAGCAAATGCTAAAGTCAGAAGACGGAGTTTTCACACTTGATCTGGGTGAAAGAGATTCGGTTCAGTTTCAGCTTTCACAGGATAAATCTCAGCTTGGAACCTACTCGTTTTCGAAGCCCAAAGTCAATAACAAAGTCAAGCTTGCCATTTGGGCAGATTCGCAGGGAGGATGGGACACGTTTCATCAGATTTCAAAAATGCTCAAAACGCATCAGCCTGATGTGAGTATCGGAGCTGGAGACTTAGTTAATAATGGCTCTGATCTTTATGCTTTTCCTAGGCTGTTACAAAAGCTAAGCTTGATGAGTACGCCACAATTGCTCGTGCCGGGGAATCATGATTACGACGGTTATTATGAGGATCTTGAGCCAAAGCTACTTCAAAAATATGTTCAGAGGCCGGAAGATTTGTCTTATGGCATGATGCGAATCGGTGCCGCGGCTATTCTTTCATTGGATCCAAATAGGACTTTTCCGGTTGGAATCAATTCCAATTCCGAACAAGGAAAATGGCTTGATGCTACGATGAAAAGTGTGGAGTGGAAGTCTGCCAGTTGGAAAATTGTTGTTTTACATCAGCCTCCCTACTCTCAGGGTTGGCCAGGGTACACGGGTGAGCAACGTATTAGGGAACTACTGGAGCCTTATTTACAACTTGGCTTGGTGAATGTTGTAATTGCAGGTCATACACATGATTATGAGAGATTACAGTTGAGTTTTTCTGGTCATAAGGTAGAATTTCTGATTGTCGGTGGGGCAGGGGGAGGACTAGAGCCGGTCGGCAAAGATTCTGTGTTTCCTCAAATGGACCGTTTGATTAAAAAACACCATTTCGGGATTCTTGAATTGGATTCAGAAAACCTCAATCTTCAGGTATTTGGACTAGACGGGGACTTGTTGGATGATTATAATGTCCAAAGATAGCAGATGATAATGAGCTGTAACCATAGTGATATGGGAGGTTACATTAACTGATTATTTGTTTGGCCATCTGTATATAGGTTTCCAAACCGGGGAGGGGTACATGTTCTTCTTTTGCCATTTCGTCCCATGTGCGCATCTTAAGTGACAACTCAAAGAGTGGGTCTGTCTCGAAGGCAGTAGCTTCTTCTTCATTCATTTTGCCACCTTGAAACTCAAGTGTTTTTCGGCTAGCTTCGGACAGTTTTTCGAAATATGCTGGATCTCTGTAGGTCAGGTAGCGCTTGGCCTGTACGTGGTTTTCAACTAATTTGGCTATTCGCTCAGGAAACCCAAGGTCTCTTAAAAAGTCAGCCCCTATTTTCTCGTGGCTCAGTATTCCATAGCCATCCATGGTCTCAAAGTCTCCCTGGTTGACACACAAGTGCCCGATGTCATGGAAGAATGCGGCTAAGATCACCTCGGTGTCATGTCCTTCTTTTTCGGCGATTTGGGCAGATTGGCTCATGTGCTCAATCTGCGATACTGGCTCTCCAATGTAGTCTTCCTGTCCAAATTTTCTGTAGAGATCAAATACCATGTCAATTCTTTTGGTGCTGCTGAGCTTAGATCTTTTGCTGTTCATAACAAATAGGTTTATATATACTAAATAAAGTATTGATATCAAGCTTCTAAAAAAAATAATGTTAAGGTTTTGTGATTTGTTAATGGAGTGGTCAGCAATACCTTAAAATTCATCTAAGTCATAATAATCCATTTTTGGCTATTATGTAAACAATAGTGTACCAAGAAATAACATATATATAATCTCATTTTATATTTTCAATTTATTTTGATGTTTAATTTTACTAAACATTTATTTAGTTGGTTTATTATTTCGGGGGGGTGAGTGTATTGCATGAAGCTCCCCTTATTGTTTGTCGATTTAGCTATAATTTTTTTTATTAAACGTTGAGCAATAAGGTGCCCGTAATTGCAAAAAGCATAATTTAATTAACTAAATCTCGCTTTACCTACTTTTATACTCCTGAATAAATAGATAGGTTAGCACTCCCAAAATAACAGGACATGGAGCATGAAGTGATCGTACAGATCAGCAATAAAATCAAAAGTATTCGCAAGGAGAAAGGTATGACCCTTCAGGACGTTGCCGATCATGCGGGGGTCACCAAGGGCCTGATTTCACAGATCGAAAACAGTCGGACTATTCCATCTTTGCTGGTTTTGATTCAGATCATCAAAGCGCTGGAAGTTGATTTGGATTCGTTTTTTACAGAGCTGGACCTGCATACCCGAGAATCTCCAATATTGATCCAGCGTAAGTCGGCTTATGAGCGATTTGAAAAGGAAGCAGCGAGCGGCTATGAGTATTTTCGGATTTTCACCAAAAAGGTCAAACAGAGCACCATTGATATTGTGCTTCTGGAGATTCAGCCCGGATCCACACGGGATTTTGTTCAGACTGATGCCTTTGAGTACAAATTCATTATCTCGGGCTCAGTAAGGTATGTATTCAGAGATCAGGAAATTGATCTGGAGTCGGGAGATTCTATGTTATTTGACGGAAGGCTTGAGCATAATCCGGTGAACGTAGGTGATATTCCCGTGCATATGTTGGTTGTCTATTTCTTTGAAGATAAAGTATAGGAAGACTTTAAGCTCAGTTTTCTGGTAGGTTATTTTGCATTAGTTTGAGAGGAGCAGCTGATCCAACATAGCGCCCTCGGTATTGTACATTCTCAGCTCAAAACTGGTGGTTGTGAGTGCCACTGTGAGGTAGTGGAACCCTCGATACGTTTTCGCTACAAATGGAATTCTAGTTGGAGCAAAGTCTTCTAAGTTGCCACCCATTCCTCCTACCTGGATGAAGTGAATGCCTTCCTTGAGGTTGATTTTATCCTCTTTCATGGGAAATGTTCTCATATAGGTATGTAAGTGTCCAAAGAACATCACTTGCACCCCATTATCTTCCATCAGTTTAATAAGCGGCTGAAGCGTCCTGTCTCCATGGGTGCTATTACCTGTCCATGTATTGCCATAGTCATCCTCATCAGCGGAGTAAGGGGCATGATGCATCGAAACAAACTTCCACTTGCAGTTACTGGTTTCCAGCGCTGATTTTAGCCATTCGTATTGCTGACCTCCAGGTTGCAATCCGTCCATATCATTGCTGTTCATCATAAAGAATTCACCTATGCCATAGCTGAATTTATAGTATCCACCCGGTGAGGCCTGTGGATGGTATTGATTGTACCAAAAAAGATCTCCCTCTCCATTGCCGGCTACAGGTGCCATAGGGATGCGGGATGTGAGGGCTGCGCTGCCGGGAAAATATTCCTGTGTCCATTGCCATTGGTCATTCTCCTTGCCGCCGTCGGTCACATCGCCCATGTGAATGACGAAATCAGGTCGCTCATCCCAAAGTTTAAGACCTATTTGCTCGTTAATCCAAGGTCTGGCTTCAGTATCTGATACAATCCCAAAGAATACCGGATCTTCAGTTTCGTGAGAAGTTCTGAATGTCAATACACCAGAATCCTGGGTGTTCCCAATACTGTCTTCTGCGAGTACCTGATAGAAGTAGGCTTGTGCGGGAATTAAATCCGGTAGCGTTGCAGTGATGATCGATTCCTTGCCGGCCGGGATAGAAATACTGTGTTGCAAGGGCAGTTCGGTACCATACCAGATCTCGGCTTTGGCAGACCTGTCGGTCTCAAAAGTAAGTTGAATGGAGGATGGGGCTGGGGCAAAAAGATAAGGCTCTGCCATGAAGTGAAACCTGTCAGGAAATCGCTTTCCGGTTTTTTTTATGGCCTGATGTGCTACGAAATTTCGTTGGATTTGAGTTTCGTTAAGTGCATTTTTATGAATTACGAGATGCTTGATCCAGTCGTCAAGTTCCATGTATGGCTCATGCTTCAGATAGCTATGGAGTACAATAGTTCTCTCGGTAAGGAGTTTTTTTTGTGATGAAATCAGGACGCCGTTTTCCCGGATTTCAAGCAGTCCATCGGAATAGGTAAGTACTACATGTGCCCAATACTGATCCCATGGCAGTTGCTTTTTAGTTGCCTTCGAAAAATAATAACTGCCATTCCAGAGTGCGAAAACACTTGTTTCACCAATGAAAATTTCAAATCCAACAGGATGGTTTACGTGATCCAGCAGCCAAAACTCCATCGAAAATGAATCCAATGACTCGGTGCCGGTGGAGTCTGCCAATTGGTATTGCGCACTTACCGGTTCATTTATCTGCTGATTTGGGTAGTAGCTGGTTTGGTGGATTTGATAAGGCCTTAAACTCAGGCTATCCTGAAAAAGTGGGCTTGCCGCATTTCTGGGAAGTCCTTTGTTTGGCCAAAACCACCTGTCGAGAATAGGTTGGTCAGCAGTTTGGGCTTGTGCATGCTGTGAAGCAAATAGAAGTAGATGACAGATAAATAGCAAGAAGAACTTCATGGAGCGCAGGTGGATTCTGTTTAGCAATTCTAAATAAATTGCATCCCAGGAGTTTTATTATCGTGTTAATAAATTGTCAAATGATTGCGCCTAAGCCAGTAGAGGAACTCCCTACTGGTTTAGGCTGGACGCTACCACCTCTTCACCGAGTCCAAAGGAGAGTGTCATTCCTGCGCCTCCCATTCCGTTGACAATGGTGACGGTGTCATCGACTTGATGGACAAATTCCGTCGCACCATTGGTCATTTTAGGATAAATCCCATGCCAGGAGCTGTCGATTTCCCAGTCCTTAAATTGTGCAAAAGTCCGTAGCACTTCCAGGATTAGCTGGTTGATGTGTTTGGAGTCAAAGGGTGTAAAATTAAGCCCATACTCATGGCTGTCACCAATAGTCAGTTCTCCCTTGCCATTTTGGGAAACCATAACGTGAATGCCCAGATCAAGCAGTTCTTGGTACTTCCCGGTATAAGTTTCCTTAAGCTTCGGCAAGGAAGCTGCAACTTGAAAACCTTTGTAATGTATGAAGCTTAGCCCTGCGCATAGCGGTGGACCGATACGCCAATTCTGCGGCTGCTGTACCAGGCGCATCATCTGTAGCTTACACTTGGTGATCGGAATGGACTCAAACAATTCCGGGTATAAGGTCTCAAAATCAGCACCACTGCAGACATATATTTTGTCAGCTGACCAGGATTTCTGACCGCTGTAAACCGTGTTTCCTTCGATGCGCGAGATGGCTCTGTTCCAGACGAAGTCTACGCCTTGGAGGCTTTCGAGATAATTAGCCGTTTTGGCGATGGCCTCCCGTGGATCGACTATCATCTCTTCTGTAGTCCAAAGTGCGCCCTTTAATCCTTTTTCAACGGTTGCTGGACTTTTTGCAAGTGTTTCTTCCGGTGAAAGTTGCTGTGCCGAATTCTTGTCGTTCATGGCAGATACGTATTCTGAGACCACCTGAAGCTCAAGATCAGTGTATGCTAAATGTAATGCGCCTGTTTGCTCAGCCCCAAATCCGGCTTTTTGAGCCATTTCTAGCCAGATTTCACGGGTGCGAATTGCCCGGTTAAAGCTTGGGCCCTGCGCTTGACCGATTGGCCAAATCATTCCGAAATTTCTTACTGATGCTCCTTGAGCCTGGGGATAACGCTCAATAACAGTTACTTTCCAGCCCTGAGCATGAAGTGCTCTAGTCACGGACAGCCCGACGATACCTGCGCCGATTACGATAGCATGTTGATGATTCATGAATTACAATGTTAGAAGAATTCTTAAAGTGTGGTTGGTGGTTTTCCGGATATGAAGAGATTAGAGCTGTGTGATATGCCGCCCCGGCCCTTGATAATTAATCCTTTATTGCAATTATATCTTTCAATTCCAGAAGTGAATCGATGATGAAATCCGGATCAGCTGCATTGAGTTGGTCTGCTGTCTGGGCACCGGTAGTCACGCCAAATGTCAATCCGCAGTTGGCTGCTTTTCCTTCCTCTATATCTACCATCGAGTCACCTACTTTAGCCACTTCTTTTGGGTTGGATATCCCACATTTTTGCATGGCCAGCAAAATCATATCAGGAGCAGGTCTGCTTTTATCCACATCGTCTGCGGTTATCAAAGCATCATAAATCAGTCCTTCGCTCCAGTTTAATTTGCCCAAAAGCGAAAGTGCTGTTTTTGAATTGTAACCTGTGTTCAAAGCCACTTTTACACCGTTTTTACGGAGATATTCAAAGAGAGCTGGCGTGCCCTCAAAAGTAGACACTGTTAAGTTTTCATAGGCTTCCTTTAGCAAGATGAGAAAGTCAGAAAATGCAAGCTGTGCATCTTTTTCGAGCGCTTCAGAAGAGTTATAAGCAGGTTTCATGATGTCACGGATAGCCTGTAGCTTTTCTTTGCCTCCGCCATTCAACAGCACATCGTTGAGCATGAAATCATGACCAAGCTTATTGATAGCCAGTTTGAGAGTTTGGTAGACCACATTGTTTTCATTGACAGTAGTTCCTGCCATGTCAAAAACGATAAGTTTGATGTAGTGTTTTTCGCTCATTTGTAGTCGATAATAGAAATGGATTTTCAGTAGTTTGGTGTGATTCCCACCCGGTAGGAGCCGGATTCCTTGGCGGCTGCAAAGGCTTTCTCCATCTCATTCAATGGAAATTCGGCTCCCACAAGTGACCCAAAAGGGTAAGTGGAATGGGAGGCTTCCAGAAATTTAATTGCGTAGGATAGGTCTTCCGGTGCGTAATTATGTAGCCCTTTGATGGTCAATATTCTTCTCACAATAGATTCTGCATTGATGGATATGTTTCGCTGGGAATAGACAGCTCCTACCCAGATGGCAGTACCTCCGACATTGAGAAGATCGAGTCCTCTTTCCATGGCTTCTGCCGAGCCAGAAGTTTCCAGTAGCACATCAACACCGCCGATTGGGAGGATTTCTTTCTGGATTTCCTCTAGGGAAAGACTTGCATTGATGCTTACATCTGCTCCGAAGTGCAAGATGTTTTGGATACGCTGCTGGTTTACATCCATGGCAAGCACCACCTTGGCACCGGCAAACTTTGCCATGGTGCTTGCTGAGATTCCGAGCATTCCTGCTCCGATGATCAGCACGTTTTTATCCTTTAGGCTTCCTGCCAATCGAATGGCACCTGCGATCGTCGCATGTGTACAGTTTAGTGGAGCTGCAGCTTTAGGTGAGACGCTTTTTGGAATTCTGAAAATATCCGTGCCTTTTCGCAAATGGCAGTGTGTCGCAAATCCACCGCTAAGTACATCGTTTTGCTGCATCTGCTCATGGCCATACTTGAAAAGTGAAGGGGATTTTTGGGGAATTCCTTTGGTAGCCATGTTACCTGTGTGGTCGTAGGCAAAGACTGACCACGTGACCAGGTCGCCTTTCATAAGTTGTGCTCCGTGAAAATCAAACATTTCATTTTCGGGTAGATTAACAATCCGACCGATCATTTCATGGCCGAGAACGCTCGGTGAGGGACTGCTTCTGCGGCCATAGTAGGAGTGGAGATCACTTGTGCAAATAGTCGTGTAGGTAATCTCAACGAGCACTTCATCCTGGTTTAGGATGGGAAAATCTATGGGAAGAGGAAGAAATGGCTTCTCTATTTCTTGAAAGACCATCGCTAAGGCTTCTTTTTGCATGTGTTTATTTTTTTATCAAAGATCACAACTTGTCCCGCACTGAAGGTCGGGATAGCCTGTCTTGCACCTGTCTGCCGACAGGCAGGTGGCCAATAATCATCCCAGTGTGTGTCGCTTGCATCATGCTTGATTTCATCTACTGAAATACTGTTTGTTGATCCGGCGTGGTCCAAAATCAACTCTTGAGACGCCTACAAATAAACTCAAAAAATTTCCTAATTGGAAAATTAATTTATTGACACAAAAGTTAATAATCACTTAACATGGAGGTTTTAGAATTTAGATTTGATGCCAATACCTTTGGGATAAAGGCTAATCTAGGTTGTGAATTGTGTGTTTAGATAGCTGGATAGTAGGGTTTTGAAGTTTGTGTTTTTATTAAAATTATCCAGAGGAGTATTCTTGACTTGATTTTTTGACTAGCTGGATAGTCCCTGGGTTTGATTTTGAAAATTTCATGATATGAAAAATATGCTCGCAGTATCCAGGGAATATATTCCTGAAAAATCAACAAGTATGCTGATGACTGGGGCATTTCTTTGCTATACGGGGATGTATGCCGTGCGCAAGGCATTTCTTGCGGGGCAATATCTAGACATCGAGTTTTATGGGATGGATCTCAAGACTGTGCTGGTGATCAGTCAGGTGCTTGGCTATATGTTTTCGAAGTTTGTAGGCATCAAACTGGTTTCCGAAATGACCTCCAATAGGCGGGCAACTTCCTTAATCGCTTTGGTCGGATTCGGCTTACTCATGCTTTTGGCTTTTGCTGTTTTGCCGATGAACCTAAAGCCGCTTGCCCTGTTTTTGAATGGATTTCCATTAGGAATGGTGTTTGGGTTGGTTTTTTCCTATCTGGAAGGAAGGAAAAATACGGAGCTTTTGGCTGCGGCTTTGAGTGCTACGTTTATTTTCTCCACGGGATTTGTGAAGTCAGTAGGGTTGTGGTTGATGCAGGACTTTGGTGCGGGTGAATTCATTATGCCGTTTCTCACGGGTTTGCTTTTCTTCCCTCTTTTTTTGGTGTCAGTACGAATGCTCAGCAGTTCCCAACAGCGCTCGGCGGAAGATTTGATGCTTCGATCTGAGCGCCTACCGATGAATGCCCGTCAACGAATGGATTTTTTGAAAAAGCATGGGCTGGTCTTTGGCGGTCTGGTAGTGGTGTATGTACTCTTGACTATTGTGCGTGATTTCCGTGACAATTTTATGGTAGAGTTTTGGGCTGAGCTGGGCATGCAAGGTAGTCCTGAACTGATCACCCTGACTGAGATTCCGGTAGCGGTGTTGGTTTTGCTTATTGCAGCTTTTGGAGTGTTGATACGGAACAACCGCAAGGCATTCGATTATGGGATTTACCTGAGCATCGCATGCTGCATCGGAATCGTAGTGCTGACTTATGTGTTTGAAAAGGGAGTTATGTCGCCGATCTGGTGGATGATAATCAATGGAGTGGGGCTTTATCTACCGTACATTCTGTTTCATTGTCTGATCTTTGAGCGATTTATCGCGATGCTGCGCTTTAGTGGGAATGTGGGTTTTCTTTTCTACACCGCTGACGCATTGGGTTACAGTGGGAGTGTGGGCGTGATGTTGTTCAAAGAATTCAGTGATTCGCAGGTGACTTGGGTGAATTTCCTGGGAGACCTCAATCAAGTGGGCGGCATCATCATGACTGCTGTTTGTATTATTACATTAATATTACTTCAGGGAAAGTCAAAAAAGCAGCATGAATTTGCATTAAATACTTAATTCATCGTGATGAAATAAAGGACGAGCATCACAGCATCGGTATTGGTTTCATTTCTGGGTACATGGGGAATATTGCCATCAAAAAACAGCGAGTCGCCTTCTTCTAGCAAAAGTGTCTCCGACCCAAGCTCATACTTTATGTTTCCTTTGAGAAGAAATAGGTATTCGAATCCTGAGGTAGAGACTCGGGCTCTTTTCGCATTGCTTTCAAGGGTCAGCAGAGAGATTTCCATCGATGATTTTTCTATCGGATAGTTCAGGATCATCTGGTATTCGAAGCCTGCGGATTCCTCTTCTTTGATGACAGCTGTGTACTCCTTCTTTTTTCGGAATATATAGCCTTTGAACTCATTGTCTGATTTAAGATCACTGAAAAATTCGGAGATATTCAGATTAAAAGCCTGAATGAGTTGAATCAGGGAAGGCAGCGTAGGGATAATCCGTCCATTCTCAATTTTGGAAATCATGGCCATGCTCATGCCTGATTTTGCTGCTAGGTCTCCTAGTTTCCAACCGTTTTCCTTACGAATTGCCTTGAGTTTGTTGCCAATCTGCACAGTCAAATAATCTGAGTTGCTCATGTTTTGCAATTTGATATGAAGCTAATATAATTTCCTGATATGAAAATGTGTGCATCTAGATGCCTTCGGTGTCAGCTTATTTTCATAAAATAAGGGCTACATCAGGCTTGGTGGTTTCTCCTGATTTTCTCAGGGAAACTTCGTTTGATCCGGATTCCAAATCGTAAGCTGATAAGTATATAGACTCTGTGACACGATTGAGAGGATATATAAAACACGCCGCATTAGGCTCCTGTATTTCCCATGAAGAATCATAATAACGGAAGGATACCGCAGTTCAGTCACTTCCTGATATTCTATATTGACAGCAGAAGTAAACTAACATTAGGGTAATAATTAGGTTGAATATCAATCAAATTCCTACTGTTTATTTGTAGGTATGAAATTATACGACCACAAGTGGTTTCCATTTGCCTTTCTAGTATTTGGACTTTTCGTACACTTAATGGGAATAGGGAGTTTTAGCATTTATATTTTAGATGAAGCTAAAAACGCTGCAGCAGCTATGGAAATGCAGCTCCATCAGGAATGGATTCTTCCGACTTTCAATGGAATGCCCCGCTTCGATAAGCCTCCGCTTCATTATTATTTTTTCATGCTGGGTTATAAGCTTTTTGGAATCAATCCATTTGCCGCCAGATTTTTTCCGGCACTTTCAGGTTGGACATGTTTTTTAATCGTCTATATTTTTTCTGTAAAATCCTTTGGCAGGAAAGCAGGTTTTTTTGCTGGATTGGCTTTGCTTTCTTCCATTCATTGGATTGTACAGTTTCATTTAGCTGTTCCTGACCCATTTTTGATCCTGTTCGTTTTTTTAGCTATCCTATGTTATGAAAGATTTGTCTCCTCAGCGTTTCTGACAAAAAACTATTTGAGGGCATCAGCCTTGTTTTTAGGATTGGCTGCTTTAAGCAAAGGCCCTGTGGCCATTGTACTGGTAGGGATGACGATTCTTATTTTTATGATTCTAGATAGAAAGCCATTCAAAGTGCATTTCAACGCAATTTTAGACTTTAAAGCCTGGCTTTTGTTTATTGCAGTAACCTTGCCATGGTATGTTCTTATTGCCTGGAAAACTGATGGAGTCTGGATTAAAGAGTTTGTTTTTCAGCACAATTTAAATCGGTTTTCTGCTCCCATGGAAGGGCATGGCGGTGGTTTTTATTTAACACTCCTTTTTGTTTTTGCAGGGCTTTTACCTGCTTCCATTGTCTTATTCTCTGCATTTAAGGATGCGATATTGAAAAGAAAACTTCCTGTGGTGATTTCTCTTGCCATCATTTTTTCACTAATCACCATACTTTTTTTTATGGTTTCAGGTACCAAGTTGCCAAACTATACAGCGCCGGTATATCCATTTCTGGCTATTATAGTAGGCTGGTACTTTGCTGCCAGGGAATCCAGGCGATTTGCATGGCCTTCCTATTTAGCCTCACTTTTGATCATATTATTGCCTTTGGGATTATTCTGGGCTCAACATCTGGTGGAAATAAAGGAAGTAGAAGCCATTTCAGGTTGGTTTTTAGTTCCTGCTTTTGTTGGCATTGTGGCATTCATTCTAGCCCTTATTAAAAAATGGGAACTGTCTTGGATTATGGGGAATTTGGGGTTCATTGCATTTTCGGCAGTTCTTCTTATCCAGGCGTTCCCTACTATTGATCAGATAAATCCGGTAGTGAAGTCTGAAGTTTTATGGGAGGGAAAATATCGGGTTTTTCACTTCCAAAATTTTAACCCGGCATTTGTTTTTAATATGAACAGAAGATTCCCGGCAGTAGAAAGCCACATCAATCAGTTGAAACCTGGGGATCTGATATTAACAAACCAAAAAAGCCTACCTGCTTTTCAAGCTCTTGGAATTGAGACAACGCAGGTTTTTCAAGGTGATGATCTCTTTGAAAATACGGTTACCATTTTTCTACGCGTAGATTAACTAGGAAGTGATGGGCTGACCAAGTGCCCTTTTTCGTTTCGGATAAAGACTTTTTCTGAATTTCTTTTTTGAAAAGAACTTTAGCGTTAGCCACCTGCCACTATACGCAGAAGCAACACCCAGAATAGATCCTGCCACGACATCAGGCAGGAAATGCTGCATCAGATAAATCCTACTGAATCCAATCAGAATAGCAATTCCCAAGAGTGACAGTTGCAGCAATTTTTTCTTTGGAAATAGCATGGCGAGTGAGCAGGTCAACATGAAGATTGTAGCCGTATGTCCTGAGGGGAAAGTGTTCCAATGATTTATAGATACACCAGGAACGGTATATACGTCTATACCTGAAAGGAATTCTATCGGTCTTGGCATTCCCGGGAATAAAAGTCTTTTACCTATTGTCACAAAAACCATATGTATAAGCGTGGACCAGGCAAGGAATATCGCATAGCTATACTTGATAAAGAGCAATAATACTATGGGAATGGCCAAAATTGCCCCATTGCCTAATTCAGTAATTCCCGCAAATAACCGATCAAAAAATGGGGTATGGGCCATGTTAACAAATAGTTCAAATTTTCCTTTCTCATAAAGAGGAAAAAAAAGACTGGCAACTATTAATAAGATCACATATCCCCTGATATACTCTTTTGCCTTGGTTTTTTTCTTTTTCATAGCTTCCAAAAGCTAAGAATAGAAGCTAGAGAATCGGTTATTTCATTGTTATGAGTTGTTTAAAGAATTTTTTCCTGAATAGGAATTGTAATTTCCGTTTATGATCAGTAGATAGGTAATTTCCTTAGGTGCGATGTCTAGGATGCAAAGAGATTTAAATTACTGTTTTCTACGGTACCAATCCGTCCTTGTCTGCTCTGAACATTCGGCTTGTGACATAGAATTCTTTGCCTTTTGGTGATTTAAAATACTAGGCACCATAAAAAGTTTTTTAGCCTTCAGAAGGTAAGGAAACAATATTGTTCCATTTCAAATGAAGCTTCTTGGACTTCCATTTCTCATCACGGAAATCTTTGTCCTCCACCGAATCGCCCTACCTACTTTGAAACAAGCACTGGCAGTTTCGAAAGGTAAAATCATGGTTGATCTGGATTTAAAAACCGACAAAATTGATGAAGTGATGGCAGTAGTAAAAGAAATGGATATGCTGTCTGAAGTAATTTTCTTTGATTCAGACTGGGAAATCCTTGAAAAAATCAAAGCCAAAATGCCCACTGCCTACTTATTATTTACAGGAACTTAAATGGAATGAAGGATCGTCACCTCGATTACGATAGAATTTTTTTAACTCCTTCATCGCCCTCAACTCCATCAATTCCTTCACGGCCTAAGCGGAGAAGAATAGGTGCAGAGAAGGTGGAGATTCCAAGAGGGGAGTGATGAAGAGATGAACAATTAATATTTATTTCACTATTTGCGATGCACAATGGGGGATTTAAGCTGTTGAATTTGGCCCAAACTTCAGTAATATCCAGTCTGGTAAAATTAAAAGCCTGATTGTATATGGTGGTATGAAAATCTCAGGTTATTTTTAAATCTATACACACTGTCCCGATGGATGAGGAAGAGGAACTTCCCTGATTGGAGGTAAGTCTACCAAAACCCTCTAAACCAATTAAAAAATGACAGAACAGCACTTTTTGACCAGCATTTTCAAAACAAAAGACTTTTCAACAGAAGAGTTGAGCACAATCATTCCCAAATTCAAGAAAATAACTTTCCCCAAGGGAGACTATTTATTGGAGGAGGGAAAAACAGAAAACCAGTATTGGTTTATAGAAAGTGGTTTTGTACGTTCTTATGTGGTAGATACAGAAGGGAATGACATCACTACAAATTTTTACGCCAGCGGTGATATCGTAATTGATTGGACTTCCTTTTTTCTTAGAAATCCTACTCGGGAAAACATTCAGGCTTTAACAGATTGTGTTTGCTGGCAGTTGGATTTTGATACTTTTCAAGAGCTTTTTCACAGCATACACAATTTCAGGGAGCAGGGCAGGTCAAGATTGGTGCACAGCTACTTCTCCTTAAAAAAACATAGCGTATCGATGATTGCCGACCAAGCCAAGGAAAGATACATACGACTTGTAAAGGAAAAACCACATATCGTACAAAATATTTCACTCAAACATATCGCAACTTATTTAGGCGTTACTGATACTTCGTTGAGTCGATTACGAAAAGAGATTTCAGTCGGTTAAGTTTTCTTTCTTGCCTTATGACAAGTTTTGTGATTTTTTAGATCAATAGGTTTGCCTTAGTAATTGTTCACTAAAACACGCTAAATAAAATGGAAAACCTAAAAGACTTTATGTTGCTGTTTCGTATGCAGCCATTCAACCACAAACTCGCAGCAGAGCAGCCTAATTCAATGCAACAACAATGGAGCATTTTTAATGGCGGCATTGCAGCACAGGCAAAACTCGTAAGCACAAACCGATTGGGCTATGAGGGTAATTTGATTAACAAGGGTATGAATGTAAGTACTGCTGTCAGCATTTCTGGCCACGAAACCATAAGTGGCTATATGGTAGTAAAAGCGACTACGCTAAAAGAGGCAACTGAAATAGCCAAAGGCTGTCCTGTATTGGCAATTGAAGGCTCAGTTGAAGTGAGGAATATTATACCGTTTGAATCTTAAATCCAAGCCAAAGTGAAAACAGTATTTGATAAAAAAACAGTTGTGGAATTGATAACTAGAATCAACACACTGCAAACTGACAGCCCATCCAAATGGGGCAAAATGACGAGCTATCAAATGTTAAAACATTGTACCTTGAGTGAGGAAATGTTTCAGGGGAAGAAAACATATAAGCGTCTGTTTATAGGAAAATTGTTTGGCAGAATGGCATTAAAGAGCATTTTGAATAATGGGAATCCCATGAAGAAAAATCAGCCCACCCATCCAGAAATGAAGATTACGGGTCCAGGTAATTTTGAAATGGAAAGAGAAAAATGGATAGAATTACTGCAGACATACACTCCCTTTTCAAACAACCGATTCATTCATCCATTTTTTGGAAAAATGACTAAGGAACAAATCGGAAACTACGTGTATAAGCATACTGACCACCATTTAAGGCAATTTGGCTGTTGACCTTTGACCATGCTGACATTCTCTTTTATTATCATCACCCTTTTGTCGCTAATCCTATTCTACGTAGGAACAGGTAGGGACAAGAGGGTTTTAGTTATGAGTATAGTATGGATGTTGATTCTTGGTGTACTGTCGTATAGCGGATATTTTGAAGATACATTTGCCAAACCACCACGGTTTGTCTTTGTTATTATCGCCACCATTTGCTTATTCATCTGTTTTTATAGATTTATCAGTAAAAATAAAATCAGAATCAATTTTTTAATAGCTATACATATGCTCCGGGTGCCAGTAGAAGTGGTTTTATACCAATTATACTTACAAAATAAAGTGCCGATCTTGATGACTTTTAAAGGGTATAATTTTGATATTGTAATAGGTGTATTTGCCGTGCTTTTGCTTAGCTATTTGCTTGTTACGAAAAGAAACATGCCTAAGCCTTTTATGATTTGGTGGAATGTTTTTGGGTTGGGTTTTTTAGGGATCATTGTTTTCATAGCGGTACTTTCGTCTCCGTTGCCCATCCAGCAGTTTGCATTTGACCAACCCAACATTGCCGTTCTGGGGTTTCCGTACATTTATTTACCTTCCTATATTGTGCCTGTTGTGTTTCTGTCACACATTTTAGCAATAAAACGGACACAGAATTAGGGTGCTATCATCGAAAAAGAGTACATGTGCTTTAGGTCTAGAAATGATCTGAAAGGAACGAGGTATTAACAATTCAATCAACGAAGGTGCATCTCTTTCATTTAACTTACTGCGACAATAAAGCTTGTAATTAATTGGTCCAAAGCTACGGGAGCCCACATGCGTTCAGTTTAAAAAGCCGTGCCATTGCTGAAATTGAAGTTATTAATACCATAAAAACAACTATTCAGTCAGGATATTTGGAATACCGTTTATTGCAGAAAAGATCAATTACTGATGATTAGGGCTTTGTCATTACAGACCTATATATGCGCAATCCTGATTATAAAAATATTTTTGCGGTGGGTGATTGCGCGTCCATTACAGTGCCTAAGATAGGTTCTTTAGGACATATGGAAGCCAAAGTTCTAGCTGAGACATTAGGGAAAGATTTAGGAATTATTAAACATGATGTAAAACCAATGGAGTTCGAACTCTTATGTATGGGAGATTTGGGCGGCATCAAAAGTTTTCACATGCGAACTGATGAACGTTTGGGTTGCCAGGAAAGTCATTTTGAATTAGGTTTTACCCTCTATGCGTTGAAAATGGGATTCAAACAAATGTACTATACACTCGGCGGTAAAATTCCACACTGGGGTCTTGCAGTGAGTGAAGTTTAAGGTGACATACAATGGTTTAGGAAAGACTAAACAGGCACTTTAAATGACAAACTTATCAACCTATTTATTCTTTACCGGCAAAAGTGGAGTAGGAAAAACTCCTCTTGCTTGTGCAACGGCTATTAAAATGGCAGATGCTGGAAATGTTGTACTTCTTGTAAGCACAGATCCTGCATCTAATTTGAAAGACGTCTTTTTTTCTGTTTAAAACGCATAGTCAGATAGTATTATAATCTGTGGTGAGCTTGACTTTTATGAAAAGACTGGGGGAACAGTGGTGGATCCTCTCTTTGATCTCCGTTTGTGAAGTGCTAAATCATGAATGTTTATTCTGAAAACTATTGGTTCCTATCATAGGAAATTGATAGATATTGATCATTCTTTTTACTATAACCAAAAGTTCAGTTTGAGGAATACAGGAGCCCAAACTTTTTTTTGAAAAAGCCACACTGGAAAGTCTAATTCAGGATGATTTACTTTTTCTCTTAAAATTTAAAACCTCAATTGAAGAGTGAGGAAGAATGTCCTTCCTTCTGCAGGGATAATGCCTGGTCCTGGATAGCCGGTAGCTCTTCGGGTAAAATAAGACTTGTTAGACAGGTTATTGACACTGCTTTCCAATTTGACATTTTTATAATCGTAACTGAGGGACAAATCCATCACTTGATAAGTAGGGATGATTCCTTCTACGGCAGAGGCGGTTTTTAGGGCGTTGGAAGCATCTGTAAAATGCTCTTGAACATAAGAATATTGGTAAGTCATTTTAAAGCGATCAATTCCCAGTGAAATTCCTGAACGAATACTTAGGGGTGGCGCCAATTCAACTTTATTGCCTTCTATGGTATTTTCATCTGATTTAAGATAGCGGGCATGAATAACAGATAGATTGGTAAAAACATTTAATTTATACTTTTCATTAAGCTCTATTATCCTGAAAATATCCACTTCCCCAAATGCTTCTACCCCCATGCTTCGAGCATCTGCGATATTGGTTCTGAAACGATAAATTCTAAAGTTTTCAGGGTCTGTTTTCAAAACTGCTCCTATACGATCATCATATCGCAGATAGAAAAGGCTGACATCGTAGTTGAACAATAAGTCATTTTTTCCACGGATTCCCAGATCAAAATTATAACCTCGTTCATCCTGAATGTTCTCATCCACAACCAGATTAGGGTTGCTGACCCTAATATCATTGAAGTTTATGGAGCGGTAATTCTGGGAAAAGTTCGCATAAAGCTCAATAGAAGGAGTCATTTTATAGCTTAATCCCAGCCCGGCAAAAGCAAATGTACGATCACTCTCTCTTTCTTCCTGAACCCGGTAAGTAGAATCCTTGGCAAAGCCTGTTTCCGAATCTAGTGTTAATACGGTATTACTATAATAACCGTTTGCAGCGGTATGGATATTCTCCAATCGTACTCCTGGAGTGACACTGAATTTATCGTTTAGGTTAAAGATATTTTCGGCAAAGACTGAAATATTTCTTCCTGGAAAATTAAAATCCCCATCTTCCAGCTTGTCTGGGTGAAGAAACCTAAAATCCGCATCACTATTATCAGAGCCCAATCCTTGTTTTCTGTCAGTCATTCCTTGATAATACCTGGTTCCGATGAGAAAGGCATGAGATTGGCCAAGTAGTTGGAAATTATATAACAACCTGGCTTCTGAGCCGAAATTTTTAAAGTCGTCTACAAATAAGTTCCTTTCCTGCATATCATCGGCACGGTCTATTCTGCCGAGGTTACCTAATGCATCTCTGCTGCCGATCAAGGCAAAGTTACGGATGTTCAGCTTAAGCTTGTCTGAGATTTTATAGTCAATATGATTGCCCAGTAAGTTCCAGTTGACCTGGAACCAATTGCGGTTTCGGATAGATTGTCTGGGATCTTGTTCAAAAAGAGCATCCGTAAGCCCTCCAGGCTGCTGCGCCAGATAATCCATGAAGGTGAATTGGAAAGAGAGCTTAAACCGCTCACTGGGCGAAAAAGCGAGGGAAGCATAGGCCATTTTAGAGTCAAAATGACTATTTTTCCTCCATCCATTTCCTTTTTTATATTGGAAAAATGTATAGTAATTCCATTTATCATTCGTTCCTCCGACACTAGTGAAGGTGTTTAAAAAGCCGTAAGAACCTATCGAATTTCTCAGGGTTACTTCCACCTTTTTGTCTTTTGGACCTTCCTTCATGACAAAGTTTACCAGCCCACCGAACTGTGTTCCATATTGAAGAGAAGCTGCACCTCGCACAACCTCTATACGTTCTATGGCTTCTGTTGCAGGAGTATAATAACTTTCCGGATATCCCAAGGCATCCGCACTGATGTCATATCCATTTTGTCGAACGTTGAAGTGAGAAGTTCTATTAGGGTCTAGCCCTCTGGCTCCAATACCTAACTGCAGGCCAGCTCCATCACTTTCATAAACATTGAGGCCGGGCACTTTGGCATAAACCTGCCGGCTATTGTTGGTAGCAAGATTGGCCGTGATATTTCCCAGTACTATGACCTCATTTTTTTTTGCTTCATAGATAGCCGTTCCTTCAACCGCATTAAGCCTGCGGACTCCGTCGGAAGCTCCTTTTTGACCATTGATTGTGATAAGCTCCAGATCTCCGGTTATTTCTTCCATTTGGAAGTTGACTTGATGGGTTTTATGATTGGCCAAAAGACGAATCTTTTGGGAGAGGGTTTTTTTGCCGATGGAGAAGACTACCAAGGTGTAGTTTCCATTCGGAACAGAATCTAACCGGTATTTCCCATCCATTTGTGTCACGGTTTGGAGGGAAGTGCCTTCCAGATAGACTTGGGCTCCGGGAATAGGCCCCTCGGCTGATTTTACCACCCCGTGCAACTGAACCTGCGCTTGTGCCCAGAAAGTAAGGAGACTGAAAAGGAGAAGAAGTGTTAAATGTATTTTCATCTATTTCAAATAAGGTAATACCCAAGACTTTGGACGAAAACTTTCGTCTTCTAAGGAAAGATCAATATTAGGGTCTAGCAATAATTTATTTGGGCTTCCATTTAAGGTCACATAGACTTCTGCCCTTATTTCTACTTCAGAAAATCCGATTTCTCCCATTTGTTCCTCCAGATAATGAACAAATTGGAGGATCATATCCGGTTGGGTGGACATTTGTTTTTCCTGCATAGGAGTAAGGTAATCCCGTGCATATTCTTCCCATTCCTTCCCAGTTTGTTGGTCTTTTACATGGAAAATGGCATACCCGGCTTTTTCCATTAACATTACTCTCCATGAAAAGCGATACCCTTGCTCAGTCCAAAACAAATTGCCCGGGTACAATGCAAACCTCCAAGGAAGCAGGAGCTGGATAAACATAAAAAGGGTAAAAAAAACCCATATTCCTTTTAAGTAAACTGGATGGTAGTGGTTCCTTTTGTGAGGGATGGTACTGAAGGCATTGGAGAATATCCTTTTGAGTTGGGATAATATTTGATTATGGAACTGAGCCGTAAAAAAGATGGTGGTGGACAGAATCATGATAAATGGGAACATGCCAATGGGAAAGAGCAGCCAGGTAGAAATATGGAAAACTACCACGGCAATAAAGGCAAATAGCCTTGTTTTTCGGTAAAAGAGCAAAAAAGGAATGCTTAGGTCATAAATTGCCCCAAACCAGCTGAAAGCATAGGCTACCCATAGTTCGTCCATCATTCCACCAATTAGGGGTAGGCTTGTATGGGGAGGTAGCCAAATTCGCAAAGGAAGCGCCTCCAACAGCCAATCCGGATTCAGTTTGGCAATGCCTGCGTAGAAATAAACTAAGCCCAAAACAAGCTGAATGATGAGTATAAACCCATTGGGAATTGTAGCCACCTGTTTGGTGGGATTGGTCCATACATCCAGAGAAAAGTCTCGATTGGCCGGAATGAAAACCAATAACAAAGCCATTAGACTGACAAAATAATAGTGGTTGAGGTAATTGGTTACATCAATAAGTTCTACATAAGTGAAAGAAAGGAAAAACAGCAAGGAAGACAATCGATAAAAAAGGCCGATCATTATTCCTACAGCGGAAAGGGACATCAAGCCAAACAACAGATACATGCCAATTGCATCCAATGGCTTCACCCAACCAAAACCGTAATAAGTAAAGTGAAACTGAGGTTGCAGGTATTGTGTCTCAATCCAACCATTCCAAACAAATCGCAGGATGCTGATCAGCATAATAAACCCAAAAAGCACCCTAAAGTGAACTAAGGGCGCGATGGATTTGGGCTGGTTTATTATTTTAGACAGATCAGTTTTCACAGTAAATTTAATCACCGTCATTGTCCTGGTACGTAATCAGTACACCTAGGGCAGAAGGCATTTCGGTTTTTATGATGATCACCAACTTTTGTAATTCCGTATGAGCGGCATCCACCAGTGAGGAATTTTGATCCATTGCTTCGGAAAGGGGGGAAGGCATTGCTTCTGTTTGGGAGAGTGCCAAATCTAATTGATCCAGTATGCGCTCTGCCAACATACCATCATTGCCGGCCTTTAGATCCTGAAGAAAGTGATAGAAACCAATGCCATTCGATTGACCGTCTGTTCCCAAATAGAAGTTTCGGATGCCAGCCACATTTTTAACAGCCAATGAAACAGAAAGACCACTATAATAAGCTTCTACATTGCGGGCAATGATGGTGCCTTGTGATCTTTTTCCCAAAGGAATACCTATTCTGGCATCGCGGGTAAACTGCTCCAGGTATTGAGAGAGGCTATTCACCATTTGTCCTATGGAGGATCCCACATCTGTACCATCTTTACTTATGAATTCGGCTCTATAGTTGTTGCCAGAAGAAAGCCAACCCTGATAGACTTCATCTACTTTGGCTACCATGATATCTGTGATGGCCAAGAGATAATCTTTTCTGTTTTGGGCATAAATATCAGATGTATATTTCTCTAGAGTTGCCTCGTCATTTTCGCCAATGCCATACAGGAAATAGTCCATTGCGGGAAGCCCTCTTCTGTTTAGAGTACTGAAACCTGTCAGGCTAAATTCCCCAGATTCCACGTTATTTTCTATTGAAAAATTATCTGTGGGAAAAGTGTTCATTTCAGCGCGTAACGTTTGTTCAAAAGCAGGCCCGAACTCAAAGAAAGCTACGGATTGCCAGGAATGATATGTGACGGAAAATGAGGATCTTGTTGCTTCTAGGGTTATTGGATTGGGGTTCTCCGTGAACGCTGCTACGGTTTGTTGCAAACCAGTGACTTGTTGATGTAATTTTTCATAACCTGGGAGAATTACACGGTCAGTCAAACTCACAAGGAGAGGTTGACGGTCCACAGTTATCTTCTTATCCGATGGCTCCTCAACACAAGATGGTAACAGGCAAATAATGCCTGTTACCATCAAAATAGAAAATAAGAAATGTGCCTTTTTAAAGTACATCTTCTATTTCTTTAAGTTCGGGATATGCTGATGTCAATTTATCTTTGGCATTTTGAAGCCCTGCCATTGTCACGGTCCAAAAGTCTCCGTCCACACCAAAGTCCACCTTCAAGATATCATCAATAGTTGCTTGGGTTATTTTTTTGCGCGGACTGTGCTTTAAAGCGGCTACAAAGGCATAGCCCTCGGAAAGGGAATGAAAGAAATTTCCGGAGTCTCCAGTGCTCAGTGCATTCATGGAACCATTAATATAATGGACTGCTGTAGCGGCTGATACAAGTTCATGCAGGTCAATGATAGTTACTATTTGTTCATTTTTAACCGTATGATTGTTGGATACAATGGCTGTTCTACCCAAGATATAAGCATCCATCAACGGCTGATTGACATTGAGCATTGCATCTCTTCCGTTAGTGTAATTTGCCCAAAATCTTTTGTAGCTATCTGGAAGTGCTGGAGTACCTTTTGGGAAATCCACTGGCACACCCCAATATCCAAATGCTTCATCCCAGTGATGTTCGAGGGTAGTGTAATTTTTTCCTTCGACGAGATTTTCATTATCAACATCTTCACCGATTTTGGAATCTGAGAGATAGGCATTGAAGATTTGATGATAGAAAACAGAGCCCATTAAACCCTTTTCAATAAATTGGGTAAATTCCCAGCCCTTTTCGTTGATATTGATGAATTTGCCGGAGGTTCCTCTCTCGATTTTACCAGCTACTCCTTCAGTAGCTACAGTACCGTTGGTGGCTACCTCTGCACTTACATCGGCTGCATCCACCATGATACCCTTAAAAAAATCTACATCGGCAGGGTTGGTCTTGTTTTCCAATTGCTTGCTGGTGGCAGCATTAAGGTCCCCACTCTCAAAAGGCTCATTGGCATTGGCATACATGTCCAACAAGGTTTGTGCAGAGATCGCCGTACCATTGTCACCTTTAGTCAAGTAGGATTTCATTTCTGAAAGCATATTGAGCCGGTCTGTTTGACCTTGGTAGGACACCGTAGATATGCCGTCTCTCTCGAAAGTATAGGTGTCCGGGGTATTTAAATTAGGTAGTTCGACCGAATCGTCTTCTACGCATGAAAAAAAGATTCCTGCTAAGGCAATCAGTGGTAAATAGTTGACTCTCATATTTTAACCGGCTTTTATTTAGATTGATTATAAGTAGACGCAAATATAATAGCCGGATTATTTGAGTCAAACATTAATTAGATTAATTTCAAATAAGAATTGGTGATAAGTGAAGCTCTTTCAAATCAACAATTGATTAGAAGCATAGGAAGTGATGTCCGGCCAAACTTCAAAATAATCGTGACTACTCAGATATTAAACGGCTTTCTGTACTTTTACTGTATAGCAAGACAGTTTGCATTTTGCTGAAGTATTTAAGTAGATGATTCTTTAGGGAGACATGCTAAGTCCTGATATTTTTTGCCCATGAATTCATCCAAAGTTAGTCCTTGGGACCGATACGCCCATGAGCTTCCGGCATAGAGCCATTCGCCTTCAACTCACTATTTATTTCTTTTCCTCATGGTCTTATCTCTTCCAAGACCTGAATGAGTGTCCTAATTCATTGTTCACCAAAACGAAAAGAAATCGAGCATAATTCAAGCGACACACAAGAGATGCTTATCCTCCAAGCGAGATTCTATGTGGCCAATAAAAAGCAACTATAAACACATAAAATTATGGATGTTTTAGAAGGAAAAATTGATTTGTTTGAAGTAGCTGAGATTAAGCTGAGCTATAGTGACAAAGACCAGGTAAAATCAGATAATGTGTATTCTGGAATTAGGAGTATACTAAATCAATCCCGAAGACAATTCTTTGGGAAAGGAGCATTGATGCTTGTATTCCAGATTGTTCATTAGCAACCGGAATGAATAGGCTAATACATTTTGGGTTGAATCAAAGAAAGACTACATAGGGACATTTTTTTAAACTTTTATCGATTATTTCTTTGTGCTTTACTCCCATCTCCCATAACTACCAGTGCTCGAAATTGGTGGGAATCTTCAGAAACCCAAGTTGTAAAAGCATTATAAAAATAACTGGGACAGACTGTTTAAATTGGAATTTCGTCTTAAGATAGATTACGGGTAAGACTGCCCTTCAGGTATGGATTCTTTCGCTAATTATACCTTCGTACATTCCACTGAACCCGTTGTGTGTCCTATGGAAGCAAATTGTTATTCATCCATGGGTGATATAAGTTTAAAATAAGACACATCTTATTGAAAACATTTAATGTCGGGCAGGGCTAGTCGTAAACTTGACTCGACACGGACAATCGAAAATGAAAGAGAACTTGAAGTCAAAAAGCGGCAGAGGGAGGTTTTTCCTGCAGATGTATCGGGAATCTTTTCCGGATTTGGCAAGCTTTGTAAGCCGTAGGGGCGGCTCCCTTGAGGATGCCCAGGATATTTTTCAGGACAGTCTGATCATTTATTATGAGCAGCTGGTGACTGGCTTAGAAGTGCGTCGGGATGGAGGCTATTTGTTCGGGATAGCAAGACATCTATGGTATAGGCGATTTCGTGATCCTTTCTATAAGATGGAGAAGAGCAGTACGGAGGAATTGGAGGAAGTGGTGGAATTTGAAATGTCCGCCGATCAGGAAAAAAGTCAAGTGTGGGTATTTCTAAAATCCGCAGGTCAAAAATGTATGGATTTGCTGAAGTCATTTTATTACGACCAGCTTTCCATGGATGAACTTGCCGTAAAGTTTGGGTACCGCACAACACGTTCTGCTACGGTTCAGAAATACAAATGTCTGGAAAAAGTAAGAGATCAGGTAAAAAGAAAATCATTGACCTATGAGGACTTCTCTTAAAGAAATCAAAGAGCTTGAAGCCTATATCCAGGGTGACTCTCAGGGAGATGTCTTGCTGATGTCAGCAAAATTGCAATTGGATCCAGACTTATCGGAAAAGATGAAGCAACAGGAAAAGGCTTACCTGCTTATTCGTGAATACGGCAGGGAGAAACTACGGGAAGAAATAAGGGAAATCAGGCATCACCTTTTTTTTATTCCCCGTCATAATGATTTTAAACAACAAATTTTGAATCTCTTTAAGCGTTAAAAAATGATTGCAGCCAATACATCCCAGCTCATTCCCATGGTCATTGACCAAAACGAATACAATGGAAGATCCTATGATATTTACAGCTTGCTGCTAAAGGAACGCATAATCTTTCTGGGCAGCGCCATCAATGACCAACTGGCCAATCTATTGGTGGCACAATTGCTTTTCCTCAATAGTCAGGATTCCAAAAAGCCCATTAGCATGTACATCCAGAGCCCTGGAGGCAGTGTATATGCAGGCATGGCGGTCTACGATACCATGCAGATGATCTCCGCTCCAGTCAATACAGTGGCGGTGGGTTTTACCGGCAGCATGGCAACGGCATTACTTTCTTGTGGTAAGAAAGGCAATCGCCAGGCATTGTCCCATGCGACCGTGCATATGCATCCCACCAGCGGAGGTTCCAAAGGCTATACTGAAGATGTACGGATAGCTACCAGAGAACAGGAGCGGTTGCAGGTACAGCTGTTCCACATCATCGGCAACCATACAGGCCATAGTTGGCAGGAAATCGAGGAACTCTTTCTAAGAGACCGTTACATGAGCGCTCCGGAAGCTAAGGAATACGGTCTGGTGGATGAAGTGCTAGGAACCACTTCGGATATCATACAGCTTAAAGACATGCCTTTTGGGGTGAAATTTTATGAGGATGCATCCTAAAACTGAGGGGAGATCAGGATCTGGTGTTGTCGGGTTAGGTATTGATCCATAAATTACTTTAAAATATTGAATCTTAGATATAATGGATATAGACGCAATTCTAACTGAAGATGCGTATATATAATTTTTGGAGGTAATTTGAAAAACAAAAAAAAGGATGATAGGAATTTTAGTAGAATTGATAATTTCGTGGATACTACTTTATCTGATTGAGAGGAAAAATATCCTATCACTAGGATTTTTACCAATTTCAAAAAGACTAAAGCAATTGGCAATCGGATTTTTAATTACCGCAATACTTTGCATTGGTGTAGAATTTTTAGAAATGCTTTTGAGATCATCAAGTTTGCATTTGAATGAAAAGGCTGGCACGGACTTAATTTTAAGCATGTTCTGGTGGGACTTTAAATCTGTGTTGACAGAAGAATTACTTTTTAGAGGTGCACTGCTATTTATTCTGATAGAAAGAATTGGAGCAAGAAAAGGAATTATAATTTCTGCAGTAGCATTTGGAATTTACCATTGGTTTTCATTTGGAATATTTGGAAATATTATTCCAATGTTTTTTGTATTTATTGGTACTGGATTGATGGGTTGTGCCTGGGCATTAGCATTTTCAAAAACAAAATCTATTTTTCTACCCCTAGGCCTCCACCTAGGTTGGAATTTTACTTTTAACACCATTTTTTCAAAAGGCCCGTTACGGAATGGATTACTAATTTCAGAAGGTGGGAATATAATAAGTGATTGGTTTTCATTAATTGGGCTTTGGGGTGTCCCTATAATTGTGTTATTAATAGTTAAGTATTGGGTTACAAAAGAGAACACCGAATTAACAGGTGAAAAAGTAAAAACTACTGCCACATTGTATAGGCGTAATGAGGGCTGAACGGGAACAAGAACGAAATATATTAAAGCACCCTGCCCCGACATCACCTTGGGTACAGTGGGCAGTACCAAGAAAATATGAAAATCAGTATCTTTAAGAAGTTAGGAGTAAGCTTGAAGGGTACACCTCCGAATGCCCGCCGTCTCCAAACTGAATCCCGTTGGCAGTAATTGACCTGGACTGTATTATGAGAATAGATTTAAACTATTAATTTAAGCGTAATGAAATCAACAATGACAGGAAATAGGTATGTATTAGCAGTCAAGAATTTGCGCGCATCCTCGGACTACTATAAAGGTGAACTAGGTTTTAAAACACTATGGGATGAAGGTGGGTGGCATTTCTTGGTTCGTGACAATATAAAAATAATGTTGGGAGAATGTCCAGACGAAAAATCAGCGAACGAAATCGGCAACCACTCATATTTTGGATATTTTGAGGTCGAATACATTGATGATTTATACAGTGAGTATAAAACAAGGAAAGTAGAATTTCTTGGCGACATCGAAAACAAACCTTGGAGACAACGTGAATTTGCAATTCGGACAATTGATGGTCACAGGATTACTTTCGGAGAAGCAATCTCAGATAAAGAATTCAAGCGCTAAATGAATGGAAGCGAAGAGTTTTAATATTAGAACAGCTGAAACCCGACTAGAGGTGCAGTCGAGTAGACGGCCATGAGCCATAAGCCCACGATGCGCCTCTCTCACCACCGATCCCTAAAGCTTTCGGGAGGTCTCATATCTTCCCTGCATCCCGGCCTTTCGCTAAAATGATCCTAAGGGATCATTTTTTTACGCTCAGTCTCGGTTCATTGAATCTCAGGCTTTGATTTAGAGTAATAGTCCAGCACACTTAGATCTTTAATGCCTGCCCCGGGGTTTTTATTCCGGGTGTAAGCGATTCGGAAACGGAGCGATATCTTCGTACAATGTTTCAAATTTGGGGACAGGACGCAGCTTCAAAAGCAAACTACCGTAGAAAGACAGGCGTGGTGGTGCATTTAAGCATACGATTTAAAAAAAAAATGACAAACTTAGTTCGACATATCCAAAATTATGTTTCTCTGACAGATTCCGAAATAAAACGAATCAATGAAGACATCCTGGTAATCTCACTTAAAAAAAAAGAATTCTTGTTGCAGGAAGGCAGTACTTGCCAATCCAATTATTTTGTAAGTCAAGGCTGTTTACGAATGTATTTCATCAAAGAAAATGCTAAAGAGCAAATCACTCAATTTGCCATTGAAAATTGGTGGATTTCGGATTATATGAGTTTATCTACTCAAAAATCTTCTTCTTTCTATATCCAAGCAATTGAGGACAGCGAAATAATGGAATTTGATACGTCTTCCTTTGAGCTATTACTTGAAGATGTACCTAAACTGGAGAGATATTTCAGATTGGTCACCCAAAGAGCTTATGCGGCAGCACAGTTTCGCATCAAATTTCTTTATGACTTGTCAAGAGAAGAATTGTACCATCATTTTTCATCTCATTTCCCGGAATTTGTTCAAAGAGTTCCACAATATATGCTAGCTTCTTATTTGGGGTTTACCCCTGAATATCTAAGTGAGTTAAGAAAAAAAAGGTAACCTCATTTCTTAAACTGGTTTAACCTCTAGTTACTTGTGGATCATTTAATTTTGTCCATATAAACTTCAAGAGGATGAACCAAAAGAATATTCAATTATTTGTACGTATAGCAGTGGCTACTGCTTTTCTATCAGCGGTAGCAGACCGTTTGGGTTTTTGGGGCGAGCCTGGAAGTGCGAATGCCTCATGGGGAAACTGGGAACATTTTCTAGTTTATTCCAACAAACTCAATTTTTTTGTACCTCCAGAAGTTGGAGGATTATTGGCTATTATAGCGACTGCCTTGGAGATTCTTTTTGCCCTTTTACTATTGATAGGCTATAAGACGAAATTTATAAGCTTCGCATCAGGTATTTTACTGGTTCTTTTTGCAGTAACCATGACACTGGCATTCGGTATTAAATCCACCTTTGCTTATTCAGTTTGGATAGGAGCCAGTGCATGTTTCTTACTAGGTACGGTGAATCAATATGCGTATAGTTTGGATAACTATTTAAAAAAACAAAAATAATGAAACAAAGAATCAGTATTAAAGATTTAGAGCCAAATGCTTATAAAGCCATATTTGGCCTGGAGAAATATCTTAATTCAACAGGCTTAGATAAGACTTTGAGGAATTTGATAAACATAAGAGCATCTCAAATAAATGGTTGTGCATATTGTATAGAAACGCATGCCTGTGAGGCCTTAAAGGATGGAGAACATCAGAAAAGAATATTTGCCCTGAGTGCATGGTGGGAATCTCCACTGTTTACTGAAAAGGAAAAAACTCTTCTGGCAATCACAGATGAGGTAACTTTAATATCTGACCACGGATTGAGGGAGGAAAGTTTTGATGCCGGATGTAAATTTTTCACCGACAACGAAATTGCTCAAATAATAATGCAAATTGGAACAGTTAACATTTGGAATCGCATTGCAATATCCACACATATGTCTCACGAAGAATAACAAATCAACACCACTACAATGTATAAGCGTAATGTGGATTGAATCGCTAGATTTAGTATTTTAACTTTTATCAAACTTTGCAGTAGGCGGACAGTGAAACGCTCCGATACCCGTACTAGGCTTTTACTTTCACGGTGCGGCAAACAACTGTATAAAGAATAACTTTTAAGAAAAGTATATCAAATAGATGAAATCGAGCATGATGAAAGCGTCACACAACTTGTCCCGAACTTGCTTCGAGAGAGGGATGATTATCCGTAATGCTAGTTTCCTCCCGATAGCTCACGATATTTATCGGGACAGGATGACCATTAAAAAATCAAATTATAAACAGATGAAAAATGGACAGTATAGAACAAATCAATTACCTTAAAGCACCTATTTCAACAGTTTACAAAGCATTAACTTCAGAAGAAGGTTTAGGACAAGTGTGGACAAAAAAACTAAAAGTAAAACCTGAAATTGGTTTTGTCAATGAGTTTGATTTTGATGAAGGGTATATCACTAAATTTAAAATAATTGAACTGAAGGAAAACAGCAAGATTGTTTGGAAATGTTTGGCATCTGATAAAGAATGGATAGGAACGGGAGTATCTTTTGAACTCATTGAAAAGGATAATAGCACAACAGTAATTCTTAAACACTTTGATTGGAAAGAGCGAACAGACTTTTATCGATGGTGTAGTTATAACTGGGCAATGTTTCTTTATAGGTTGAAGGCATACTGTGAAAATCAAAAAGGATTACCCTATCAGGAAAGGGGATTTTGAAATCAGACAATAAACAGAGAACCGCTAACATTCGCCAAAGGCAAGCAGGCGGATGAAACTAAACTAAAAATGAAATTTAGAAAAGCAACAAGAAACGATGCTTCGCTAATTGTGGAAATGATTGCGGATGATGAACTTGGAAAAACTAGAGAAAATTTTCAAACACCATTACCAACTGAATATCTTAATGCTTTTGACAATATAAATGCTGACCAAAATCAAGAATTAATTGTTGTTGAAAACGAGGATTCTGAAATAATAGGAACGCTGCAATTGTCTTTTATTCAGTATCTGACCTATCAGGGGGGAATAAGAGCACAAATAGAAGCTGTGAGGATTAGAAAAGATAAAAGAGGACTTGGTATTGGAAAAAAAATGTTTGAATGGGCAATCAATAGAGCGAAAGAACGGAATGCACATTTGCTGCAACTGACAACAGATAAAAAAAGATCAGAAGCAATTAAATTTTACGAGGACTTGGGATTTAAAGCAACACACGAAGGAATGAAGTTGCACTTTTACTAAATGCCAGTCGCCTTCAGCACAAATGGCTAGATTTTCTTATGTTCGGGATTTGGTCTTCGAACCAAAATATTCTTGAATGAAGGATATTTGATAGATAACCGCCAAAACTATATATGCAAAACTTTGTGTCTAAAGAACAATAAACCTAATAATTCATTAAAAGAGTAATTATGAAAAAGATTATTTATTATGTAGCAAGTTCCATTGACGGATATATATCAGGGCCAAATGATGATGTTAGTAGATTCCTTTATCAAGGTAATGGAGTTGAAAAATATCTGGAAGATTTAAAATCATTTCAAACCGTAATCATGGGTAGGAGTACGTATGAATTTGGCTATAAGTTTGGTGTTGTTCCGGGACAGCCATCACCCACATACCCGCATATGAAACATTATATTTTTTCCAATAAGTTAAAATTTGATAATAAAAGTGACCAAGTTGAATTAAAACCTATCAATACAGATGAAATTATACAGATAAAAAGGACTTCGCCAACAGACATTTACTTATGTGGTGGTGGACAATTTGCTGGCTGGTTACTAGAAAATGGGCTAATCGACAAGTTAAAAATAAAATTAAATCCAATTACTCTTGGAGGAGGAACCCCGTTATTTGGGAAAACTCAGATTACAGCTAATTGGAAATTAATAGACTCGGAAAGGTTTGATAATGACCTTCTACTTCTAACATACGAGTATATAAAATAAGCAATAACCATAACAATTTTATAAACTAATTTCGGGCTAAAGTGCCAAATTTGAACTAACTGAATTGTTTAAAATCTGAAAACCGAAAATAAAGAGCTTTTAATTCAGCACTACGTTTATACTTTGACCACTTTGATTTAAAAACGATAAATAGTTCTTTATTTGAGAACTTCATCCAACAACTAAGCTTTTATTGGGTGTGCAGCACTTCTTGCCCCACCAATGCGGGGAACAATGAAATGAGAAGCATTCAGCTACACCTTTTAAATAAACAATACCGAGCTAAAGTGCTGTGTGTGCTTAGAACTCTGACTGAAGTCCGAACAGATTGTTGTTCCAATGGGGTGAAGTCCCTTACCCACCAAAAAAAACACAAATCCACCTCACTTTCTCATATTATGTTCAACCTGAGGTTTACCAGACGGTCGGGAGAGGATATTATTGAGGAGTTTTCTGAGTTTATTCTACCTCAATCCTGAAACAATTAAAAACTAAGGTCATGGGCAGAAAGACTAAGTATTTCCAATGTTAAGTTTTTGAGTAAGATGAAAACTTAATATTAACAACCGGGCCCATATTTGTACTTTTGCTTAATATTTAATTAATAGTAAAGTAATTTAAATCAAGTATTTGAAATGGAAGAAAACAAGAAATCTGACGCTAATGATCAGGGAAAGACTAAAGAATCTGATGCAGTATCTTCTCCTGCAAAAGTTAGTTCTGGTAGCCCTACTACAAAATTAAATAATGATATGGATGGTGCTGTTGGGAAAGGTCTAACTGTGGATAAATCAGTTAAGGGTGCTGAAAATCCAAAGGATAAGGATCTCAAGGAATCAAAGAAACTGCGTGACAAAATCAAGAAAAAAGAGAAAAAAGAAAAAGATAGAAAAAAGGAGAAGGATAAGAAAGCCAAGAAAAAAGCAGCTAAAAAGAAAAAGGAGAAAGCCAAAAAAGAAAAAGCCCAAAAGAAGCTGAAAGAAAAGAAGGCTAAGAAAAAATCTGCTCAAAAAAAGAAGAAATCGAAGAAGAAGTAATTCTGAGAGGAATAATTCTATGGAAATCGAAACACAACGTTTCGATTTTTTTTTATCTAACAGAAGAATAACATTCGCTTAGCCTATTCTATGTCAGAGGAATTTACTTTCGGGAGTAAATGATAACCCTCAAACTGGAATTGTGGTTGCTTTTGGCCATTGGCTTGTTCACTGCCCTTTGGGGGTTGGATTCATTTAGCATTTACATTCTGGATGAAGCCAAAAAGGCCGAAGCCGCCAGGGAAATGTGGGGAAAATCAGAGCCATGCTCCCTCTCCTAAAGTGCCTGTCCCGATAGCGCAGCGTATCGGGAAGAGGGCTGGGGTGAGGTAGAAAAGCCAATTACAAATTGGTAAGGATGAAATGTAGGACGAGGTGTCAATAACAATCCAGTGGATTGCTTTAGCCATGGGCAAGATAGTAGAGCAGAAAAATTCCACCCAGACACCATGATGACCTGACTACGTCCACCTTAAAAGGGGCTTAACTCCCGGACTGATGGAATCATTCAAGACACTTTGACAATCTATCTTCTGTGCGCCCACCGTCCACTGATCACAATTCTATAAAATCTTAATCCCCACTTTCAGATAGTTTAATATTCTTGAACCAGCCTTCTGAACCGTTCCCTACCCATAGTCCCACTTGACCTGAGGACCGGGAACTGATCTGCTCGATGGACAGTGAAGCTTCCTTTGCACCGTTAATGAATGCGTTTATTTTGGGATATTGGATTTCCAGCCTGACATGGAACCAGCTAGTTGGATCAACAACTGGTGTGATGGTGTTCTCGTATTTTCCAGGCTCGGATTCCCTCAGAGTTGCCCAATCGTACCCTGGCATGGAAATATACTGAACTGAGTGGCTGTTTCGCTCTGGGCTTTGGAAGTTGAATGGTCTGAAATATACCGCATCGTACTGTTCGTTACTTTGCCCATGAAAGGCTAAACCCACAAAGCTTTGCCCTAGAAGATCACGGCCTTTGATGTCTATTTCAATAGTTCCATTTTGAAAATCCGATGTTGTTAACCACAGTATCCCATCGTTCTCTTGGGCGTTCAAGTGAATGACTTCTTCTGAAAAAGTTACCTCCCGGTTATGAACAGTCCAGTCTTTCGGAGAATTCTGTGCATGGCTGTTGAATACAAGTAGAAATAGGGATAATAGCAAGATGTTGCGCATAGGTGTAGATTTTAGTTTCATACAAACCTAGGCCTTTTGGGGTCTGGAGGCGATTCAGAATTCGGTCAAAGTTCGGTCATTCTGAAGTAATCAATGTGTTTGCCCTCATCTTTATTAAATTTATTGCTTCATGCAATACTCAGAAAACGAATACATCGAACTTTGCAAAAGTAAACTGGAAAAGAAATTCTCTTTTGGGAATGGCCATGGCTATGGTGAAAAGGATCTTGAGTTGCTATCAACCTATATTGAGGAAAATGTGGGAGTCTATATAAGTCTCTCTACCTTAAAGCGACTTTGGAAGAACCAGTTTAAAAAAGGTCCTCAGCTAGCCACACTCAATGCATTGGCAAATGCGCTAGACTACTCAGATTGGCAGGATTTTAAACTTCGTAATAAAAAGCTAGACCCTGTTCCATCACCAGTAGTCCCATCAGGCAAAAGATGGACTGCCTCTATGAAGTTTGGGACACTGGCGCTGGGAATAGTAGGCCTGTTAACCATCATTGCTTTTCATAGGTCTCAAGGAGTAAGAATAGAAGGTCCAATGCTTTTCAAGGCGGACAAAACCTTATCCATAGGAGTGCCCAATACATTTATCTTTACCTATGATGTCAGCCAGGTGAAGGCTGACAGTTTTTTCATCCAACAATCCTGGAATGGTTGGAGAAGACAGCGGATAGACCCGGATAAAAAGGTATATACCAGTATTTATTATGAATCAGGATTTCATAGGGCGAAATTATATGCCAACGACAGTATCATTGCCAAGGTGCCTGTCCATATTTTAAGTGACGGATGGGAAGCGCACGCCTATTACAACGAATCGGACGATCGCTTTGTGGATTTTGGAGAGCATGAAATCATTTCTGATGGTAAATTGCATTTGACTGAGGAGTTGCTGAAATCGAAAAATATAGATACCCGTAAAGTGTTTCAGACCCGTGTGAGTAACAGCCAGGTATTTAACCTGTCCTCTGATAATTTCAGCTTACATACCCGGGTGAAAACGGATCAATTGATAACTAGTAATTGCCCATGGCTAACTGTTCTGATAGTAACAGAAGAGCATATTTTTACAGTGACACTGGTGGAAAAGGGCTGTGAAAATTATGCGGGTTATAAGCTAGGGGAAATCAGTAAAAGAGGAAGCGATAATGACCTTTCTAAACTGGGACAGCAGGTGTATAACTACCAGGAAATAGGAATTGAAGTGAGGGATAAAAAAGCTGAAATAAAGATCAATGGGGAGCGGGTTTATACAGAGGTTTTCAAACAGGATTTTGGGGAAATTGTTGGGTTGACCTATGTTTTTGATGGGAGCGGATCCATAGATTTTGTGCGGCTCTCTGATCCAGCAGGAAAGGTGGTGTTTGCAGATGATTTTAATAGGTAACGATTCCTGCAGTAATTCTGATTGGTCATGGTAAAGCTTCTGAGGGGGAAGATTTTGATTCATGCAGGCAAGCAGAAACATATTGCCAAAACAAGGAGGCAACATTTCCAAGTACATATCAGCGTTGATCCTTCTTGCTAAGTCTATAAAAGATTCCTTTGAGTTCCTCCCTTGATCCTCCCTTAATACTCCCTTGCAGTTCCCTTGATTCTCCGTGGGAATAAGGGAGGTTCATGGGAGCAAGTAGGGCGCTAATAGGGAGTTCTATAAGGTTTACCTATACTTTGCTGCGGTGCTCCTCCGATGCTTTTACAATGCATGTCCGATCAGACATCGTAGATGGATAGGATATGAATGGGAGATAGAACGGATAACTATCGTACTGACAGTAGCTGAGCTGTGCCTAATAAACAGCCTATTATTCCAGCCATTTTCAAATTTACTTTTAATGAAGAGTTAGGATACATTCAAATGTCCAGTAATTCTGCTCGGTAAGGGAGGGAGAACCTGAAAAATTGAGACAACGACTTATAGAATGAGCCTAAAACAATGAAAAGTTGTCAAACAGCAACTGATCGTTGCGTCATAACAACAAATGGTTGTGCACATTATTTACAAAAACGAAAAAAAATGGTACTAACTTCAAAATCAATTGGTAATAGAATTGCCAGAAAGAAAGAAAATCAATCTTTTACAAGCAGAACTATCCTATGGAATTAAAAAAATATAACAGCGAATTAAAATTCGTGAAATCTGAATGGGGAGGCAACAGATTAAATAGTAATGGCTTATATACAAATTTATATGGTGATGACATAAAAAGGTTTGGTGAAGTTTTGCGTTGGATTCGAAGTGACAAGCCACTGGCCAAACTCAAAAAAGCCCAACAATCATCACTCTCTTTTCAGAAAATTGAAAATATTACACATAAAAGAAGTAATGCTATTATTCCGTTAGGCCATGCTTCATTTATAGTGGATGTCAATGGCATAAGACTGTTAATTGACCCTGTAGTAGCATCAAACAAGTTATTAAAGCGCTACACGAAAGTCCCATTTAACTTGTCGGAATTAAACAATGTAGATTATCTTTTGCTTTCGCACAACCACCGTGACCACCTAGACAAAAACAGTATAAAGCAACTCGTAAAACTCAATCCCGATGCTGTAATACTTACAGGTTTAGAAATTGGAAAAATCCTGAAAAGATGGGGTGTGAAAAACCAAATTCAGGAAGCAGGTTGGTATCAACAATACAACACAGCCGATCCGCTATCTATTGACTATTTACCATCTCAGCATTGGTCGAGGAGGTGGCTTACCGATACCAATATTCATCTTTGGGGCTCATTTATGATACAAGACAAAGCCACCAACAAAACAATATATTTTGCAAGTGACAGTGGCTATGGACAGCATTTTACAGATATAGGAAATGAGTATGAAATAAACATTGCCATGATAGGAATCGGCGCGTTTGAACCGCAATGGTTTATGCGTTCTGCACATACCGGTCCTTCAGATGCGATTAAAGCATTTAAGGATCTAAAGGCAAAACAATGGATTCCCATGCATTATGGCACTTTTGATCTCAGCGATGAACCCATCTTCTATCCAGAACAAATTTTAAAAGAACATCATGCAGATTCTTTAGAACAATTACTATGGATGAACATTGGTCAAAGAATAGCTTTTTGATGTATAGGGATACTTTAGGATTGATTTGAAAAGCTTTATGATCACAGATTTTACCTAATTTGTACTTATAGGCAATTGCGAAGCGAACGAGTGGAAAGCACCTCCAGTGCATGACAACAAGGTTTTCCTGAATTTAAAAACTATCTTATATTTATGTATCCATAAACAGTTGATTGTGAGGTGTTTAAATGAATATGATGATGGGTGGTTTAGAGAAGCTGATGTAGAGTTAACAGCAAGCGTAGACCAGTTGTGGAGGATATTTGTAAGGGCTTGTGTTTTTTTCCTTATTGTAATACTGATGAATGAAATGCTTAGTACTTCTACTACAGTGGAGGGTGCGGTGGTCGGTACTTCAAGTAAGAAATTAAATGGGGGCAGAAAGTCAGCATTTACAGGTGTACCCAGCATGTTTTCACCAAGTACTTTCCAAATAGAAAAAACGTATCAGGTTACTGCCAGATTAGAGACCGGGGAAATAGTTTCCTTTATATGTTTTCCCTGTAGCCGGTTCAGCTATACTTCGGGTGATTCAATTAGTTTACTCGAAACCGAAAGGATAATCGGACGTCTTACCTATTCAGCAGGCAAGTGATAACTTTGGGGATAGATTCAATCTCCAAAGCAGAACTATATGATCGCAGATTCACTGACCAGACAGTTTTTGGTGATGCATAAGCATCTTATCCGGATTTCCGTGATCGAGGATGGTCTGGGAATAAGTGGGAAGTCACTTTACAAATGAGTGATAGGCAAAAGGACGCTACCGGACAAATGGAAAAAATCAATTTATGAGTATTTGTATCCCATGCTGGATCCTGGGAATGAAATTCATATAAAGACTTTTCAGGCTGACGAACAGATAAAGCTCAACTTATTTGCCATTTGACAACCTCTAACAAAATGACACTTGCTAACTTGTGACGATGGGAAATCTGATAAATTATTTGCTTCAATTTGGTCAACTGAACCAACAACAAATTGACCTGATAAAAAGCAAGGCGAAAGAAATTGAACTAAAAAAGGAAGGTTATTTTTCCGAAGCAGGAAAAATTGCCAGACAAGTAGCATTTGTTGAAGATGGCATTTTAAGAGTTTGCTATTACAATAATAAGGGTGAAGAAATTACACGTTATTTTCTAGATGAGAATAATTTTGCTGTTGACCTAAATAGTTTTACTTATCAAATTCCATCTTCCGAGTATGTGCAAGCAGTTACAGACTGCCAACTTTTAGTTTTTTCAACAGATAAAGAAGCATCCCGATATTTATCGGGACGGTCTCAAATAAGACGACCTGGCCCTTAAAAAGTTCGTTAGTCAGACTGTAAAAAACAACCCTTCTGTGTAAATTTACAGTTACTATAAAGTTTTACAAAATCCAAATTGAATTCTAACAACATCAGTTTGGAGAGGGAAGATCTCCTTAAGAGCTGATTTCAAGTTTATATCCTTTGCCTCGTATAACAACAATGTTTATGTTCGGATCAAACTCCAGTTTTTTTCTGAGTTTTGATATGAACATATCAAGACTGCGTCCCACTATAACACCCTCGTCTTCCCATATCTCTTTTTGTAGCCGGCTCCGCTCTATAGCCTCGTTTGGAGACAAAGCAAAAATGTGCAATACACGGGTTTCAGTTCTGGTCAGGTCGATGGTCTTTCCATTTATCATAAGCTTGCGGGTCTCTGCATCGAATGACATGGGGCCCAAAGTGAGCAAATCCTTATTCCGACTATCGGGTGAGGTCTTCCGCGGCTGGACATATCTCAAAAAAATGAATCCAACAAGTCCTAAAAATAACAGACCACCCAAAAAATATTCATTCTTTGCTGTAATGATACCCGATGGTTTAAATTTAATGTTGACCATATAGCATCCTATAGGTTGCCTTCTTCCTCTGCAGGCTATAATATCATCCTTCTTGTTTTTTGAAATAGCATATCCAAACACTACACTGGCATTGGCAGGGTTCACTACGTTCACAACATAATCACGTGCAAAGGGACCTTCGGCTAACAAACTTTGGATAGTATTTACGAGGGTGTCGGGTTGAAAACTAAGCTCATTCTCAAAACTGATCTGATATTCATTTTCGGCGATCTTTTTTACCGGAAGCACCCGTGATGTACTGTCGCCTGACTGCAAGAGTAATTCATGCCCGATTTTCCGTAGTAGAACTTCCTGCCTGGCAAGATCAAAGTCATCACTGCCCAGCATGCTGAAACCCACGCAGATCAAAGAGATAAAGATAAGCATGACCGAACCAAACAGGTAGTTGCGTTTTTCGGAGAGGAGGTTTTGCCTGAGATCCATTGTGTCAAAATTTTATTTACAAAGTTTACATTCTTCTTTACAATCAGGATTCTTCGGACGGAAGATATCAAAGTAGATTCGCTGGATCAGATAATTGTAAGGTAATAAAAACGACAAAATGATAAAATACTTTCCCGTCTATACTTTGCTCTGGATTCTTGTTTTGCACACCTCCTGTAAAGAACAAAACCAAAAAAACGTACCACAAGATAATATCAAGTCCAGTAGAGAAGAACCATACTCTAAGTCTCAACAAGAAGCGGCTACCTCCAAGGTGCCTAATAGTATGGTTCGGAATGTAAAACAAGCCAGGAACGGAGACATTTTGATTGCTGCATCTTGGAGTGGTGTTTTTCGCTACGATGGAAAATCGTTTACTAATCTCACAAATAGTAAAATAGGTTCGCACAGATTCTGGGACGTACTGGAAGATCGACGCGGAAACCTTTGGTTCGCTTCCACTGATTCCGGAGTTTATAATTACAATGGCAAAACCTTCCAACATTTTACAACCAGGGAGGGACTCGCCAATAATACGGTTATGAAAATTTATGAAGATAAAGCCGGTAATATTTGGTTCGCCACGGCGGGAGGTGGGGCAAGCCGTTACGATGGGAATTCTTTTCGAAATTTTACAACGAAAGAAGGACTTTCCAGTAATGATCTTACTACTATCATGGAAGACAAAACTGGGAAATTATGGTTTGGTACAAGAGGGGAGCCCTGTTTTTATGATGGAAAAACATTTACTGTTTTCAGAAATAAAGCCGGTAAAGCCTTTAACAACGTCCAGTCGATAATCGAAGATAGAAAAGGAAGCATTTGGTTCGGTGACGTTGATGGTCTTTGGCGTTATGAACCTTCGGATGCGCTCAGGACAGGCTCTGGCACCTTTACTAAAGTATCTCAGAAGGGTGCTTACGCTATAATCGAAGATAAAAAAGGAAACATCTGGACCACCGGTGCAGATGAGCCTCCTCAAATTGGGCAGGCCTGGTCTCTTTCCCGTTATGATGCAAAGTCCTTGTACAATAAAAAGCCTACTGTAACCGAAATCATGTCAGGGGGAAATATGGACTTTTTGGGAATATTGGAAGCTAACGATGGAAGTATTTGGTTTGGATCTGGAGGCGGGGTGTATCGGTATGATGGAAAGACCATCATGGACTTTAAAAATAAAGACAGTCAATAAATAATAATTATGAAGTACACACGCGTCTATACTTTATTCTTGATGTTTGTTTTTCACACCTCATGTGGACAAAACCAAACGAAGGAACCAAAAGAAAATATTAACCCTATAGCTATCAAGTCCGAAATCAAAGACTCAATCACTACTAACGTTTGGGATATCAAGCAAGATAGAAATGGGAACATTTGGTTTGCAGCAAGTGATGGTGTTTATCGATACGATGGAAAATCGTTTACTAATATCACAGGTAAACTGATCCCAGACCCCATTTTTTCTATTTTAGAAGATAGAAAAGGGAATTTTTGGTTCGGCACCTATGGCTCAGGTGCTTATTATTACGATGGGAAATCCTTTCAAAATTTCACAACCCAGGATGGGCTTGCACATAATTCGGTTATGCCTATTTATGAAGATAAAGATGGCATTATTTGGCTTGGCACTGGGGGTGGAGTGAGCCGTTATGATGGAAAATCGTTTCAAAATTTTACAACCTCGGATGGATTGACCAATAATGATGTTCATGCTATCGTTCAAGACAAAACGGGGAAAATTTGGTTTGGCACACGGGGTGATATCACCATTTATGATGGAAAAACATTAACGACTCTTACCGATAAAGACGGCAAAACTTTCAGGAACGTATGGGCTATAATCAAAGACAAAAAAGACAATATCTGGTTCGGCACCGATGGTCTTTGGCGCTATGATGGCAGTGCCTTTACCCAAATTGATCAGATGGGTGCTGGTGTTATAATCAAAGATAAAAAGGGAAACGTTCTGACTAGTATAGGTGGCCCCATTTACCGTTATGATGAACAGTCATTGTCTGATAAAAAGCCACATGTAACAGTAATAAAGACAAAATATGAAGGACGTAGAAATCTGCCTTTTGGGATATTAGGGGCTGACGATGGAAGTATTTGGATTGGATCTGACCGTTATAGTTTTGATGGAAAGACCCTCACGATGTCAAAGTAATCTTTGCTAAATCAATTAGATATGATATGAAAAATAAAAGAAACGTTTTGTCCTGCCTGATTATCCTGTTAACAGGAGTAATTTATTTTGCCGTACAGGCCCAACAAAAAACTGACACTCATCGCGCTAACTTTTCTGGTGAATGGAAATCCAAAGAGTCGATAAGTATGGGCGGAAATATTGTTTGCACATATGACGACGGTGATCGTATGCGCTCTAAAACAATGAAAATAGCAGAGCAGGCAGATTTTCTAACCATAGAAGTACCAAACCCGTCTCCTGACGCAGCCCTGGCTACAAGCCTGGAGAAACTGGCCTTCGACGGTAAAGAAAGCCAAATTAATCATGGCCCGGAAAGAGGGAAGACGTTTACTGTAAAGTGGTCAGCTGATGGACAAACTATGACTGTTAACTCACTTGTACACCTGATGGTCCACACTCCTTATAAGGTAAATCTCCGGGAACAAATGCTTGTTTCCATAATAGAGGTTTGGAAGTTGAGCAATGATGGCAAGTCTATTATTGTTCAGGCCAAAGCAAAAGAAAATTCTGAAGAAAGTGAGCGTTCCTGGACGACCGTATTTGATAAAGTCAATTAGTATGCAAAGACTTTTTTTGTACAAGCCCAACTCAGTTCCTACGCCTCGGTGCGTGTCTTCACGCACCGAAACTTTCGAAGACTATGTTTATTGGTTCGTGGAGACACGAACCAAGGCGAAGATATAAAATCGAGCCTGCCCCGACTATTCGGAGCGACCTTAGAAAGACCAATTATAAACAGATGGAAAATAAAAGAAACGTTTTACTTAGCCCGATTATGATGCTGAAAAAAAAGTATTCACTAACTCGTTATTATATAACTGTTTTTGTGCTGTTTGCGCTGATCCCAATGGCATTTGCACAGGAAAAAGCCAAACAAATCGACGATCTCATGCGCAGGTATGTTGATAATGGCAAGTTCAACGGCTCTGTGCTGGCTACAGAGAACGGAAAGGTGATCTTTAAGAAAGGTTACGGTCTGGCAAATATGGAATGGAACATTCCCAATACGACTGATACAAAGTTTCGCCTGGGTTCGCTCACCAAGCAGTTTACCGCTATGCTGACCATGCAGCAGGTAGAACAAGGCAAACTCAAGCTGGAGGGTAAAGTTACCGACTACCTGACCGACTACCCCAAAGCGACCGGGGACAAAATTACCATTCACCATTTGCTCACCCATACCGCTGGCATTCCCAATTATACCAACTTTCCCGGCTTTAATGAAAAAATTGGCCGCAACCGATACAGTCCCGCCGACTTCATTAAACAGTTTTCAGACCTTCCTCTTGAATTTGAGCCAGGTTCAGCTTTTACTTACAGTAATTCAGGTTATTTCCTGCTCGGGTTCATTATCGAGAAAGTAACCGGTAAACCCTATGAAAGAGTTTTGCAGGAGAATATTTTTACACCTCTACAGATGCATAATACTGGCTATGATGTGTTTTACAAAGTCTTACCCAAGCGGGCCTCCGGCTACCAACAATGGAATTTAGTGTATGAGAATGCTCCCTATCTTGATATGTCTATTCCTTATGCTGCCGGTTCTCTGTATTCAACTGTTGAAGATTTAGCCCTTTGGGATCAAGCCTTGTATACCGATCAGCTTCTATCTGCCCCTTCGAAAGCTCTCCTATTTACGCCTTATAAAAACGGTTATGCCTATGGTTGGGGGGTCTACAAAATGAAGATTGGTCAATTAAAAGATTCCGTTCAGGTGATGTCACACCAGGGTGGCATTAATGGTTTCAATACATCGTTGATCCGGATTCCAACGAACAAACAGCTGGTGGTATTGCTCAATAATACTGGTGGCACTGATTTAGGTGCTATGCAAAATAATATCCTGAAGATATTGTACAACCAATCTTTTGAGCTGCCTAAAATATCAGTTGCCTATGTTCTAGGTAAAACGCTTGTGACTGCTTCCCTGGCAGAAGCGCTGATACAGTATGAGAAGATCAGGAAGCAACCTGCTTATTATCTCGACGAGGGGGAGATCAATCAACTGGGATATGGGCTTATCAGTATAGGTAAAATCAAAGAATCTATTGCAGTATTCAACCTCAATGTATTGGAGTATCCTCAATCGGCCAACGTGTGGGATAGCAGGGGAGAAGCATACATGTTAAATGGTGAAAAGGCACAGGCCATCATGGATTATAAAAAATCTCTTGAACTGGACCCTTATAGTATGAACGCCATCAGAAAATTAAATGAAATGGGTGAGAAAGTTGCCGATCCTAAGGAGGCAACTGTTGAGGAAAAAATATTGGATACCTATGTTGGCAAGTACGAGTTGAGACCCTCTTTCGTGATCTCAATAACGAAGGAAGGTGCCCGATTTTATGCACAAGCCACAGGTCAACCTCGCCATGAACTATACGCAGAATCAGAAAACAAATTTTTCATGAAAGCAGTAGATGATAGAATCTTATTCGTGAAAAATGAGCATAGCAGCACGGACAAGCTAATTCTTTTCCAGAATGGGCAAGAGATGTCAGGCAAGCGAATCAATTAAGGCAGTAGATAGTAAAATACGCTCATGAAATACGCACAGATTTACACGTTGGTCTTGATGCTTATTTGTCACACCTCCTGTGGACAAAAGCAAACAAGCGTACCAAAACAAAATAACAGGAGCCATAGATCAGGATTATCCGAGTCTCAACTTAAAGAGGCGGCCGCTTCGAAGGTACCTATGAGTATGGTTCGGAATGTAAGGCAAGCAAAAAACGGGGACATTTTAATTGCTTCTTATTTAGGTATTTATCGATACGATGGAGCATCCCTGCCTACCGGACAGGCAGGTTTTACCAATATGACAAGTACAATAGAGTGGCCGACCTTCTGGGATGTGTTGGAAGATAGAAAAGGAAACCTTTGGTTGGCTTCCCAAGATTCGGGTGTTTACTTCCAGCCTGCCGAACAGAACGGCTTTAAGCATTTTAAAGCAAAGGATGGGACTGGCATTAGTTCAGCGCTTGATATTTATGAAGACAGAGCCGGTAATATTTGGTTCGGAGCAAGCCGTTACGATGGGAAATCTTTTCGGAGCTTTACCACAAAAGATGGATTTCCCAGTAACAATATTCGCTTACTCCTTGAAGACAAAACCGGCAAGCTTTGGTTTGGTGCACACGGCGAAGATATGTTTGTTTATGATGCCCGCCTGAATGGAGAAGTCGGACAGGGGAAAACATTTACCGTTTTAAAAAACAAAGATGGCAAGGCGTTTAACAACGTTTGGTCAATCATCGAAGATAAAAAAGGCAACATTTGGTTCGGTGCCCCTGACGGTCTTTGGCGTTATGACGGCAACACTTTTACACACGTATCGCAGAGAGGGGCCTATGCAATAATCCAAGATAAAAAAGGAAATATCTGGACTACCGGTGAAGTCAAACTCTATGGGAACGTCTGGGCACTTTCACGTTATGATGCAAAGTCCTTGTACAATGAAAAGCCCACTGTAACCGAAATAATGTCACAGTCACAACCAGCAATGCTTTTGGGGATTTTAGAAGATGATGATGGAAATATTTGGTTCGGCTCTGGAGGTGGTGTGTATCGTTATGATGGAAAGGCCATCACGGACTTTAAAAGTGCAGTCGGGCAGAAATAACATCTCCTCTACTGGCTTGATTGCGGATAATCACAAAGAAATAAACAAATGAAATTGAGCATGTCGAAAACGACACACAGAGGTATGTTTATTTACTTTGCGAGATTCCATATGGCCACTTAAAAACAAGTTTAATCATATGAAAAGTAAAAGAAACGTTTTGTCCTACCTGATTATCCTGTTAACAGGATTAATTTATTTTGCTGTACAGGCCCAAGAAAAAAATGACACTCATCGCGCTAACTTTTCTGGTGAATGGAAATCCAAAGAGTCAATAAGTATGGGCGGAAATATTGTTTGCAGCTTCGATTCTGGTGATCGTATGCTGGCTAATTTTATGAAAATATCACAGCAGGAAAATGCTCTTAATATAGAGATATCAAGCTCGTTTCCTGGTACAGCACCAGTTGTAGGCAAGGAAACACTAACCTTTGATGGAAAAGAAAGCCAAATTAATCATGGCACCGAAAGAGGGAAGAAATTTACCGTAAAGTGGTCAGCTGATGGACAAACTATGACTGTTAACTCAATTGTACACCTGATGATTGCCACACCTTATAAAGTAAATTCTCGAGAACAAATGCTTGTTTACCTAACAGAGGTTTGGAAATTAAGCAATGAAGGCAAGTCTATTTCAGTTCAGACTAAAGCTAAATCAAAATTGTACGAAAGCGCGCGTTCCTGGACGACTGTCTTCGACAAAGCCAATTAGTATTCAACTACGTATTTGCGCAAGCCCGACGCAGTTCGGGCTTTTTCGACACAATGCGTGTCTTCACGAACCAAAGCGAAGATTCGCTGAATCAATTTTGATAGGATATGAAAAATAGAGAAAACATTTGTAACCCAGACGTTCTGGAAGCGCCGGCAAAAAATTCAACACTAAAATACATTTTAATAGCAGTTTTGCTTATAGGGGGAATAGTTATCTGGTGGTGGCAAAGCAACTCGAATAAATCAGGAAACGCATCCGCGGTTAATTCTGATTCTGTCACAACGACCAGTGCAACTGGAAATATCTATGAGCCCGATATGGTAACGGTGCAAGGCGGCATGTTTGCTATGGGTGGCAAGGAGAATACTAATGAAAAGCCGATACATAATGTTACTCTAGCAAGTTTTAAAATAGCTAAGTACGAAACTACACTAGCACAATGGCAAAAGGTTATGGGCAGCAATCCTGCTGGTCGTGAGGACTGTATGGATTGCCCGGTAACAGCTGTAGGCTGGGATGACGTACAGACATTTATAAAAAAATTGAATACCCTATCTGGTAAAAACTATCGCTTGCCCACAGAAGCAGAATGGGAGTATGCTGCAAGAGGTGGTACAGAGAGCAAGAATTTTGAATATGCAGGTAGTAATGATATCAATGCGGTAGCCTGGACTTCTGCCAACAGCGGATCAAATGCTCATCCGGTTGGACAAAAAGAGGCCAATGAATTGGGATTATATGATATGTCGGGAAATGTATTTGAATGGTGCAACGATTGGTATGATGAAAACTATTATGGTAAAAGTCCAGGAAATGATCCGAAAGGCCCTGCAACAGGACCTCATCGTGTTATCCGCGGCGGTAACTGGGCCAGCGAACCCGCTGTAAGCCGCGTAGCCCATCGCATCCCCAACCAGCTTGGCTACGGCGCTATGGGGTTCCGGCTCGCTTCTTCCCTTTAGTATACCGAATATCTTTGAGCTAAAATAAAAATGAGGTTTTACTTAAAGAGGCCGGGAAGTGTCAAACGCGTCTGTTGGATACATAATTTGCGGATTAGAGTCAGACAAATAACACTACTAACATGGGTATTTTTGCAAGTGTGGCAGGACGTTATAAATTGGGCAGACGAATATCACGGTATCTATATTTTTTAAGCAGGAGTGCTGCCAATACCACACCAGTATAAATACCTAAACGTTAAATCCCATAATGCTTCGAAATCGCAGTCAAGATCATATCCCTCATTGACGCTTTAGTCTCTCTGCCGATTTCATGCTTAAGCTTATCAAACATGGCGGTAGGAATCCTGAGGGAATAGATCTTCACATCTTCGGTATCGAATTCTTTGCTTGATACTTTTTCTTTTGCTGGATTTCTGGTTCGGAATTGATAAGCATTCCGATTCCTCGCTGTTTGGTTCCGAGGTTTTTTTGCCCTTGCTAGGGTCATTTAGCTTCTTAGCACATTTTGAAAGTTTCCAACTAAAATATGGTTTCATCAGCTTTTTACATCTCGAATTAAAAAAGCTAAACGCTGTCACTTAATTTTATCATCATTGTAGCCGATAAAATCACCAATCACGTTAGCAATATACTTCCACTCATGTCGGCTGTCGTTTTACTTTTATTGCAAATCAGCACAATAAGCTTTAACGGTCATGCTTATAATTTAGTGGGATTTTTATGCACCATAGTTTAGCAAATACATAACAAATGGAAAATTCGATAGGGTTTTTGTAAGTTTTCGATTGCTAGCCATTCATTATACACACTATTACGTGTGGTATTCTTAATTCGGATTAAACTGAATGTTGTAATTTCTTAAATAATCCTCTATTGTTTCCATTCCCATTTCCTTTCTTCTTTCGTTTACAGTTTCAGGATTTTCTAATTTATACAATTTTCCGTTTATTAATTGTGAACCATATATTTGTGGTTTGCCCTCATCCATTAAAATCCTATCTTTCATCACTGCATATTGTTCTTTAGATAAGTCACCATTTTTTACTGCTTTTTCTATCTGCGGAAAGTACTTTTTCCTATATTTCTCAGTAGTATGTTGCAAAGCTAGCCATATTGCAGTCATATGCTTTTGAGACACTTCATTTAATGTTGGCATTCCACACTTTTCAATAATGCTAATTACTAATTCTTGATTCCTATGATCTTCTTTAGCGTATTTGATTAGGTCTTTTGACTTTCTAATCATTTGGTCACTTTCATACACTTCGTTTAAGATTTGATGTTTTTTACTACAATCAACTTCAATAATGTCTACTGATCCTACATAGGCAAAATTATCTTTATTCATATAAAGGAATATTGATATAATTAAAGCAAAAACTGTGCATATGCTCAGAAATAAATTTTTCTTTTTCATTATATTTTTAAGTTGATTATGATCAAAAAATGCTTCATCTATTCTAGTCTGTACAGATAAGTCTAAGTGATTTTTAGGTTTATACTATGAAATTCTGACATTTTGAAGTAATATTTTGGGTAAATTTCAACTCTTGATTATTCTCATCTGTCATTATTATTAATTTTATGTTTTTATTTTGATTACACATAACAAGTCACGCTACACAACTAGTTGTGTATATTTTTAATATATCTACTTTCATTATATCTATCCCTATCGTGATTTCCAGCTTATTATTAAACTTTATCCAACAGTAATTGCTCACTATCTAAATTCCCTTAAGTGGTAGTTGATTCTCTTCACTTTTTTACCTCATTAATCTTTCTTAGGATGCTTTTCTTAAAAGTGATTCGTTTTGTGTTCTCATTTGGTTTCAGTATTAAAAGGTGTTTAATGGCTTTCGGGTTTAACCCTGGATCGGAGCTAAAAGTTAGCTAGTCAATCTCATCCCAACCTCCTCCTTTAGGAGAAGGCGATCGGCTCTCCTCCATATGGAATAAAGGTTATGAAGTTTGTTGGTCGTTCTCAATAACTAATAGATATTTGCAAGAAAAAGAATAAAATGATAGGAAAACATACCCTGTATAGGGTATTTTTTATGAAAATGTGGGGGCATATGAAGAAATCGCGTTGTTTCCTGGTTAGTTAACAGAATTTTTTTTGTCCCACTGTGCTGTAGTAGATCCTAAAGTGGTTTTCGCAGCCGGATTGAAAGCGAATGCATCATCCTTAATCTTAAGTCATAACCATCCGAGTGGAAATCTTCAACCTTCCGAACAGGATAGAAGACTGACTCGTAGATTGGTAGAAATCGGTCGTGCTATGGATTTACCAATTGTGGATCATGTTATTCTGAGTTCTGAAGGATATTTTTCCTTTGCAGATGAAGGGGAGCTTTAGGCTTCCTTTTTTGTTCTACCTGATTTCAAGGCCGAAAGATTCAGGATGACAAAAAATCACCGAATTGCTTAATTTAAAACCAGAAACAGCCGGAAGACCCACTCCACACAAAACGGAAATACACGAAACTGGTGGGGCGATTTAGATTTACACGGATATTGACAGCAATATCCTGAGATTTTTTTTATGATTTAATACATAGAGATTTGATGTATCATAATTCTGTGTATATTGGCATTATGAATTCAACAGAACTAATAAAAGGAACTCTTACAACTATCCTACTTAAATTACTTGATGAAAATGGGAAAATGTATGGCTATGAGCTAACTCAGAAAGTAAAGGAACTATCAGACAATAAAATACTAATTAAAGAGGGTTCCCTTTATCCTGCCTTGCATAAGCTTCTGAGTGATGGTCTTGTGGAAGTTGAGACAGTGAATGTGGGAAAACGGATTCGAAAATATTATTCTATAACAAAACAGGGACAGGAAAGAAAGGTCGCTTTATATGATGAGCTCAGTGAGTTTCTTAATACAATTCAGCACATTGTATTTCCTCATCAAAAAGCTTCTTTTCTATGATTTTAGAGGACAAAGAGGTTTCTTTTATAAAAGGGGAAATTGAAAAAAGTAAAATTTCCATTTTAGAACTTAGAGATGACTTGCTTGATCATTTTTGCTGCTTTATAGAGAACGAACTAAGTAAAGGGAGTTCATTTGAATCTGCTTATGTAAAAGCCTTGAATCACATATGCCCCAATGGATTTGATGAAATTCAAAAGGAAACTATTTATTTGTTAAACTCTAAAAAGATAATTACTATGAAAAAGATTATGTATTTAATTGGTCTTTTAGCCTCTATGATCATGACCCTTGGGTGGTTATTTAAGTATTTAAACTGGAAAGGTGGAGTAGACATGTTAACTTTTGGAATGATTTGCTTTTTACTGCTCTTTTTGCCAATGCTAGCTATTAATAGATATAAAATGACCTTTAATAGATATAAAATGACCTTGGGTAAAGCTTTATCTGAAAAATTTAAAATCATTTTAGGCTTCTGTGGTGCAATTGTAACTGGTTTAGGTATCATATTAAGGACAAGCGGAATGCAATACGGTTCTTTATTAGTTGTTATAGGAACATTAATAATTGCATTCGGATTTCTGCCTTTCCTGTTTTTTCGAATGTACCGAAAATCAATAGAGCAGATTTAATTTAAATAAAAATGTACAGCTGTCAACATTGGCTAAGAGCAAGTGGGCGGAAAGTGCTAAACTTTGGTTGTGACGCAAAGTGAATCTGTTTTAATACCCACCTGCTCTTAGCCTTCTCCGTTAGACAACATATAAACCGCAGTATGAAAACGAAAAGAATAGCAGTCATTATTGGGATTTCTTTAGGTGTACCTGTACTTGTACTAATTGTATTTTTCACCTACAAAGCTTCCATAGATAGACCTCAGGAACCATCAAAGCCATATCCATACTACACAGAAGAAATTACTTTTAAAAACAATCATTCCCACGTCACCTTAGCCGGAACACTGACATTACCCTCGGCGGCAGGAAATTATCCGGCCGTCATTTTAATTTCCGGAAGCGGTGCCCAAAACAGAGATGAAGAAATTTCAGGACATAAACCTTTTCTGATCATTTCTGACCATTTAACAAAACATGGAATAGCCGTTCTAAGGTATGACGATAGGGGTGTTGGAAAATCCACGGGTAACTTCAAAACAGCAACGACTGCAGATTTTGCATCTGACGTTGCCAGTGCTATTGAGTTTCTAAAAACAAGGAAAGAGATAGACAAAGATAAAATCGGTCTAATTGGACATAGTGAAGGAGGGATGGTCGCACCTATGGTCGCATCTAATTCTAAAGATGTGAGTTTCATTGTTTTGCTCGCTGGTCCTGGAATTGAAATAATGAAAGTACTTCTGATGCAGCAAGAATTAATTGCTAGAGCAGATGGTCTATCAGAATCTGAAATAAAAGAATATATACTACCTGTACATGAGGAGGCATATCGAATGATATCCATGTCTACAGATGGTCGTACATTGAAGACTGACTTAGCTAGACTTATCGAACAGTCCTACGATAATTCTCCAGCTGACCTAATGCCATCGGAAATGTCAAGAGAAGAGGTTGTATCAACTCAATCAGATAAGTGGTCATCGGAATGGTTTAGAAATTTCCTGAAATACGATCCTGCATTAATACTAGAAAAGGTCACTTGTCCTGTTTTGGCCTTAAATGGAGAAAAGGATTTGGTGGTAACGCCGAAAGAGAATTTATCTGGGATCATTAACGCTCTAAAAAAGGGTGGCAATTCAAGCGTGACTGTAAAGGAGTTGCCGAATCTTAATCATCTTTTCCAGAACTGTGAAACTGGATCCCCTGCCGAATATGCAAGAATTGAGGAGACATTTTCGCCAGACGCCTTAAAAGAAATTTCTGATTGGATTTTGAAACAGGTAAGATAATACGTTGGCTAATCGAGTAGACGGCCTCGCCAACCGTTAAGTTGACGAGGTGCGCCTACACCACGGCGCACAGGTCTCACACCGCCATATCCCAGAATATAGGCGGCAACATTGAATCTCAGGTTTTCTCAGCATACTCTGGAAGCTTTTGTCTTAGCTTAAAGAGAGCAATCCCGCCTCATTCCGTCACCCGGACCCCAACAATTCCCTCATCATCCTAGATTGTGGATAACTTTCTGGCTTTCAGCCAAAAAATACCCTAGGATCGACTGTTAAGAAAATGTCCGGGGGACATTTTTAAGGAGAGGCCAGACTGTAGGGTAGGAGGGACGAGTGTTAAAAAATGATTCGCCGCGGCGAATCATTTTAGCGAAGTAGCCGGCCTGCGCGCTGGGATGGTGTCATTTTATTCCTTTTATTACATAAGCCTTTTAGTTATTGAAATCGCAGATCCCGAGAAGCGAAGCAATTCGGGAACGACCAGTCAATTTCTTATCCTTTACCCTTTACCCCATCCGGAGCAGAGCCGACTCCCTTCTCCTAAAGAGCCTGTCCCGATGAGCAACACGATATAGGGAAGAAGGGGGGATGAGGTAAACTACACCAACTTTTATAGCATTCTTCTGAACTTAAACCCAGATTCCAATGTACATGAATTTGAAAGACCAAATATATCAGAGCCTATTTCCCCTATTCTTATTACCGGTATTTGGTGCCAACTTTTGCAGACTCAAAACTTAAGACAGTCAATCAGTATTTAAAGGCTTATGGAAAGCGAACTTAGACCTTTTTGGAAGAGGATTTTTAGTTTTGATTGGAAATTTGGACTTGTTCTAATTCTTATAGTTTGTATCCCCCGTTTTATATTAGTACTAAATGCAAATACCTCTGGGAATTATGGTTCTATTGGGCTGATAATGATCGTGTCTGCGATTGCACCATTCATTTTCTTGAACAAATATGGTCGTAGACAAATAGGAATAACAAGACCTAAAAAAATCAGCAAACTGCTATTTGCGTTTATTTATGGATTAATAGCAAGTGTATTACTATACTATCTAGGGCAAATCTTGTATGGAAGTTCGTATGAAAATTGGTATGAATACATAGGAAAATCTTATAAAATCCCAGATACCATAAGCTCAAATGACAAAAAAATATTATTTAGTATAATGGCAGTTACCGGGATGACTTTCAGCCCAATCGGCGAAGAGTTGTTTTTTAGAGGTATTGTACATTCAAGTTTTGCAAAATCAATCGGAGATAAAAGAGCATCATTAGTTGACGGTTCTGCGTTTGCACTAACTCATATATCACATTTTGGATTGGTCTTTATCAATGCTAAGTGGGATTTTTTCCTAGTTCCGACTATAATTTGGGTGACAAGCATGTTTTTAGTGAGTTTGTTGTTTTTTGCTTTTAGAAAACACTCAGGATCTTTATTAGGAGCTGTAATTTGCCATTCAGCATTTAATCTTGGTATGATTTATTGCATATTTTATCTTTTGTAAGTGGATACCCCAAAGTGGTTAATTTAAAGTCTGCCAAATAATAATTAAGTTTTCGTTGCAAGTGTATCTTTTACTGTGAAGTTACAGTCAACAGTAAAGCTGCTGGGTTGAGCCTGTTGGGAAAAGGGAAACCACGTTTTTATACCTAAATGTTAATAGTAGCAGAACCGAACACCCACTCTCTTCAGAATGACTCGTCCCGAAGAGAGTGGATCGGGAAGAGGGCCTGTCCCGATGAGCAACGCGATATCGGGGAGGAGGTAGACTACACCAACTTTTATAACATCCTTCTGGGCTTAAATCCGGAAATCATTTAATAGTGAAATGATAGCAGAGCCAATGGCTCTCTCCACGTGGTGAGGTAGTACAGCCAATTACTGATTGGTTTAAATAATAGGGGTGGGTGGAATTACAAATCCCACCCAGTCACAACGAGCGATTTGACTACACCTAGAGGGGGCTATTTGATTGACCAAAAGGAACTTCAAAGAGTAAGACCAAATGTCTTTAAAAATTCAAATCCGATCAGGTTTCGTCTCCGGATGCTTTTCCCAATATTGAACAATGGAGGGCATGTATTCACCGCTTTCGATGGTGCCTTGTAAGTCGATTTTTTGGCCTTGGTAAAGATAGATTTTATTGTCTTCTACCTTCTCTACAGTCAGTGCTTCTTTTTCCAATAGGTCTTTTATTTTTTTCCAATCCTCCTGATCTGTAATAAAAGTTTCGAACCGGATATAAAATTCTTCTCCAATGGGAGGGATAGGGTAATCACTTGGAATCTCCGCGTTGATTACAGGGTCTGTGGGAAAAATGAGTTTCATAATTGTAGCTACTTATTGATTATTAAAACTAACCATGATTGCCTAGAAAGACAATCTATTTTTTCCTCTACCATCTGTAACTGAGTTTCAGGATCTGCGATTATGCTTAATCATCCCGGAATGTGGTGCCAAATTCCCTCTATGGCACAATTTCCCTGAAGTGTATCCAAACTAGACCCCAAAAAATTGGATAAAAATGTATAAGGGGATCTTGGCGTTATTTGCACAGGTATTGTATTGGACTATCAATCAACCAACATATAGAAACCATGACCTCAATTTCTGAAATACAATATCTTGGACAATTCGTTCATTTTATATCCGGCTATACAGGTAGTGTAACCTCTTATTCTAAGCAATTTCTGAACTCAGCCCTCCCTGATGAAGATGGGCCGGCATTTCCTTCTGACGAAATCCCCCTTCAGGATGGAGATGAAATAAATCTCAACAGGGATATACCGGAAGAAGAAGAGTATTTGCCTGATGAAGAAGAAGTGCCTGTGCAAGAACCTCTCAAAGAAATAGAAGATCCTTATTTTCCGGAAAAAAGTGATGGACTTCCCCCTATTAAAGAGGACGAATTCCCGAAAACCGATCCTGATTAATATTTTCACAAATTTTGTAATGGGAGAGTTGTGACTGATTTCCTTGAATGCAAAGCCATTACATTATAGGGTTTTGGGGTATTATTTTTTAACTTTATGTATATCAGCTTTTCTGCCTGTAAGGATATAAAATAACATAGGATTTGCTAAACAGTCCACACGAACAATCTGACTACACCTAGAGGGAATTCTCTTTTGGGAATGGCCATGGCTAACTGTTCTGATAGTAACAGAAGAGCATATTTTTACAGTGACACTGGTGGAAAAGGGCTGTGAAAATTATGCGGGTTATAAGCTAGGGGAAATCAGTAAAAGAGGAAGCGATAATGACCTTTCTAAACTGGGACAGCAGGTGTATAACTACCAGGAAATAGGAATTGAAGTGAGGGATAAAAAAGCTGAAATAAAGATCAATGGGGAGCAGGTTTATACAGAGGTTTTCAAACAGGATTTTGGGGATATTGTTGGGTTGACCTATATTTTTGATGGGAGCGGATCCATAGATTTTGTGCGGCTCTCTGATCCAGCAGGAAAGGTGGTGTTTGCAGATGATTTTAATAGGTAACGATTCTTGCAGTAATTCTGATTGGTCTTGGTAAAGCTTCTGCGGGGGAAGATTTTGATTCATTCCAGTAAGCAGAAACATAATGTCAAAACAAGGGGGCAACATTTTCAGGTACATATCAGTGTTGATCCTTTTAGTTAAGTCTATAAAAGATTCCTTTGAGTTCCTCCCTTGATCCACCCTTGATTCTCCCTTGCTGCTCCCTTGATTCTCCGTGGGAATAAGGGAGGTTCATGGGAGCAAGTAGGGCGCTAATAGGGAGTTCTATAAGGTTTACCTATACTTTGCTGCGGTGCTTCTGAGATGCATGGCAGATCAGACAATGAATAGGGAATTGGTTAGGCATTGCGCCAAATTGAAGCGTAGGTACATCCCCCAATCACTTTACAATTTGACCATATCCAGAGGGAGGTGACCTTCGACTCTGCGTCGACTTTGCATCGACTTTACTTCTACTTTTCATTTCTGGCTTGTCGAAGAATGTAGACCGAATGCCGACCATATATAAAGGAGAAAAGAAGCGATTCAGGGGAGGGATGAGGTAGGAAGCCAATTGCAAATTGTCAAGAATATCAGGGTAGCACTAGGCGTCAAGAAATCTTCCAGAGGACGATTTTAGCCCCGAGAGTTTTAATCCCGAGAGCGGAACGATTCGGGAGTGAAACGATTCGGGGGGGCGTTAAACTTCACCCAGTTCTACGAGCGATTTGACTACGCCCAGAGGGGGCACAAATTTGTTAAACGACTAATGAATCTTGCGGAAACAGCTATAACACAAAAAGCATCAAGGTAATGGATAATGAAAGACTAGCAACAGACTGCTGACAGCAGTTAAACATAGTTGAACCTCATACTATGACTTTGCAAAAGTATTTTTACAAATACAATTAGTTCCTTTTTACTACTGACATAGGGCTGTCACTGACCGGATTTAAGTTTGCATCATATCAAATTTTAAACGGTAAAAAAATGACAAACGTAACCGGCAAAAGGTTTAATCCAATCCAATTCCCAGCCCCCACTATGATTTCAGTGAATGGTGTGGAACTGGAAGTATTTGAAGCAGGTCTAAAAAATTCAGGGAAACCTATCGTTCTCTGTCACGGTTTTCCGGAGCATGCGTTTTCTTGGCGTTATCAGATACCGGCTCTTTCGGCTGCGGGATACCATGTCATTGTCCCCAATCAGCGAGGCTATGGTAATTCATCCCGTCCGACCGAAGTAACTGAGTATGATATTGAGCACTTAACCGGTGACCTGATTGCGCTGCTCGACCATTACGGATACGAGGATGCCACCTTTGTAGGTCACGACTGGGGTGCAAATGTCGTTTGGAGTCTTGCACTATTGTATCCTGAGCGGGTAAATAAAGTGATCAACCTGGCTTTGCCTTATCAAGCGCGTGGAGAAAAACCATGGATCGAGTTTATGGAAGAACTAGGTGGAGGAGACTTCTATTTTGTTCACTTCAATAGACAGCCTGGAGTAGGGGATGCTATAATGAATGAAAACGCATCCCGGTTTCTGCGTAACATATTCCGCAAAAACATACCTCACTCACCGCCTGAACCGGGAATGCTAATGATCAATCTTGCACGGGCAGAAAAACCACTTGGGGAGCCTTTGATGGATGAGGACGAACTGGCTGTTTTCATCGCTGCTTTCGAATCATCAGGGTTTACAGCAAGTATAAATTGGTACAGAAACCTTGATAGAAACTGGCACCTACTGGCGGAGGCAAATCCGATCATTCATCATCCGACCCTTATGATATACGGTGAACAGGATATGATTCCAAAGTCTGCAAATCTAAAAGATCTAGTTCCTAATGTGGATGTTGTCACTCTGGATTGCGGGCATTGGATTCAGCAAGAAAAACCGGAGGAAACAACCCAATCAATTTTAAAATGGTTGGAACAATAGCGTGCCATCTAATCCCAGATGGCATATGCGTTAACTTGTTAGTAACAAGAAGGGAAGATAAAGGCAAACCCGCAATATTATTCATTCAACAACTTAAACACCCACACTCTCCTTCAATAAAGATGTCACCAGATCTACGGTTAATGGTTTATTGTTCGCTTTTTCCCGGAGGGTATCAAAAGTGTATCTAAAGTCACATCCTTCTTTGTAGGCACTGCATCCATAGGCTGTTTTACCTCTCATTATTGTTCCTTTTTTGCACAATGGGCAGGAAATGACCGGAGGAGTTTTTTTAGAAGCCGAAGAGTTGGCTGTTTTCTTTTCTTCCAAAACAAGTTGAAATTTATCATTGAAGCGTAGCAAACCTTCCTTATCTCCTGCCTGGGTTTTGAATCCTTTTAAGTTGACAGTAGATCCTTTCTGGAGCAAACGTAAGTACTGATTCTCAGATATATTCTTTCCTTCGAAGGAAAAAGGAAGTAAAAAGTCACATCCGTTTTTATAGGCACTGCATCCGTAACTAGCTTTTCCTTTTAGCAGCGTCCCTGCCTTGCATTTTGGACAAGCGTATCCCACGATGGCAGTGGTTGATTTTTCTTTTTCAGGAACCTTGGCTTCCGTGGGTTGGGATAGTTTAGCATGGTTTTGCTCCATCAGAACTTCGACCACCAATTGCTCCACCATATGCTTCATGTTTTTCACAAAAGATCCCGCGTGAAAATTCCCTTTTTCTATCTCTTTCAATTGTTTTTCCCACTGCCCTGTCAGCTCTGCAGAGGTCAGCAGGTTATTCTTAATGATATCGATCAATTGAACGCCTGTTTCAGTGGGCAAAATCTGCTTTTTATTCCGTTCAATGTATTGTCGCCTGAAAAGTGTTTCAATAATATTTGCCCGGGTAGAAGGACGACCAATGCCATTCTCTTTCATTAACTCCCGCATCTCTTCATCGTCCACCTGTTTACCGGCAGTTTCCATGCCTCTTAGCAAAGTCGCTTCTGTATAGTGCTTAGGTGCTTTGGTTTCTTTCTCCAGGAAAGAAGGCTCATGCGGCCCTTTTTCTCCTTTTTTAAAGAGCGGGAGCTCATCTTTCTCCTTTTTATCTTTGCTCTCAGCAGTTTCAAAAACAACCCTCCAGCCTTTTTCTAAAATTACTTTTCCGGCTGTTTTAAACGGAACTGTGTCCACTTTTCCCAATACTGTGGTATTGGCCACCACGCAATCATCATAAAACACTGCGATGAATCGCTTGGTAATAATATCATATACTTTTAGGTGATTCCCGTGCAAACTGCCTTGAACACCTGTAGGAATCATGGCATGGTGGTCGGTTACTTTTTTATCATTGAAAACCTTGGTAGACTTTTTTAATTTTTTACCCAAAAGCGGTTGAATTAACGATTGATAATTCGTTAGCTTCTCTAGTATTCCCGGTGCTTTGGGGTAAATGTCGTTCGGTAAAAAAGTGGTGTCTACTCTTGGGTAGGTGATTAGTTTTTGTTCGTAAAGTTGCTGCGCTATTTTAAGTGTTTCATCGGCAGAAAGACCAAACTTGTTATTGCAATACACCTGTAATCCTGTCAGGTCAAAAAGCTTTGGTGCGTATTCCTTCCCTTTTTTCTTTTCAATGGAGAGAACTTCAAAGTCATGTTCTTTTACTGTTTTGGCGAAAGCCTCTCCATCTTCTTTCTTTAAAAATTTCCCTTCTTCACAGTTAAATGTTGTCTCTCTATAGACCGTTTGTAATTCCCAGAAAGGTTGTGGCTGAAAATTTTGAATTTCTTTAAACCGATTCACAATCATAGCCAGTGTAGGCGTTTGGACCCTACCTATGGACAGTACTTGTTTGTATCCACCATGTTTCACCGTATATAAGCGCGTGGCATTTATTCCCAACAACCAATCGCCTATAGCCCTGGAATATCCGGCATAATACAGATTATCGTACTTAGCAGAAGGTTGCAGTTTTTCGAAGCCTTCTTTGATGGCCTCTGTTGTCAACGATGAAATCCATAAGCGTTTGACTTCCCCTTTATACTCCGCTTGTTCCATTACCCATCGTTGGATCAGCTCTCCCTCTTGGCCGGCATCACCACAGTTGATCACAAGAGTGGCTGTTTCAAATAGCTTTTTTACAATGTCAAATTGTTTCTTGATCCCAGCATTAGTAACGACTTTGGTTTTGAACTTTTCGGGAAGCATCGGAAGGTGGCTGAGGCTCCAACTCTTCCAATGGGGGTCATAATCGTTCGGCTCAAATAAGGTACAAAAGTGTCCGAAGGTGTAGGTTACACTATATCCGTTCCCTTCATAATACCCATCATGCTTATTAGTAGCTCCAAGAACTGAGGCAATTTCTCGGGCGACACTTGGTTTTTCGGCAATACAAACTATCATCTGAAGCAAAAATAGTTAAAATAGAATAAGCTCAGCGGATTGTTGGCGTAGTAAAGCTGTAGAAAAATGAAGTAAACCGGGTGAACCTGGCAGCATGACGGGTAGAATTAGAAATAACCAATTGAAAATTGATAAGAATATTAGGGTAGGACAAGGTGTCAAGAAATCTTGCTGAACAAGATTTTAGCCTAGTGCCGGACAGCAGGGAAGGTAAATCCCACCCAGTCACCACGAGCAATGTGACTACACCCACGTTAGAGGGGAATATGATTACGAATACTTGATGATTTCCGGTGATTTTACTCTTCTCCCTAGATCTGAACTATTCCTTCCTAAACTTATATAGAAATCGAGCCTGCCTGAGACAGGCATGACTAAAAAGTCACCCACTAGGATGATTATCATCAATGCAAGATTCCATAGCCTGCCCCGACTTATCTGGGTGGCTTCTAAAAATCAATTATAAACACATGAAAACAATTACTTATTTTCATAAATCATTCAGTCCATTTTTAACGTGTCTATGACTTTAGCTTTGGATACACGAAGTGTCTGGGAACTTATGGTAAGGATACCAAACAGTAAAAGCACAGAGGACCCCAATACCACAGTTCCGACACCAAACTCTACGCGATTTGGAAAATTTTCCAGCCAGAGCTTGTTGATAAAGTAACTGAGAGGAGCGCCAAGAAGGATAGCTATTACAAGCATCTGCAGAAATCCTTTACTTAGTAACAAAGCTATATTGAAATTGCCCGCACCCAGAAACTTGCGGATGCCTACTTCTTTTGTTCTTCGCTCAGCGGTATAGGTTGTCATGCCCAGCAAGCCAAGGCAAGCAATGAAAATGGCGAGAAACGAAATAAATCCTAATATTGAAACTACATCAAAAATGCCCTGATGCGTTGATTCCAGTTCCTCATCCATAAACTCATAGCGGAAAGGATGCACTGGATCGAGTTCTTTCCAACGATTTTCCATTTCACCAAGGGTTTTCATCGGATCAGGAGAGGACATTTTTACATTAACATATTGAAACTGGGTTGGGTTGTAACGAAGCATGAGCGGGGAGATCGCATCTTCATTCAGTAGGAGTTTGTATCGGAAGTCTCTCACTACTCCGGCGATTTCCAATACCTGTTCACCCCATTTGGTTTCAAATTTTTCTCCGACGATAGCCTCTGCATTTGCATATCCCAGATTCTTAACCATGGCTTCATTGACCAGTATCTGAGTAGCTGCGGTTTGGTCACTGATGGCAAAACCATTCCCTGCGATTAGTGCTATCCCTAGATTTGCAGGGAAGTTGCGGTCAATATTCAGCACACCTACAGCCTGAAATTCTTCATTGCTTCCCATTATTTTTACTTCATTGTTGTTGTTAGTACCAGTGGCCGGGATAATGTCACAGGCAGAAATGGTTGATATGCCGGGAATACGCTCGAATTCAGTGCTAAGCTTCTGATAGTCCATTCCCTGAAGCGGGATGTTAACGATGCTTTCGGTTTGAAAGCCGTAGTCGAATGTCAAATAATGCTTGAATTGGTTATAGATGAGGATGGATGTGGTGATAAAAAACAGTGAAACTACAAATTGGGAAATCCCTAAAACTTTCCGAAGTCCCAATTTACCCGGCCCCACTGCTGCCAGGCTTTTCAGTGCTTTCATTGGATGATAGCCTGAGAGCAAGAAAGCTGGATAGAGTCCTGCCATTACCCCGATGATAATGGCAAGGAGTATAAATCCTAAATAAAGGGAAGGCATAAAGGGAAGCTCAAAGTTCAAATATTGGTTTACCCACAGTCCTTTGAAGGAAGGGATCAGTGCCATCAGCAAGACCACTGCTAGTACAAGTGAGAGTAGGGCAGTCAGAATAGATTCGCTGAGGAACTGTACTATCAGATTTGTTCTGAGTGCTCCGGTGACTTTTCTTATCCCGATTTCTTTTGCCCGTGTCAAAGCTCTGGCAATAGAGAGGCTGGTGTAGTTAAGACAGGCAGACGCCAAAATCACCAATGCCAGAATGGCCAGAAAATAATAACCTATAAGCGGCAATCGGTTGTTGGTATCATTGCTGGATAACCCTAGCGCGACATCGGAAAGCGCTTGCGGAACCAACTTGAAGCCGCTGTTATATTCTGATTTGATTTCGGTTTCCTTACTACTGACAATGTCATTTAATGCGATAGAGAGATCATCAGGAGATTGATCTTCCCTGAGCAGCGCATAGGTGTAGGTCTGGTAAAACCATTTCCAATTTTCCCGGCGGTCTTCCATTTTCTCTGATGTTATTAGGGAAGGAATGGTGCTGCCTGAAGCAAGCACGTCAAATGTTAGGTGAGAGTCGTATCTTGATTCATCGATCACACCAGTAATAATAAAATCACCCCAGTCACCAGCAGGTGTTCCCGAGTCATCTCCTCCGAGGGGAATAGGTAGCTTTCTGTCTTTAAATTGGAGATTTTTTCCCACCGGATTTTGGTCTCCAAAGAGTTTAATGGCCAGTTCCTTGCTGATGACCATAGAATAAGGAGCAGAAAGAGCCGTTGCGGAATTCCCTGATTCGAGTTCAAAACTGAATATTGAGAAGAATGTAGGCTCTGCGAAGTATCCCCTGATCTCTTGAGTATTCTCTTCATTTGTTGCATCACCACTTATACCCGGTATCAGTTGAGTGGTAGCCTCGATAGAAGGGTAGTCTTTAAGAGTTCTAGCAAGAGGTTCAGGTGATGTAGCATAGGGGCTTTTTGATCCTTCATAATCAGACAGAATGCGGTATATACGGTCTTTTTTTTCATGAAATTGATCATATCTGCTTTGGTCGGCCAGCATTGTCAGGATAAGCATGCTCACTGACATGGCTAGTGCAAGTCCAAAAATATTGATAAAGGAAAATGTCCGGTATTTAAGGATATTGCGGAAACCTACTTTAAAATAGTTACGAAACATGATGGTATTGTTTAGGTTTGAAGAAAAGCCCAGTGGTCTGATGATACCTGGTCGGAAGAGCAATACTACATCTAGCAACATGTGGATGTTTGCTTTCCTTTTTCCACTGGTTTTTATGCGGTCATGGTATAATTCTATCAGATCACCTTCGATAGATCCGAGGAGCTTAGGATCGCAGAAGGCGTGGAAGATTTGGAGGATGAAATTGGGAGGTAAACCGGTATTTTTTTGCATGGTCTCAGCGTGATGTTTTTAGATCCCAAGCTACAGTAGGGATAGCCTGCCATAGTTCCTCCCTCGTTGTTTTGGCATATTCAAGTGCTTTTTTACCATACGCGGTTATGTTAAAAAAACGCTTAGGTCTTCCTGCTCTTTCTTGGGTTCCTGCTCCTTCCCATGACTTCAGGAAACCTTTTTTCTCCAGCCGCTGTAGTGCAGTCTGCAAGGCTCCCACACTTACACTTCTTCCAAGCCGGTTTTCTATTTCATTTTTGATTGCCACACCGTACGCCTCATTATATAATATTCCAACTGTAAGCATGACTATTTCTTCAAACTCCCCTAACTGAAATTTCTTCATTGCCTTATAATTAATTCCTATTTGTAGTATTAAAATCCATGCCATCATCAAATTATGCTCTAGCGGGCGTCTGGGGATTGTAGATCAAGATTTATGTGTTCAGTTTTGTACAATCACTGTCTGTTTACGCCCAAATATAAAACCTGACGAATCAAGCGTATTGGGATTCTTTAGATGCGCAATGACCTATACCAACCAATAGTCTGGAATATCCCATGAAAAACTGGCTCTTGGTAGAGAAGGTAGGGGTGTTTTGAACTTTCTTGCTTTATCCATTAGGTTTCGTTGTGAAGGTGCTAATTGAAAGAAAACAGCAATGTAATGACTGATTTTGAAGCAGTTAATGGCTGTAATAACTTGTCCGCCGTGGCGTAGAATCGCTAATGCATATTTAGGGTTTAATAATTGAAAGCTATCAATTACCGCTGACATGCGCCTTCTCTTTAAAGGAGAGCCTGTCCCGAGAAGCGAAGCGATTCGGGAAGGATGGGAGGAGGTTAGGAACCAATTACAAATTGGTATCAATAAGAGGAGTAGTACCTCCTGCCGATGCTGCCTTCAGAGGAGAGACGGTACACCCCTACAATGCCAAGGCTTTTATAGAAGAATCCCTGAGTCAGAATGGATTGGATCTCCGGGATAAGGATCTACGGATGAAGCTGTTGAAGCTGATCCTGATTCTGGAAGAAACGGAGGCCAATAAGAGCAAGAAGAAGAAGTTGGATGCAGCTCTAAAGGGATATGATATAGCGAGTTTTGGAAAGATTGTGTAAGGCAGCTTAGCAGTTTTCTATTCTTTTGATCCCCACTGTCTATGAGACTACACTCAAAAGGGGATCGCCGATTGTTACCGAAAATTGTTGAATACTTTTTAAGTGCTCGGCCTAAAGAAGTTTACAGCTTAATGTGGTTCTATAGTTAAGCGTGTCGGGGGAGTGGCAAAAAAAGAGTAGGATATGGATTAACAAAGGACGTAACTAGTGCAAGCAAAATTGAAAAGCAGAGATAAATGATGTCCAGCTTCAGCCTTCAAACTAATAGAATCGGGATACTCATTCAAGAAAGTTCTGGACATAATGGTGGAATGGGGGCTACAACATCGTGTGGCCTTTATCGGGTAAGAAAGGAGGGGTATTTCAATTATCGAGAATTTTGGACACCGATGATTTATAGCTATCTCCAATTGGAATTTCCAGTTTTCCGATCTCAATATCCTGTTTTGTATAAGCTGTTATTTTATCAAGATTTACAATATAAGAGCGGTGGGTCCTAAAGAATCTATCATCAAGAGCTTCCACAAACGATTTTAGACTTTCCTTTATCAGTAGGTTATCATCATGGGTTATGATTTTTATATAGTCCTTGATACTTTCGATATACAGGATATCATCAAAAAAAACTTTTACCTGTTTTCTATCTTTTCTGACAAAGACATAATCGGTTTTGCCTTCCCCGATGTTCTCCAATAGGTTTACGGAGGATTGGTTTTGCTCTAAAAACTTCTCTATGGCCTTGAAAAATCTGGCAAAAGTAATGGGCTTTAAAAGATAGTCGACGGCGTTCAGGTCAAAGCCGTCCAAAGCAAAATCGCGATGTGCTGTAGTAAAAATTACCTTAGGCTTATGCATTAGGTTTTTGAAAAACTCCGTCCCCTTTAAAACAGGCATTTCAATATCTAAAAAGAGGAGGTCAACTTTTTCTTCCTTAAGGATTTTACTGGCTTCAATGGCACTTCCACAAGAGGCGACCAACTCAAAATCATCCAATTGCGCCAAGTGATTTTTTATGAGGCCCCTGGCAAGTCCTTCGTCATCTACAATTACACATCTGTACTTCATTTCTGTTTTAGTCTTAATAGCACCTCATAACGATCCTCCCCATCCTTGATTTTCAATTCGTGTGAATTCGGATATAATAATTCCAATTGGTGTTTTACATTTTTAAGTCCCAAAGGTTCTTCATTTTCCGTATTCTTCCCGATGCAGTTTTTTGGCTTTGAATTATCTATTGAAAATAGGACATCCGTTTTATCCGAAGTCAGCGAAATATCAATTTTGGCCGTTTTCAATTCTTGACTTACCCCATGTTTAAAGGCATTTTCAACAAAAGTCAACAATAAAAGGGGGGCAATTTTAATCTCTGCACCTACATTGTGCTTAAAACTTACTAAAACGCGATTTCCGTATCGTATCCTTTCCAACGACAGATAATTTTCAACAAGCGCTATTTCCCTTTGGACCGGCACGTAATTTTCCTTACAGCGGAACAGTATATAATCCAAAATATCGGCAAGCCGTTCGATGACTTCAGGAGTCTTCTCCGATTTGTCCAATGCCAAAGCGTAAAGATTGTTTAAGGTATTGAATAAAAAATGGGGGTTTAGCTGATTGCGCAAAGCGGTAAGTTCTGCTATTTTCTTTTGTTCATTGAGCTTTAAATATTTCTGCTGATTCTTGTAAAAACGAGCCATCAACAATAGCGCGGTAGGCGTAAGGTATAAAATACACTTGCTCAAAAAAACGGAGAAAGAGGTCAATTTTTTCCAAAAAGGATCAGCGGCATATCTTTTTTGGATTTCATTATACGCATCATAATAAACCACATCAAAATAAAAAGTTTTAACCACCTGGTAGAAGGTGAAAACCGAAATTAATAACAGTACCATCCAGAAAACAAATTGTCCAATCTTCTTTTTATCCAAAAAATTGGGGATAAGCACATAAATGCAGGCATAGGCCGTAATGACTTGGACAATTACAATAATGCCGAACGATTCGAATAAATGGCGATAATCGGCATACATGCCAAGATTACTGACCGATAAAACAAAATACAGGAACACCATGATCCAAAACAATACATGTTTTACAACGGGGGTGTTAAAGTATGTAAGTAGTCCATCCATGTTTCAGACAATAAAAATAGTATTTATAGTGCTTCACAAACCCTCTTGTCGGCGAAACCTTGATACCGGGCCACGAAACGGCCAAAATAGTCGATAAACCCCTAGAACACGATTCATATCCTGGAATTCCCCATTGGTCTACTATTCCAAAAAGCGGGTCTTATCACCTGTATTTTTGGAAAGAGATAAAAACAGACGGATGACCAACATCAATAAAATATTTGCAGCTATCCTTTATTTTGGCATTTATGGGACAGAAATGACCGCACAAACAATAACATCGGTTTCAGGAAATGTCATCAATTCACAAAATGAGGTTTTATTGGGAAATGCCCTCGTCATCTCACCTAAGGATTCGACGATAATCAAGGGGACCAGTTTTTTTGAAGGGAAATTCGAATTGTTGGGGTTGGACCAAAGGGAGGTATTGCTGAAACTTACCTCCTTGGAATTCGAGGATACCTTTATTGCCATTGCCTATAGCGGGAGCCCCGATATAGATTTGGGGGATATAGTGGTAACGGAAACAAGTAATGAGCTTGAGGAAGTGGTAGTGGTGTATAACCTACCTCTATTTGAAAACAAAAGTGACGGAACGGTCCAAATAAATGTGGAGAATACGGTACTTGCCACGAGTAATTCCGTCCAGGAAATCCTATCCCGGTCCCCAAACGTGCTTGTTGAAGATGAAGTGATATCAATTTTCGGAAAGGGTACGGCCATAATCTATCTCAATGGCCAACGTATTTTGAACGAACAATTAGCCAACGTACAAGCATCGGAAATCAAAAATATTGAGATCATATCGAACCCTTCGGCAAAGTACGATGCCGAAGGGCGGGCGGTCATCAATATTGTTACCTATACATCCACAATGGAGGGGATCAAGGGGTTTTTAAGCCAAAATATGAGTGTTTCCGACTTTTCTCCTACCAACACCAGTACAAATCTTAGCCTGGATTACAGAAAACAACGTGTTTCGGTAACGGGAAATTATGGGATGCAATTGGGGGCCTATCGTTTTCTTTTGAACACTACCCGCAGTAGATCGGGGGAAGGGGATTTTTTCAATTCAGCGATTACTACCGATTGGGAAAGAAAGCAAAACTATTTTGCCAACTACGGAGTTGGGGTTCAGTATGATTTTACGGAAGGCAGTTATCTTTCCCTTGGATATAATGGGCTGACCAATGACCTTGGCGGTACGGAAAGCAGCCATAACGATATAAACGCCAATGGAGAACTGGAACAATTTGAAAGCGTGGTCTATAAGGACGACCTTACCACCCAAAATGCCCTTGTCCTAAATTATTTTCAGGTCATGGATACCCTTTCCTCATTGTACATTGGAGGACAATATTCGCTTTACAGCACAAGGATAGATGATAACATTGATGAAGAGTCCATTGGGAACGGACAAAAAACGAACCGAAAATTAAAGAACCAGGTAGCCCGTGAAATTCCCATTTTTAGTGCACAGCTAGACTTTATCAAAGCCTTTTCGAAACAAAGTCAACTGGAAATGGGAACCAAACTCGGAAGCGTCAGCAATAAGTCCAACTCCATTTTTTTGGTTTCTTCCAACAATGACAATTTCACCTTAGATGAAAACCTATCAAGGGACTTTGAATACGAGGAACAGATTTATGGGGTTTATGCCAACTATAAAAAAAGTGTATCGGATAAGGTAAATTACAGTTTTGGGCTTCGGGGCGAACTGACCGAATACAATTTGGTAACGGACAATTTGGATGGAGCCATACAAAAAAGCTACTTTAATCTGTTCCCGAATGCTTCCATAGGAGTGATCTTGATCGACAATAGGTCTTTATTTGCCTCATATGCCTCCAGAATAGCACGGCCGAGGTATGAATCCCTAAACCCTAACATTGTATATCAGGATGCCTTCACCTCGATCCAGGGAAATCCGAACATTGTCCCCGAAAAAATCCATTCCTTGGAAATCGGGGCAAATTTTAGGCAGCATACATTAAAATTGGGCTACAACTATACGATAGACCCCATTACCGGAGGAGCCGTTCAAGGCGAAGACCCCAAAAGTTACATTCTTAAAGGACTAAATAGCGATAAACAACACGACATTTTTGCCAGCCTGACCTTGCCCATCAATACCAATTGGTGGGCATCCATGAACACATTGACCGTAAGTTATAACAAGCTAATAGATACGCGTTCATCTTTCGGTTTTAAGGAAACCAGACCACAAGCCTATTTTTACACCAACAATAAATTCACATTGCCCGCAGGTCTAAAGGTGCAGTTGATAGCTTGGTATCTGAGCAATCGTTATGACGGTATCTATTTCAGAAAAAATCAGGCTGAAATTACTTTGGGGCTGGAAAAGGAATTTTTTGACAAATCCCTGAAACTTCAATTGGTCGCAAATGATATTTTCCAAACCAACAAACCCGATGGGGACTATCGCCTTGGAAATACATTGGTCCTGTTCGATCGAATCAACAATACCCGATATTTTCGATTCATAGCGACCTATAATTTTGGGAAGTTGAAAAAGACCAATTATCAGCGCAAATCGACTGGAGAGGAGGAAAACAGCAGGTTTTGAAAAATGCTCATTTGAAAGTATCGCTCCGTGCATCCCATCCTTCCTGGCTTAAATCCGAGATCCTTGATCCCTTGCAGCTCCGTAGGCATAAGTGAGACACAAGGGAACAGGATGGGAATTGCTAGGGTGTTCTATTAGCTTTGTTATAAGGTAGATTAGTTAGGATTGGAATGTATAACTAACGAACTGTTAGTAACTGAGGCTAGGCTACCAAACAGGAGCTATGGCGGGATGCCTGCCAATGGCTAGAGAGTTAGATATTCCGGAGTTTTACCTGTCCTAAACATGGGGGAAGCCCTCTCTGATCAATAGTTTTAGCTTTTTAGCGAATATGTTAGATTACAACTAACTATAATCCTACGGCTGGAAAATCTAAACCTAAGAGTCAGATAAAGCAAATAATCATACTTAGCAGGCACGGACTTTACCATTCTTTTTTTACTGACTTGGAAAAGTATTTATTCCTTTGTCAATAAAGATAGTTGGGATTAGTTAAAAGCAGAAAAAAGCATTTTGTATCTTGAGTGACGATTTCACCGAAGCTAGAATTATGCACAAAACGGTTCAATCCATTTCTAAAATATCATTCTCTGAATGGAAGAGCATTTTTATAAAAGTAAAAGAACGTACTGACGAAAATAATGTAGTAATTATTTCGGCCGGAGTGGGATTTTTCGGTTTTTTAGCCATTTTTCCTGCGATTATGGCGCTCATTTCCATTTATGGGTTTGTAATGGATCCTCAGCAAATTGAGGAACAGGTATCCAAAATCAGTTCGATGATGCCAGAGGAGACCCATAAAATCCTCCAATACCGGGTGGATAACTTTATCAAACCCGAGGGGAACCGGCTAGGTTGGGGTGCATTTTTTGGAATTCTGCTGGGCATTTGGATTGGCAATCTTGGGACAAAATCTTTGTTTAGGGGAATTAATATTGCCTATGAGACCGAAAGTAAAAGGGGGATCATAAAAAACAATGGGCTTACATTGTTATTTACTTTTGGAGCTATCCTACTAATTATTCTAAGTGCTGCCTTGATCGTGGCATTCCCGGCACTCATTGGGAAAATAGGTTTACCCGATAACATCGAAAGCCTTATAAGTTGGTTGCGATGGCTAGTCATGGGTATTATTCTGGTGGGGAGTATTGGTCTGATTTATAATTTTGGACCAAAAAGAAGGCGGCCCGGGTTTATGTGGGTCATTCCGGGTGCCATTTTAGCCACCTCCTTGTGGCTTCTCGCTTCCTGGGCATTTTCATTTTACATCCGTAATTTCTGGAATTTAGGTGAAATCTATGGGTCCATTTCGGCAGTTATTTTTCTTATGCTGTGGCTTTTTATTAGCACTTTTATAGTTCTCTTAGGCGCTGAATTGAATTACGAAATTGAACACCATGCTATGGGGGAGTCGGTCCATGGTTAAACCCGGACTATGCATTAGGATTCGTAGCGAGGGTTCAAACTGCAAGAAAATCAGTTACTTTGGAGATCGAGTCGTAGCACCGCTACGGTGAGAGCGAAAAGTAAAGCATAGCGACTGATTTTGAGACGGTTTGAAGCCGTAGTAGATTTTCTAATGCATATTGCGGGTTAATATTGAGGCCTAATAACCCTAATCCTTCTCAGCCACAGCAAGCAAAAGGCCAGATTCCGCAAAGGGGAATCCAGCCTTTTCAACCAAGGTCCGAGCGATTAGTTGGGAATGGGCTTGTTGGTGCTGACAGACAGCCGATTCCATGCATTGATGGCGATTATTGCCAGGATCACCTGGGCAAGGTAGTTTTCTCCAAAAGCCTTCAACGCTTGGTTGTAGCTTTCTTCACTTAGTCCCTTTTCATTGATGAGCGTGACTTCCTCGGTGATCTGTAGAAGTATTTTTTCCTCGGGAGTGAAAAGGTCAGTTTCTCTCCAGGCATTCAGCAATAGAATCCGTTGGATTTTTTCACCCTGCTTCAAAGCATCTTTAGTGTGCATGTCGATACAGAATGCACATTTGTTGATCTGGGAAGCCCGGATTTTGATCAGTTCCTTATGAGTGGAAGTAAGTTCGGATTGCTGGAAATACTTCTCCATTCCGAAAAGTGATTGATAGCCTTTCGGTTCTACTTCGTCGATTTGCAGTCTGGTTTCCATGTTTTTATCGGTTTTGTTGAACCCGGATTTTGCATTTGCTTTCGTTATGAGGGCAGTAATTGCAATAAAATCAGGCTGTTTGGAGACTGAGGCATAGCACCGCTATGCTGAAGTCGAAAACAGCAACATAGTAACTGATTTTGAAGTAATTACTGGCCGTAATAACTTGTGCGCCGTGGCGTAGAATTGCTAATGCATAATGCGGGTTGAAATATAGGCCAAAGGTATTCGCCTCAAATCCGAAAAAACTTGAACTGGATTAAGATCGTCTTTTCGCTCGTAGTTTACTGAGATATTCAGGTGTCAGCCCCAGGTAGGTGGCGAGGATATACTGCGGCACACGCTGCACAAAGTAGGGGAACTGCTCACTGAAGTTGTAGAAGATTTCCTCCTTGGAATAATTGAAAAGGTATTTTAGCCGGGTAATCACGGCTCCATAGCCGATCTCATACATCTGGCGAAAGTAGGACTCCATTTCCGGATGATCTCTCAGCAAGGCAGTGTATTTCTCCCGTGAAATACTCCACACTACCGAATCTTCAACAGCCTGGATCGTTGCATCGGTCACCTTCTTTTTGTAAAAAGCCTGGTAATAGCTGATCCACCAATTCTCCAGGGCAAATTGAACGGATTTTTCAACGCCGCGTTGATCGACGAAAAAAGCGTGGATACAACCTCTTTCCACAAAAAACAAGTGGTCACAGAGGTGGTTGGCGGGTAGAAGAATTTCTTTTTTGCCAACTTCCAAACGCTCGAAGTATCCCGGGATTTGTAGGGTAAGGACTGGTGTTAAAGAAATAAATTTTCGGATATGCTCGAGAAGGACTTGGGACATGGGAAAAAGCTTTTAGGAAATTTAGAAAGCAACCAACAGATCCCAAAATAGGCAGATAACTGTCTCGGTATTCTATTTTTTATGTTATGTCCATCATTTGGCCCAGTTCAGTATAATTAGTTTGGCCTTCTTAATGATAGTACTAAACAATCGCGCTCTCATACAGATGAGTCTTGAATGCACGAAAAAAAAAATAAACGCGAAATAAAATAGGTGTTTGTGGCGCTTTGCCACCCAAAATCCGTATATAAACGCCATAAAATGGAGTAACTAAATTAGTGGTGCATCATACGGGAAACAGCCTCAGAAAAAAATAAAATGAATATGAACAGCCAAATTGAAGGATTAATTAAAAAGGCGTATTCGGCTTTTAACTCTCGGGACATAGATTCCGCACTTTCGACATTTCACTCGGAAGTAGAATGGCCAAAAGCATTTGAAGGAGGATATGTAAGTGGACACGAAGAAGTCAGAAAATATTGGACAAGGCAATGGACAGAAATAAACCCAAATGTTGAACCCATCGGATTTATTGAACGGCCAAATGGAACATTTGAGGTATCGGTTTTACAAAAAGTAAAAGATCTGAAAGGCGATTTAATATTTGATGGAATGGTAAAGCACATAATAACCATTCAAGACGATTTATTTCGACGAATGGATATTGAACTTGAATAGAATGAAAAAGTACGAACGCACCAGAATGTGTATGACTAACTGCTTGTTCTCGCCTACTTTAGAAATTCCACAGGAATTTCCAACTTGATGAGAACTTGTTAAATTAAGTGTGGTGAGGTTGAATTCCAATTTCAAACTGGTGATAATTACGAGGGTAGGACAAGACTTTAATAAATCTTGCAGAGGAAGATTTTAGCCCCGAGAGCTTAATCCCGAGAGCGGAGCGATTCGGGAGTGAAACGATTCGGGGGGCCAGTCCCGACAGCTGTACGGGAGTAGGGTAGGCAAATCCCACCCAGTGCCATGAGCAATTTAACTACGCTGAGGAAAGGAAGAAAGTAGAGGGTGTACAGTAGGTGCTTTAAATAGAGTTTTAAAAGAGATCAGTAAATACCTATCCAAATCCCTATATTTTCAATTTCAGCTTGATTTCTGGACAGCCTGAAAGTCAGTTTGGTAAAACGCATGGACGATACGGATATGGGATATTGATATACTTGAAAATCTGATATTATGACGTTAGAGAACTTTGCAGTTTCTGAAGCTTCAGTCATATTGAGGGAAGTGGGTGTTTTTGAGCATACTTGTAGCCAATTTAAAGTTATTTCTATATGTTTTTAAATATAATAGTTGATTTATTATTTATTTTATATGTAAATACGTATATTTTCTGATTGAATCAGGTGTTTATATCTAAAGGCATATAATGAAGAGATTGGCAACTTTTGTTAAAGAAAGAAGAAAAGAATTGGGTATGACCCAAGACGAGTTTGCCGAACGGAGCGGGGTTGCGTTGACGGTTGTTCGGAAGATTGAACAGGGTAAGACGAATATGAATCTGGAAAAGGTGAATATAGTTTTAGGGATGTTCGGCCATGAATTGGCTCCTGTTAGCAACAAAGAACTGAATGGACAATGAGAAAGGCGACCATCTTCTATAAAAATAGAATTGCCGGTTTTTTGGTAGAAACTGATGAGGGAGAATATCACTTCCAGTACACAGACGACTATCAGGAAAATCACCCGCATGATTTTATCACTTTTACTATGCTGGTGAGAAAAGCCCCTTTTACCGAAAAACGGTTGTTTCCATTTTTCGAGGGTCTGATTCCTGAAGGTTGGCTGTTGGATATAGCAAGTAAAAGTTGGAAGCTGAATCCGAATGACAGGATGGGCTTGCTTTTGGCCTGCTGTCATAATTGTATCGGAGCAGTGCATGTAGAACCTGTTGTTGCAACAAATGAAGCATAAGTGTTTGTATTGCTATGGTGCTGTGGAAGAAGGGAAGGACTTTCACGAAAAGTGTAGCCTTAAATTCTTTGGGACTACTATTGCTCCGATCATGCCCTATACATTGGATCAGATGGATGAACTTGCCCTGCAGGTGGTGGAGCGTAGTGTTTCTGTTCCCGGCGTTCAGCCAAAATTATCCTTGTCATTTTTGAAGGGAGTTGGAGACAGTGCGGAGAATCGGCTTACAGTAGTGGGAGCATTGGGAGGAAATTACATTTTTAAGCCTCCGTCCTCAACCTACCCTGAATTACCTGCCAATGAACATCTAACCATGCGGATGGCAGAAATTTTCGGGATTCGCGTTGTGCCTTCATCCTTGATCAAACTTTCCTCAGGTGAGCTTTCTTACATAACCAAACGGATTGACCGAGAGGAAAATGGAGGTAAAATCCATATGCTCGATATGTTTCAGATCACTGAAGCTTTTGACAAATACCGTAGTTCAATGGAGCGGGTAGGAAAGGCAGTTGCCCAGTACTCTGACCAATCCGGTATTGACCTGCTTTTTCTGTTCGAAATCACGGTATTTTCCTTTTTGACCGGGAATAACGATATGCACCTTAAAAACTTTTCAATGATTCAGTCTTCCGCAGGATGGGTTCTTGCCCCTTCTTATGATCTGTTGAATGCAAAAATTGTCAATCCGGAAGATCAGGAAGAACTGGCATTGACAATGGGTGGTAGAAAGCGAAAATTCACCCAACTCGATTTTCGGGACTTTGGAGCGGATTTGGGGTTGACGGATAGACAAATAGCCCGGGTTTTCACACGGTTTGAAAAGCAAAAGGGTAAAGTGATGGAATGGATTAAGCGTTCATTTCTTTCAATGGATATGCAAAAAGCATATTCAGATTTGCTCGATGAACGGTATGATAGACTCAAATAAGATTTATTACCGTTTTAGATGCCTCAGCCCACTTCCTTGGTTCCTGCGTAAAAGGGCATTGGCTTAAAGAAGGTTCTACAATGATTTTTCCATGTTCCACGTTTGGGACAGCAGTTAGTTGTTTTTAGTTGTCAGGAATAAAAAGAATATCCAAAAATTCTTAACTATTACTTTTAATCTTTTCTATTTTTCTACTGACCTCATGGATTACCTCATCTAGTTCTTTACAGGAACATCCAAGAGCATCCATAAGCATACTTTTTTCCGATGGGTTTTGGCCATCCTCCATCAATAAATTGTTAATTGCCATTATTTTAGCCAGTGGAGCTCGGACGACATGGGATTGAAGCCAGGCGATTTCCTTCAAGCTGGTATTTTGATTTTCAATCTTCTGGATATAAGCTTTTGTGAAAGTAATATCCTGCATTGCCCCTACCATTCTTAGGGCTTTACCAGCTGAATTTCTCAGGATGTACCCCCTATCTAAAATATTAGCATAAGAGTCATCACTTTTACGATATCTATACTCTACTTCCCACTTATGAGATTTATTATTTTTTAAATGTGATTCCAGGCTATTTATTACATACTCATAATCATCAGGGTGAACTCGCTGTTTCCAATGATTAGTATCAGTGATGTTTTCTTTTAGATCGTAATTAAAGAGTCTTTTGTAACCTTCCCCCCAGAAAATCAGATCTTTTTCTATATCTAAATCCCAAACTACTTCCGCAGTTGCTTTGGTAATAATTTTATACCGTTGGTTGGAGACCTTTAATTCTTCTTCAGTTTTAATCCTTTCGGTTATATCATTTGCAAAGAAAAGGATACCCTGTGATTTCTCGTTATTATAAATAGGATAACTGGATAGCAACATATGAACTGGTTTTTCATTATATGCTAGCATGGTAGCCTCATAATTCTTGACAGTTTTTCCTGAACCCTTACATAACTTTTTGCAAAACTTTGTATATTCTTCTTTATTTAAAAATATATGTGATATTTCTGAATGAAGCTTATTACTGCATATTCCAAATATATCTTCAAAAGCCGAGTTAAAATATATCAAATTTTTATCTGGAGAAATACAAAATACAGGGATAGTCAGTTTATTTAAAACTTCTTTTACTTTTAGGGACTCAGAAATATTAAAAAGCTTGTAGCGGGTGAGTGCTATAATAATAGTAATAGAGAGAAAAGTAATAAAAGTGGATGTCACAGGGATTTGCTCTTTGCCGAGCATAGGAAATACCAATTGGGTAATTACCCCCTGAATACTTGGAATTATTATTCCAATGGTGATTATAAGGGACTGCTTTTTTTTAGGGCGCTCTCCTTTTTTTGAAAAGGCAAAATTAAGAAGTATAATAATCCCCAGGAATACCAGAACTGCCATCCAGTATCTCTGAAGATGATCCAGGCTATTAGGTCTGAATTCAATGATATAGCCCCACACCTTATTCGCTACATGTGGAACCGGAGTTGGATTAGCATGATACAGAGAAAAAAAGAAAATATAAGGTGCGTAAAGCAAAAAGTAAAAAAATGTGGAATTCATTAGCTTATTTTCAGTAAACACCACAGAGAAATGAAGAACCAGACAGCCCATAGCAAGCCAGCCAATACTAAAAACCTGGTTAACAAACCTGGCAAAAGATTCGGAAACATTTAACCTAACCAATGAATGTTCTAACTGCAGCGCTATTACGGATAAGATTAAAAAAGAAAAAATGTTAATCAATTTTCCCCTGGGCATAAAACGCAGGATATAAATCAGTATGGCAATGTTTACACAAGCAGGTATAAAAGCTACTAGAAAACCCAGAATGTTTTCATTAGTTAACATATTGACTGTTCATGCCTTTAATAATAGTCATACAGTAAAGATTATAGTAAATTGGGGTCTATTGGGGTCTATTTCACAACTACTTTAAAAGTACGTTATTTATTTTTGCTATACAATTAGCGAATTTGGTAAAACAACAACCAATTATTCTCCTGTTTTGTCCGGGTATCTTTTAGGTAAAAATTAAGGTATTGAATTTTAATTAGTTAAGTAATATAATTTTGCAGTTTTGGGTGTCTCGACTATTTTTAGTTCATGTTTGTTGGGCGAAAAAAAATTCTGGCGGTAGTTTCAGTGTCCAAATTATTCAAAAAGTTGCCAGAATCAATAGGGTTGTCAAGACTATAGGCAGCTCTAGAGATGAAGATGATCTTGATGTCTTTAACGTGAAGCTCAGATGGAAATTGATAGACATCAGCGTCAGACAGCTCTTTTTCCAATGATCGGGGCTAAATTCTCAGATCCATTCTATCGAGTGTAAGTAATAATTCTGTTGAACTGATTGGACCAGACAGGATATTGGGAAAAGTTTATGATTCAATCGGTTATGGATCAATAGGAATCGATGATCTTTTCATGTATTTAGTAATTTCAAGGTTGGTTTATCCCGGTTCAAAGCTTAAACCCATAGATTACCTAGCTAGATTCAAGAATAAGGATATCAGTATTTATTCTCCCTCTGTTTCCGTCTGATTCACTGTGTTCCCTTATCTTGGATTCAAAATACTGTAGAAAATCACGTTTCTGGTTGGATTTGTCCAGAATACCAAACTCATCTCTTAAAAACTGAAGTTCTCGCTCCATACGTTTTTTTTCAGCTTTTAGCAACGTAAGTTGATTAAATTCCTCCTCCAGTACATTTTCGGGAGTTTCATAAATATGCAGGTACAAAAACTCCCTTCTTGTCTTCACTTTTTTCACTAGATCGAACACGACGGGATAGAAGTCTAAATAGAGACTGCGTTAGTTGTTTCGAATGGGTTTCGTTCTCAGGGTTACATGTATTTGGGCCATATCAATATTCGTTCATAAAACGTTCGATTTTTTTTTTTGAATAGATCAGCCTTGAGCCAATCATTTTGGGTTCTATTCTGCATAACCGGGTTATCCTCCATAAGGTAGACCTGCTGATTCCTATATACACACAAGTTTCCTGTACAGTGAGGTATTCTTTGTTGTTTGCCTGATGCCACTTTTCATTGATCAACTGTGTGGTCTGGTCATAGCTTTCCTTCACCTTGGTAGTTCTCTTTCTTTTCTTGTAAGCTCTTTTGGCACAGTCATCCCCACAAAACCGGGTGACTGTAGTCTTTGAATAAATAGTTTTGAGCAATTTTCACATACTCTTTGTATTCTGATATTGGAACTCATAATAGCCCTTGATTGCGTTTAAATGCCATTTATTTATGGAAGTGTTGATGTTTCTCTATGAGTCACTATGTTTCAGGCTGTTTCAGCCTGTTTCTGAGTGTTTCATAATCTCCCCAAGTGTGTAACTTTTTGTACCTCCAAAATCCGAGGTACAAAAAGTGGATAAAACCTGCCCAAATGTATACAAATAGTCACAAATAGCTAAAAACATAAAAACCTCTAAACGAGCTGTTTAGAGGTTTAAAATTGTACTTAATTGTGGGTGTTTTGAACTATTTTGATGGGCTACTTCCCGATGCAGAAATTCCTAAATATATTCTCCAGCAGATCATCTGTTGTGATTTCCCCAGTTATTTCTCCTAGAAAATGTAAGGAGCGGCGGATATCCATCGCCACAAAATCATTGGTCACTTCATTGTCCAGACCACTCAGTATATCAAGTAAAGATTCGCGGGTTTTTACCAAGGAATCGTAATGTCGTACATTGGTCACGATCGTATTTCCTGTCCTGAATTTGTCCAGATTGACTAGTTCAAGGATACGGACTTTCAAGCCTTCCAGATTCTCTTTGTTCCCTGCGGAGATAAAAATTGTATCTGGATGTTTCGCTTTTAACTCACTAATTAACTGCTGATTACCTTTGTCTACTTTATTCGCAACTTTCAAGAAAGGAACGCCTTGGTTTTCCAGCTTATTGATGTCCCGGTTGATCTCTATCAAGTCAGTATCTCCCAAATCAAAGAGATATAAAATCAAAGAAGCTGACTTCATTTTTTCCTGAGTTCTACTCACACCGATTGCTTCAATGGTATCCGTAGTTTCCCTTAATCCGGCTGTATCTATAAAGCGGAAGATCACTCCTCCGATATTGATTTCATCTTCTATAAAGTCACGGGTGGTTCCGGCAATTTCTGATACGATTGCTTTCTCCTCATTGAGTAGGGCATTGAGTAGGGTGGACTTTCCTGCATTTGGCTTTCCAGCGATGACGGTTGGTACACCATTTTTGATCACGTTACCAAGATCGAAACTCAAAATCAATTCCTCAACTACTCTTAACAACCGCTCTACAAGCGTCCGTAATTCTTCCCGGCTAGCAAATTCCACGTCTTCTTCACCAAAGTCCAATTCCAGTTCTATCATTGAAGCAAAATGGATTAATTTAGATCTAAGTACTTGAATTTCAGAGCTAAATCCACCTCTCATTTGGCTAAGTGCTGCCTGATGTGAAGTCTCGGAATCTGCATGAATAAGGTCAGCTACAGCCTCTGCCTGCGCCAGATCAAACTGTCCGTTAAGAAATGCCCGCTGGGTGAATTCTCCCGGCTTTGCAGGACGGGCACCCTTGCGGATAAGAAGTTTAAGGACCTGATTGATTATATAGGAAGAGCCATGTGTGGAGATTTCCACGACGTTTTCCTTAGTAAACGACTTAGGTGCGATAAATAGGGAAACCAGTACTTCATCGATGATTTTTTCGCCGTCTCGGATCGTTCCGAAATGAATTGTGTGGGAATCCTGTTTTTCAAGATTTTTACCAAAGAAAACTTCATTGGTTAAGCTGATAGCCTGTTTGCCGGAAAGGCGAATCACTGCAATTGCTCCAACACCCTGAGGAGTAGCCAAAGCAATTATAGTGTCATTTTGATCAGAAAGGGAAAAACTCATTCTGTACCAATTCCATTATCAACTATCTCAGATAATCTTTCCAGAAATTCTACTGGTTGTCTATATCCCGGAAGTTGGGTGATATTCTTTAAGGTAGGATCGATGATCACAAAATTAGGATAAGACTGCACACGCATTGCTGCTGCCATTTTAGCCTCGGTGTAATCTTTACCTTTGAAGTCAAACTTGCGCTTATCATCCTCCGCGTTCATTTTGACAGCATAAAACTTCTCATTGATGTACTTGATTACATCAGGATCAGTGAAAGTTTCCTTATCCATTTTCTTGCACCAGCCACACCAATCCGTGTATACATCCACCAACAGCATTTTTGGATTTGCTTCTGCAGCAGCTACCGCCTCTTCAAATTTCAACCACTCTATTTTATCCTGCGCTTGCGCAAATTGAGCGGTGAATAGAATTAAGCCAATGATTACTATTTTTTTCATCTGTTTTAATTGTCTTTTAGCGGTCAGATGGAATCTCCCAAAGCTGATAATTATTCCACTGAGTGTCGAGTGAGTCATGCTCGATTTCATACTGTCAATTTTCAATTCTCCAACGGCTTGACGGATGTGGAAGTTCCGAATGTGAAATTTGGCTTGATACTTTTGATTAAAGCACTACCCAAGAAAATGATTCCTCCTACGGCAACCATCATTCCTGCAATAGAGCTATCCACCAAATATGCCATATAATATCCCGCTATTGAAATAAAAATACCTAACGCGCAAGTAAGTTTGATGAGTGAGGTTAATTTTTTGGTCCAAAGAAAAGCTGTGGCAGGAGGTACGACGAGTAATGCCACTACCAAAATGGCACCAACTGCTTCGAAGCTACTCACTGTGGTATAGGATACCATACTCATCAAGGCAAGGTTAATTGCTCCGGCAGGAAGACCTATTACTAAGCCAAAGTTTTCGTCGAAACTTGTAAGTTTTAACTCCTTGTATAATAGGAAAATAAAAGTGATTACCAGAACTAAATTCAACACCGCAAGGTAGGTGATTCTTGGCCCCATACTAAACCCTGAATTGGTAATCCAGAGGTCTATAGGAAGGTATGCAATCTCACCATACAGCACACATTCCTGATCTAAGTCCACTTTATATGCAAGCATGTTTATCAGGATAATTCCTATGGCAAAAAGCAGGGTGAATGTGATGCCGATGGATGCGTCAAGCTGAACCTTTGCTTTATTTTTCAGCCAATCAATAATTAGCGTAGCCGAAATCCCCAAAATACCAGCACCTATGATGACTTCCAGTCCGCGCTGGCTTCCTGATATAAAGAAACCTATTACTATCCCCGGAAGTACCGCATGAGAAATGGCATCTCCGGTCATGGACATTTTGCGCAGCATCATAAATACGCCTAACAGTCCACATGATATGGATATCAGGGAGGCTGTTAGAATAATCAAGAAAGCGTTTTGGTCAAAGCTCATCGTTGTCGCGGGGGATATTCTCTTGGTGAGGATCGAGTTTAGGATAATTTAGCCTGTTCTCTAGCAATGCTTCGAGTTCAGGTGTAAGGATGTGTTCCAGTTTTTCGGCTGAATCATGCACGTGATCTGGGGCAATATTCATATACTCATTGAGGTAAAGTTCCCAAAGTCTGTGAAGTCTTACAATTCGTCTGGCCTCCGATTTTCCTTGAGAAGTAAAGTCTATAAAACCTTGATTATTAGTAAGTAAATTAGTTTTAATTAATTCATCAATCGTGGCTTTAGTTTCACTCTTTCGGTATGGAAAAGACTGATAGATTTCTTCTATTGGAAACGTGTTTTTGCCACTTTCCAATCCATGAAAAATTAATTTCAGGAGATGGTCTTGATGCGTTTTTTTCAAGTAATACCTCCTCGCAATATAGCGTGACAGTATCCCCTTCTTTGGTGCAAAAAGGAATGAAATCAAAGCGAGAAGAGAAAGGCATACAACTACCCAAGGACCTGTCGGCATCTGAGGAATTACAAAGGATACGTACGTGCCTATGATTCCTGAAACTGCTGAAAACATGCCTGCGATAATCAGAAGATTCCCTAGTTTATCTGTCCAGAATCTTGCAGCTGCTCCCGGTGTAATTAGCAAAGCTGCCATCAATACAACGCCAATAGCCTGGATTCCGATCACCACCGCCAAAATCATCAGCACATTAAAGATCAATCGTATCGCGCCCATAGGGTAGCCAATTGACTTTCCAAAGTCAGCATTGAACACGAGCATAGAAAATTCCTTGCGGAAGGCAGAAAGCGTAATGATGATCAAAACAGCCAAACCTCCATAGATGTAAAGATCCTCCTCAAGGATAGCGATAGCATTTCCAAAGATAAACTGGTTCAGCCCGGCCATTTCTGGATTTCCTGACTTTTGAATGACTGTGAGAAGAACTATTCCGAAACCAAAGAATATGGATAGGATAGAAGCTATGATCGCATCATCACTTAATCGGGTTTTGCTTTTTAGCCAAGAGGTTAGAAATGTAGCCAGAGCCCCAGATAGGAATGCACCGGTGACGATGTAAATTGGGTTCTTTTCTCCAGCCAGTATAAATCCTAGACAGATGCCTGGAAGGACTGCGTGAGAGATAGCATCCCCGAGCAAAGCTTTTTTGTCAAGAAAACTATACGTTCCCACATAAGCGGAGCCTATGCCTAAGAGCGTAATTCCGATTACCACAAAGGCAATGGAAGCATCCTGAAATGTGAAGAAATAGACAAAATCACTCATATCAACTTTTCAATGGGTTAAAATCCTTTTGTCTAATGATATCTGTCACCTTCGTGAGGAGATTGAGTTTACCTCCGTAGGTTTTCCTTAGAAGCTCTTCTGTAACCACATCGGTTTTCGGTCCTGATGCTACTAAGTGAAGGTTTAGCATGATGATCCAATCAAAGTAATTCATGGCAGAATGTATATCATGATGCACCACAATCACCGTCTTTCCAGCGGCTGTCATTTCTTGCAAAAGCTGGAAAATGGCAGTTTCCGTAGCCATATCAACTCCTGCAAATGGCTCATCCATCAAATACAAATCAGCTTCTTGGGCAAGAGCTCTTGCGATAAATACCCGTTGTTGCTGTCCTCCGGATAGCTCTGATATCTGTCGGTCTATAAAGGATTGCATGCCTACTTTCTCCAAGCAGTCCATTGCTATTTTCTTTTCTTTCTTGCCAGGTCTCCGGAACAGTCCAAGTTTACCATAGGTACCCATCATCACCACGTCGAGTACAGATGCGGGGAAGTTCCAATCCACAGATTCCCGCTGTGGGACGTAACTAATCCGGCTCCTTACGTCATTTAACTCTCGGTCAAAAATTTTGACATAACCTCCGGTAATGGGTACTAATCCCATAATTGCTTTAATCAGGGTTGACTTTCCTGCACCATTTGGCCCAAGTATTCCAATCAACTTTCCGGCTGGCAGGCTTAGATCCACATTCCAAAGAACTGGACTTTGATCGTAACTGACTGTGAGGTCGTGTATTTCTAAAATAGGGGAATCTACGTTTATGATCATTGCGTTAGGCTTTCAAAAATTACTTGAACATTGGTTTTTACCATTCCTATATAGGTGCCTGCAGAAGAGTCTGCTGCACCAAGACTATCGGTATAAAGGGGTCCGGCTAATATGATAGCATGATTCTGATTGGCGCTCCCAGCGACTACGGCTTCGATTGCTTTGGGAGAAATAGTCTGCTCCGCAAAGACTGCGTGAATATTTCGCTCCACGATGAAGCTCACCAACCCTGTCAAATCCCTCAGCCCTGGCTCACTCAGTGTGGACAAGCCCTGAAGACCCAAAACTTCCAGATTATATGCTTTCCCGAAATAAGAAAATGCATCATGGGCTGTGATCAACGCCTGATTTGCTTTGCGCAATTCCGCAACCTTTGTGAGATTATCCTGATGCAAAGCTGCGAGTTTACTAAGATAGGAATCTGTGTTTTTTTCTACAGTTGATTTCCAGTCAGGCTTCCATTTTATGATTTCTTCCGAGGCATGAGCCAAAGCCAAAGACCAAAGCGATACATCAAACCAGATGTGGGGATCTACCGAGTGGGCTTCAGGTCCTGAGCGTAAAAGCAAATCATTGGGAATGGTCTCAGAAACATTGATCAGGTTTTGACTGAAGGACAGTTTCTCAAAAATCTCCGTCATTTTTCCTTCCAGGAAGAGACCGTGGTAAATTACCAGATCTGCATTTTGGAGTAGGTCAAGATCACGGACAGATGCTTTATACAGATGTGGATCCACACCTGCTGGCATAAGGGAAACCACCTCCGCATTTTCTCCAACGAGGTTCCTAATCCCATCTGCCAAGATGCTGGTGGTAGCGACTATTTTTGGCTTTATTCGCTCTTCCCGATTATCAAATTTACAGGCATAAGAAAACAGGAGCAGGGGAAGTATGATAACTAAGTTTCTCATGACTGGATTGCCAAAATATTTGCTGCCACATCTTTCGACATAAAGAGGGTTTTCTTCTGATCCACGAGAATTTCCATCGATCCATCAAACTCCACTTTATCTAAAATTTTGATTCTTGCTCCAATATAAGCACCTACTTTATCGAGGTATTTTAAGAAGGCCGCAGAGCTATCTTTTACGGCTACGATCTGACCCGATTGATCAATATCCATTTCGATAAGTGCAAGCCTAGGTCTAGATCTTACATCCCCATATTCATCTGGAATTGGATCGCCGTGGGGATCAAATTTTGGGTAGTTCAGATAGGCATCCAGCCGCTGGATAAGTAGGGGTGATTGGATGTGCTCCAACTCCTCCGCGACCTCGTGTACTTCGTCCCAGGCGAACTGCAATTTGTCCACCAAAAACACTTCCCAAAGTCTATGTTTTCGGATCGTCTGTAGTGCTCTTTTTTTACCCTCTTCAGTAATATTGACACCATAATATTTTCGGTATTCGATTACCTCTTTTTCGCCCAGTTTTCTAAGCATGTCTGAAACCGATGCTGGCTTGGTTTTCATCTCTGCAGCGACATCATTAGTGGACACACTTTTAGTAGCTCCATCAGATAGGTGATAGATGGCTTTCAGATAATTCTCCTCAGCTGTAGTTAAGGTCATGGTATTCAAAATTGTACTGAGACAAATATAAAAATTAATTTAGATATAGCTAAAAATATATTCAATAGTGACTAAATCACCTGTGGATAACCCGTTTTGAAATGTGTTTATGGTTTTAGTCTTGGCTAAAAAATAAATTAGTCTAAGGTTAGAATTGAGCTAAAGTATTGAAATTAAGTTACTTATAATTAGCTAAGTATTGATTTTACTTATCAAAATGTGAGATTATGCCAGTTTCCATTTCATAGAAATTGGTGTTAAAAATAGGAAGTAGGTGGATAAGTGTGGATAGTAATCCACATCCAGTTTAGAAGTTAAAGGGAGGAGATTGCTCTGATGAACTGTTCCTGCTGAGATTTCCACAGGACAGAAGTATCAGGATTTTTGGTAAAGTATTCTTGGTTTAGCGCAATCCTGAATTGTTGAGAAGCATTTTGCAAATCGAAAAAGTCTATAGGAAATCCTCCAGAAAATGGAGCTAAAAAATCTAGCCATTGAGGATTACCACCAATCAAAACAGGTACTCCCAGAGCAGCTGATTCGTATAGTTTGGTTGGCATTTTATCCTTGATGGATTCCCTGTTTTGGTAGGGTAAAATTGAAAAGTCTACTCCTGAATATTCAGCAATTATGTCCTCATGAGGTATTGGGAAACCAGATGATTTCAACTGAATTTGAGGAACACTTTCATAGGCTTCTTGAAGCTCAATTCCAAAGCTGGGGAGGGTGCAATGTCCAATAATTTTAAGTGTAGATTCAGGGAATTCTTTTACGATTTCCTTGAACCAGCTGATGGCTTCGAGTGTGCCAAAGGCAGGAGTAAGCGTACCCGAAATCAAAAATTTGTAGCCATCTTTTTGAGGTATTTTGAAAGGGGAAACTTGGTTAATTTCTCCGGCAAATTTATTTTCCAAAATCAAAAATGGTGTTTTTTCCGGCATCTCTTTAGCGTAGCATTTCTCGGCAAGCAGGAACAGATCGATTCCATTTACTCTTTCCATCCGGCTTATTATTCGTCCAACTTTTACTTTTTTATTGGCACTTAAATTCGGATTCAGATCAAGGTTTTTCACATAGTTTTCCTGCACATCATACACCAATTTGTAGCCTATTATTCTCTTGAAAAATGAGGCAATGAGAAGGTATTCATAGGTGCAGCAAATCAGTATTTTTGGACGAACCTTCAGAAGAATTCTAAGAAGTTTGACTTGTGAGGATATTCTTCCCCAAAACGAGTTACCCTTCGTTAGGGATGAATAAATGCGTGTATCTCCTTCATTTTCCTCAGAAATATGTGAAAATCCTAGAAAGTTTAGCTGGTATTGGCGTGTTTCTCGCAGTGAAAGGCCAAGCTTTCCCCAAGCTCTTGTATCTTTGGCGGGCTTAAGGCTTGATGCGATCAAGACTGGAATTAGGGAAGCTGATTTTTCACTCATTAAACGAAACTAACCAAAATAATGGAACTGAAAACCATCATTGAAAAGGCCTGGGACAACCGGGAGTTATTAAAAGAAGAAACCACACAACAATCAATAAGAGCTGTCATAGCCGATCTAGATGCAGGTGTAATACGAGTAGCGGAACCTACTGACGATGGGAATTGGAAGGTGAATGACTGGGTGAAAAAGGCAGTAATTCTTTATTTCCCTATCCAAAAGATGGAAACAATTGAAGTAGGACCTTTTGAATTCCATGATAAAATGGCACTGAAAAATAACTACGCTGAAAAAGGTGTTCGTGTAGTTCCACATGCTGTAGCCCGTTATGGAGCGTATTTAGCAAGCGGAGTCGTAATGATGCCAAGTTATGTTAATATCGGCGCATATGTGGACGGTGGCACGATGGTTGACACTTGGGCTACTGTCGGATCTTGTGCGCAGATCGGCAAAAATGTTCATTTGAGTGGTGGAGTAGGTATTGGAGGTGTCTTAGAGCCTATACAGGCAGCACCGGTTATTATCGAAGACGGTGCATTTATTGGTTCTAGAGCCATCATAGTAGAAGGTGTAAGAATCGGCAAAGAAGCAGTAATTGGAGCTGGAGTAACGTTGACAGCCAGTTCTAAGATCATCGATGTGACAGGATCTGAGCCTGTTGAATATAAAGGTTACGTTCCCGATCGTTCTGTAGTTATTCCAGGTTCTATCTCCAAAAACTTTAACGCAGGCACTTTCCAGGTTCCTTGTGCTTTGATCATCGGTCAAAGAAAAGCTTCCACAGATCTCAAAACTTCCCTTAATGATGCGCTTAGAGATAATAGTGTAGCAGTTTAAACCAACAGTAATGAAAACGAGTAAGCAAGCATTTATAGCTCTATTTATTTCAGTATCCATTTGGTCTTGTTCGGAAAAGAGGACTAGTTCAGGGGATAAATTATTCAATAAAGGAGAATATTCTGAAGCCGTAAACGAGTATTCTGAAGATTTAAAATTTAAGCCAAATGATGTTCGCATGCTCTATAATAGAGGTAGAGCAAATGAGGAGCAAGGGAATTATGAAGAAGCAATGGTTGATTATCTAAAGGCGCTGGAAGTAGAGCCGAATAATTTTCAGGTTTTACTTAGTCTTGCGAACGTGCATTACAATCAAAAGAACTATACCAATGCTCTGCTTTATTCTGATCAGGCAGCTGAAATTCCAGGTGCACCGGCTATGGCTTCTTTTATGAAGGGACGTGCTTTACATCAGCTTGGTAAAACCGATGAAGCTTTGAAAGCTTATGGAAATGCAATTGCAGTTGATAAGGATTTCGGACAGGCGTACTTCAACAGAGGCTTGTTAAAAATTGCCTTGAAAAATGTAAAAGGTTCTTGTGAAGACTTTCAACTCGCATCTGCTCTGGAATATCCCGGAGCAGAAGAAGCATATACCAAATACTGTAAATAATATCGAAACCGGCTTAGGCCGGTTTTTTTTTTGACAGTCCTTTAACCGCAGTGCACAAGGAGGATTTCACAGAGTACGCGGGTTTTAGTTATAATTGTGAGGTTGAGCGCCTGCTTAAAGGTAGACAGGGTGTTCGATGCCAATTTTCCATCCGTTATCCTTTCAGTTCCATTGTTTTTTATGTATATCCGCTTTATTTACCAGTAAAGGGACTAAAGCAATATAGGCTTTGGCCAACAATAGCATTGAGGACACTTCGGTCACCCGTCTTCAGGCATCCGACCAGGTGAGCAAAGAAATTTTGGCTACTGGCATCATTACAGATAATCATATTTTTTTTATTACAGTTAACCCAATACACAGGTTTTTAAAAAATATATATTCTAGGAGCATTCTTTAGTGCTCATGTGTTTCTTCCTCATGATCACATATGTCTTCGGAGCTTAGTTTACCACTTCCATTGCAAGTCTGGCAAGAACTAACTTCCTTTAAGCTTCCTTCACACACAGGACAAGTAAGTCTTCCTTTTCCAGCGCATCTCTCACATTCGAAATATTCGACAATTTTGAAGATATTCATCTTTGTGATCATCCCAGATCCACTGCATCGACTGCAGCCGACTACTCCTTTTGCTTTGCAATAATGACAATCCTGCTCAATTTGTCGCTTTCCCTCACAGGTGAAGCAAGTCTTAAAGCGGTAGCCTCTGCGATCGCAAAGTTGGCATTGCTGAATTTCATTTATTGGCGCTTCTAATCGTTGCTGAAGTTCCTGAGCTCCTTTATAATTTGCGCCCGTAAAACCTGTCAACTCCAAGTATTTGTTGAGAAAATTTGCCGAGTTGTCATATTGCTTGAGCTGAAATAGAGTCTCAGCAAATAGATAAGGCATTTCTTCAGGAAGAGGCTGCCCTGAATCAATCAGATTTCTGAAGATGGAATTTGCAGTTTCGTAATCATTTCTCTCAATAGCTGCTTTTGCTCCTTTCATCCAACTATCTGTTTGTCCTAGATTTGGACCTATTTGCGCGAGCGAAACCTGACTTAAAGCCAGAATTATAAAAATAATCAGAGTTAGGGGAAGGCGAAATCTAAAGTTCACAGGGATATAATGTTTTCAATTGTAGCAATAAAGGTAGAAGTTTCTTCAAGGTAAAGTTAATGTTTCCAAAAGGGCAAACTTGTCCATAATCTACCAAATGGATTTTGGAAGTTAAAAATTGTCTTTATTTTAGGATTAAATTCTAGTTAATGCTCAATAATGTATTCTTTGAGCTCAATTTTCAGTCAAATTATTTAATCGTAAAAATTAGAAAAGATGGGAAAACCAATCACAATGATCGAGAGCATAGGTCCTGCTATGAAAGAGAAACTTTCAACAGCTGGGATTTCTACTGTAGAAGGCTTATTAGAAAAAGGAGCGTCTAAAGCAGGAAGAAAAGCTATTGCAAATGCCTCAGGCTTGGATGAAAGTAAAATTCTCGTGTGGGTAAATATGGCCGATCTATTTAGAATTAATGGAGTTGCAAGTCAATTTGCAGAACTTCTGAAAGCAGCGGGTGTAGATACAGTAAAGGAATTAAGAACCAGAAATGCTGAAAATCTTTATACCGCTTTAGTGAAAACCCAGGAAGAAAAAGGATTGACAAGAGCTGTTCCTGCAGCATCAAAAGTAGCTGACTTTATCGAGCAGGCTAAGGCTCTTGATCCAATGGTAACTCATTAATAAAATCATATACCTTTTTTATTGAAAAACCTTTTTGCAGATGGCATAAAGGTTTTTTTGTAGTTTGGTTTAATAACTATTTTGACCATGAGTAAGACAGAAGAATTCATCAACCACTTGGCCGAAGGTCAGAAATATAAAAAAGACTCAATTGTACTTGGTACAGGTGTATTGGATGGAGTGCCAATTACAGGTGCACAAATCAAGATTGCACTGAAAACAATGAACAGGCATGGATTGATAGCGGGTGCAACGGGAACTGGAAAAACAAAAACTTTGCAAGTGATTGCAGAGCAGTTGGCATTGAAAGGTGTGCCTTCTGTTTTGATGGATTTGAAAGGTGATCTATCGGGACTAGCTCAGCCTGGAACTGCCAATGACTTCATAAAAAATAGGTCTCAGGTAATAGGAGTGGAATATGAACCCATGGGGTTACCGATAGAACTGATGTCAATTTCTGATGAAAAAGGAGTTAGGCTTAAGGCTACTGTCTCCGAATTTGGCCCTGTTTTGATTGCTCAGATACTCGAACTTAATGACACACAGCAAGGTGTAATCTCACTTGTTTTTCGCTATTGTGATGTTCATCTTATGCCATTGGTGGATCTGAAAGATTTAAAGCGCGTCCTTCAATTCTTTACCAATGAAGGCAAAGAAGCTATCCAAAAAGAATATGGTCAGGTTTCATCAGCCTCTGTTAACACGATTATGCGAAAGATAATCGAGCTGGAGCAGCAAGGTGCAGAGCGATTCTTCGGGGAAAAATCATTTGAGGTAGAGGATTTTTTAAGAACCAAAGATGGTAAAGGTATAATATCAGTCATTAGACTGACTGATATTCAAAGCCGTCCAAAGTTGTTTTCTACTTTTATGCTTAGTCTGCTTTCGGAGATTTATGAGACTTTCCCAGAGCAAGGAGACGCTGACCAGCCCAAACTTTGTCTGTTCATCGATGAAGCTCATTTGGTATTTTCTAATGCGTCCAAAGATCTTCTTGAGAAGATCGAGACTATAGTCAAATTAATTCGATCAAAGGGAGTAGGCGTTTATTTCTGTACCCAAACTCCGACGGATGTTCCGGATAGCATCTTAGGTCAATTAGGGTTAAAGGTGCAGCATGCTTTGAGAGCTTTCACTGCAAAAGATCGTAAAGCAATTACCAAAACAGCTGAAAACTATCCTGATTCACCATATTATGAGACATCGGAAGTATTGACAGCTATGGGTATAGGCGAAGCGTTAATTACTGCCTTGAATGAAAAAGGAATTCCTACACCTCTTGCCCACACATTGGTCAGAGCTCCCATTACACGCATGGATATATTGAATTCAGAGGAAATAGATGCTGCGGTCAAAGATTCAGCCTTGATTTATAAATACAATCAGGACATAGATAGGGAAAGTGCTTTTGAGCTGCTGGAGAAGAAAATGGTTGATCTGGAAGAGAAACAAAAGAAGGCTGAATTGCCAGGTCCAAAAGCACCAACTCGGACCACTAGAAATACCGCACAGGATGAATCACTTTTCGAAGAATTAAGTAAAAACACGATGGTAAGGCAATTAGGAAGGACGATATTTAGAGAATTGACAAGAGGGATTTTAGGTTCATTCTCTAGGAAAAGGTAATTGTAATAAATAATTGTATTTCAATCGAATATAAGTTTTGAATATAGGAATAATAGGTGGTGGAGCTGCAGGTTTTTTTGCTGCGATTCATGCAAGTGGAGACGGAAGACATGTTACCATTTTCGAAAAATCACCAAAGCTTTTGTCTAAGGTAAAAGTGTCCGGAGGAGGAAGGTGTAACGTCACACATCGACCGATGGAAATTTCGAAATTGGTAAAAAACTATCCAAGAGGAGAGAAGTTTCTAAAGCGGGTTTTTACCAAATACAAATCAGAAGATACGATCAACTGGTTTGAAAGTAGAGGAGTAGCTTTGAAGATTGAAGCTGATGGCAGAATGTTTCCTGTTTCAGATTCATCCCAATCTATCATTGATGCTTTGCTTAAAGAGGCTCAAAAACTCAATATTTCAGTTCGAAAATCTTGTGGTGTAAATTCAATATCTCCTATTGCAAGCAAGTACCAACTTGATACAGATGAGGGGATTTTTTTAGTTGATAAGTTAATAGTGGCTACTGGTGGGCATCCTAAATTAGGTGGTTATTTGTTTCTCAAAAATCTAAATCACAGTGTTTTAGACCCCATACCTTCACTTTTCACTTTTAATACTCCAAAAGAATCTATCCGTGAGCTGATGGGGCTATCCGTAGCTGACGGGATAGTCAAAATCGAAGGGACTAAACTGACTTATCGCGGTCCAGTACTTGTGACGCATTGGGGGGTTAGCGGACCAGCAGTTTTGAAATTGTCAGCCTTTGGAGCACAATGGCTAAAAGACCAGAACTATGTAGCGACAGCGTTGATCAATTGGAATGGCGGTTTGGGAGAGGAGCAATATAGTTCTCACATTAAAAGTTACATGGTGGCTCATCCCAATCGTAAAGTAGAAAGCAATTCACTTTTTGATATACCCGGAAGACTTTGGGAGCATTTCTGTGTGCGATCAGGTATTGATTTTGGACAATTATATGGCACACTATTGAAAAAGCAAATCAATAAGTTGGTACAGAATCTTTTTTGCTATACTTTGAAAGTTGAAGGAAAAACGACCTTTAAAGAAGAATTTGTAACTGCTGGAGGAATTGCCTTGAACGAGGTAAATCCAGAATCCTTGGAAAGTAAGTATCACCCAAATCTTTACTTTGCCGGGGAAGTCCTGAATATAGACGGAATTACCGGTGGCTTTAATTTTCAAGCTGCTTGGTCAACAGGTTTTCTTGCAGGTACAGCCTCATTCAACTAACCAATATGGAACAAATTTATCCAGAGCTTAATCAGCTTATCTATGACATGGCAGATGGCGATAAAGAATTTCAGACAGAATTGACATTAGCCATACATAAGGGGCTAATCGAACTGAAAGAAGTCTATGCCGAAGGTTCATCCGAAAAAAATGACATCAAAATTCAGCAAATTCGCCACAAAATGAAGCCTACCCTAAGTATGTTTGAATTATCTCATATCATAGAAGAGCTTCAAATAGGCAAAGAGATCATTGAAAGAGATGGATTTAATGGATTGGCATTTAACACTCATTATAGAAACCTACAAAAAAAGTTAGATATCGCAATTAAGCGTGTCTATGAACTCACCCTATAAAAAAAGGAGCTGGCACATGCCGCTCCACTTTTTAAATCATTACCCTATGAAGAATTAATAGCACAAAAGTAGCCTGTTATTACTTTCTGGATTTTAAGAGAACATGAATTTTATGTGTTTATAATAGTTTTTTAGAGGTCATCCCGACCAGATAATTATCTGGAGCTATCGGGAGGAATCTCGCATATGTCATATTCATCCCAGTGTGTGACGCTTTCTTAATGCTCGATTTCATGAAAAGCTTACTATTTTTGAGGCTTAATGAGTATTATCAAGCCAAGCTACAAAGGTCCTCCTGTATATTTATTTAATGGACATCTGGAAACCATCATTCCCAGTTTGTTCAGGAAAGTCTCTGATGTAAGCTATACCAGAGAAAAAATTGATACTCCAGATGGAGATTTTTTGAATTTGGATTGGGCTAAAGTGGGAAGCTCAAAACTATTGATTATATCTCATGGGTTAGAAGGGGATTCTGAGCGACATTATGTTAGAGGAATGGTTAAGCTATTCAATTCCAATAAAATAGATGTACTGGTTTGGAACAATCGTTCATGTGGTGGTGAGATCAATTTAAGACCAATCTTGTATCACCATGGAGCCAGCTATGATTTAGACACTACGATTTCTTATGTACTAAAAAACCATTCTTATGAAGAGATTTTTTTAAGTGGAATAAGTATGGGAGGGGCCCAGACGCTAAAGTATCTTGGGGAAAAAGGCAGTGATTTACCAGTTGAAATTAAACGGGCAGCAGTCTATTCTACTCCTTGCAATTTATTGTCAAGTGCTGCCACATTGAGAGTTAGATCGAACGCTTTTTATAAGAATAGATTCTTAGGAAAACTTAAAGTTAAAATTCGCGCAAAGGCTACTCAATATCCGGATTTAATAGATCTGGAACTGCTGGAGAAAGTCACTGATTTTGACTCTTTTGATACGCTTTTCACAGCCAAACTTCATGGATTTAAGGATGCTGAAGATTTCTATCAATCCGTAAGTGCTGATAATTGGATGCCCGATATACAAATCCCTACTTTAATCATAAATGCGCTAAATGATCCACTTCTAGGTCCTGAATGCTATCCTGTAAGCCTTGCAGAAAAAATGGATTTACTTACCCTGGAAATGCCCAAAAGAGGTGGGCACACTGGCTTTGTAGTTCGTGGGCAAGAATTTACATGGGCAGAGCATAGAGTTCAAGAATTCCTCATAGATCAGGATTAGGCCTTAGTCTTTTGCTATATTGTAAGCTTAACCTTCATAAGAGTTTGATATGAGAAAACTGTTTTTTGGTAGCTTGGTGTTACTAGCACTACTGACATTTTTTTTGATGTGGTACTTCCAGTTTGTACAGTTCAAATTCGGATATTTTATACTTGGAATTATTGTAGTTCTCTTTGCTATAGGGATTTATGATATTAATCAGAAGTCACATGCGATTCTTCGGAATTTCCCGGTGGTTGGGCATTTTCGTTATTTACTGGAGAAAATAAGCCCCGAAATCCAACAATATTTCATCGAAACAAATACAGATGGTAGTCCATTTAGCAGAAATCTTCGCTCCTTGGTTTATCGACGTGCAAAGAATGTAAATGACACCCATCCATTTGGTACACAGCGCGATATTAGCGGAGAGGATTACATAGGTCTAAGGCATTCTATCTATGCGGTTCACACACACGATGAAGATCCTCGCGTGACAATCGGGAATGACTCTTGTAAGCAGCCATATTCTTCTTCTATTTTTAATATTTCGGCGATGAGCTTTGGTTCTCTCAGCTCTAACGCCATCGAAGCTTTGAATCTTGGCGCAAAAAAAGGAGGCTTTTCGCACAATACTGGGGAAGGGGGAATATCTGACCATCACAGACAAGGTGGAGATCTAGTCTGGCAAATAGGGACAGGTTACTTTGGATGCCGGGACGGGCATGGGAATTTCAGTGAGGAGAAATTTGCAGAGAAAGCAAATTGGCCCGAAGTAAAAATGATAGAAATTAAGATTTCACAAGGTGCAAAGCCTGGTCACGGTGGAGTACTTCCCGGCATAAAAAACACAGCAGAAATAGCCGAAATCCGTGGCGTGCTGGAAGGAACCACTATCCTTTCGCCTCCTGCCCATAGCGCTTTTACCAATCCTCTCGAATTGCTTGAGTTCATCAGCAAACTAAGAGAGCTGTCCGGAGGGAAGCCTATAGGATTTAAGCTCTGTATTGGTAGAACAGAAGAATTTACAGCCATTTGTAAAGAAATGGTGGCCAAAAATATCTATCCGGATTTTATTACTGTGGATGGAGCAGAAGGAGGAACTGGAGCTGCACCTTTAGAATTCTCGGACAGTGTGGGATTGCCTCTTGAGCCAGCCTTAATATTTACCCGGATGACCCTAGAGAAATTTCAGATCCGCGACAAAATCAGAGTTATAGCTTCTGGTAAAGCAATCAGCGCTTTCGCCATATTAAAGAACATAGCTCTTGGAGCCGATTTATGCAATTCAGGTCGAGGTTTTATGTTCAGCATTGGATGTATTCAGGCACTTCGCTGTAACACCAATGAATGTCCAACCGGAGTTGCCACGCAAAAAGCAAACTTGGTACGAGGCTTAGTGATTACTGATAAATCCGAGAGAGTCTATAATTTCCACAAAAATACCGTTCATGCTGTTCAGGAACTTCTTGGAGCTTCCGGTCATATGCATACATCTGAGCTTAGCGCAAGCGATCTAGTAAAAGGTGACGAAATGATCAAACTCGCAAACCGTTATTTGCCTGATTCGGTAAATACGCAGGTGTAAGTTTACTTCGAGGATTAAAAACCTTTACCCGGTCTAAGTCTCATGACTTAGACCTATTCCAATACAGTCTTCAGACTGTTTATTTTATGACTAATTTTTTTCAGTGCAGTCTGAAGACTGCACTTTCCACGGCACAAGTCATGAGACTTGCGCCAAACTGTTTCAATCAAACCTTTTCAGTGCAAGTGCAGCCACAGTTCCACCAATTGCCAGAGAACTGGTGGCAGCTGGAGAAGGAGCATTCAGGACATTGATGGCATGCGCGGATTCCCGGATGGAAAAATCATCCAAAAGACCTCCTTTCCGGTCACAGGCCTGAGCTCTTACACCAGCACCTCCTTCTACTAGGTCTGATTCCTTGATTTCGGGAATTAATTCCTGAAGTGCTTTGGTAAATGCTGCTTTTGAAAATGAGCGATACATCTCGCCAAATCCAGTTTGCCAATATTTAGCAGCTACTTTTTGGAAGCCAGGCCAAGCCAAGGATTCTGAGAGCTCTTTCAGATTGATTTGGGATTTTTTATATCCTTCCCTTCGGAAAGCCAAAACGGCGTTTGGACCTGCTTCTACACCACCTTTCATCATACGGGTGAAGTGTACTCCAAGGAATGGAAAATTAGGATCCGGTACCGGATAAATCAGGTTTTTTACCAGAAACTCTCTTTCCTTCTTAAGTTTAAAGTACTCTCCTCTAAATGGAATGATTTTCACATCAATTGGATCCTTTTCATTCATCTGGGCTACCTTATCAGAATACAGTCCAGCGCAGTTAATTACTAGTTTACTTTGGAAAGTTTTATTTGAAGTTTCAATGTAATTGATTCCTTCTTGTTGCTTAATTTTAAGAACTTTATGGTTGAGAAAAATCTCACCACCGTTTTGAACTATTTTTCTTCCATAGGCAAGTGCTACTTTAAAATAATCAACAATTCCTGTCTGAGGAACATGGAGCGCGGCTACTCCTGCGCAGTGGGGTTCATATTCCTTCAACTCATCTATGGTAATGTATTTCGTTCCTTTCAAACCGTTCTGAATACCTCTTTCATACAAGTTATTCAGTAATGGCTTTTGCTCTTCGCGGGTAGCAACTACTACTTTTCCTGTGATCTCAAATGGAATTTTCTCTTCTTCACAGAACTGAATGAGTTCATGATATCCTGTAATGCAGTTGGTTGCTTTGAGAGAGCCTGGTTTGTAATATAACCCAGAGTGAATTACTCCGCTATTATTGCCCGTCTGGTGCTTTGCAAGCTGATTTTCCTTCTCCAAAATAGCGATTTTAAGGTTAGGTCGTACTTGTTGAATTTTAAGGGCAGTTGCCAATCCCACAATCCCACCACCAATTATTGCAATATCGTATATCATGTTTCTCAGTTTACAGCCTCAAATATAGTGGCGGATTTCTCAAATTTCCATTTCCATACCTTTCCTGATTTGCAGAACCTTTATAAATTTTAACCGCTCAGGTAGCAATTTGAATGGTTAATGGATTTATTTTGCATGAATTTCTATTCAGTGCTGTAAATACTTCATGTTCCGCAATTACTTTTTCCTTTTTTTCTTTCTAATTAGCACCCAGTCTTTTGGCCAATTTATGGTGAAAGGGAAGGTGACTGACTCTGCTACCGGAGATCCAATTCCGTTTGCTTCTGTTTTATTGAAAGGCACTACAATTGGAGTTTCTACAGATTTTGAGGGGAATTATAGCATAGCGACAAAAAACCTTACAGATAGTATTTCTGTGAGCTATCTGGGATATATCAGTGGAGTAAAAGCGCTCCAACAAGTAGCTGAGCAAACGGTCAATTTCCAGCTCAAACCTTCTGATTTTGAGATGGAAGCTTTTGTTTTTGAGGCGGGGGAAAACCCGGCTTTTGAGATAATCCGAGAAGCAGTCGATAGAAAAAAGGACTTTGATAAAAGACAGCTATCTGCTTATCAAACAAAGAACTATACGAAGATAGAAATTGATATCGACCATGTTTCGGAGGAATTTACGCAGCGTAAAACTGTCCAGAAAGTCTCTGCTGTCTTGGATTCGATCAAGCAATTGACCAATGATGAAGGTGAGAAAATATTTCCTGTGTTCTTTTCAGAAACCCTTTCCAAATTCTACTTTAGAAATAATCCAGAGCTTAGAAAAGAAGTGGTAGAGAAAGCTAAAGTGACGGGTGTCGGAGTTACTGATGGATCTACAACTTCTCAAATTACAGGTTCTGCTTTTCAGGAATATAATTTTTATAAAAACTGGTTAAATATTGTTGGGAAGGAATTTGTTTCGCCTATCGCCGATGGGTGGAAACAGTTTTACGATTATGATTTAATTGATTCAGTTTTGGTAGGAAGCGATTCCTGCTACTTACTGAAAGTCTATCCTCTGAGAGAGCAAGACTTGGCATTTTCAGGTACCATTTGGATTAATAAGGAAACGTATGCTTTGAAGCAGGTTGATTTGACAATACCAAAGGAAGCAAACCTGAATTTTATAGACCGAATAAAAATCCAACAGGAGTTGACACCTACCACAGCAGGCCCTTTGATTCCTTCCAAAACTAGAGTTCAGATAAAAATTGGCCAAATCACCCCAAAAACCGCGGGACTCCTGGCGAAATTTTATACCTCTGCGGATAGTGTTAAAGTTGGCGATCCACAACCCACATCGTTTTTCAATCACTCGGTGACCTTATTGCCTGATTATGATGAAGCGAGTGAGGAGTTTTGGAATGAAAATCGTCAAGATATTCTGACTCAGGAAGAAATAGCGGTGTTAAGAATGGTGGATACCTTGAAGAGAATCCCAATCGTTCGATTTTATTCTGAAGGACTTAAGTTTTTTGGAACTGGCTATTTGCCTTTAGGAAAAGTGGATATAGGGCCATGGCCAGGATTTTTCAATTATAACGATATAGAAGGAGTGAGGCTCGGAATGGGCTTCCGTACGAATCTGAAATTCAGCAATAAATGGGTATTTAGTGGCTATGCGGGCTATGGTTTCAAAGATAGTCAGCTGAAATACTCAGCCAAGGTCACCCGTATTTTGGATAGAGTGCACTGGACTTCCGTCTCATTATTCACACAAAAGGAAATTGACCAAGTCGGCTTAGAGATTTCCAGTTTGCAGGGAAATAGTGTTTTTCTGGCAGCAAGTAGATTTGGGACGCTAAGAAGACCGTATTTCAGCACAAAGCATCAAGTGAATTTTCAACGTGAGTTCTTCAAAGGATTTCTCATGTATTCAGATTTGAGCTTCATGGAATTCGAACCTTTGTATAACTTTTATTATCTGGAAAAAGGCACAGGAGAGTATAAATCTAATTTTGCAACTACCGAAGCTAAGCTTGGCCTGCGATACGGTCGTGACGAAACCATCTTGATCAATGACAATGAACGAACTTCTTTAGGCCCACTTAGATGGCCTATTTTCGAATTGAGCTATGCCAAAGGGATAAACAGGTTGGGAGGAGATATAGCTTATTCTAAGTTGAATTTCTATGTTTATCAAAGATTGAATGTGGGGATGTTTGGTGTATCCAGATATGAATTCGATGCGGGGAAAGTATTCGGTGAGGTTCCATATCCTGTCTTGAAAAATCATCTGGGGAATGAAACCCTGTTCTATACTTCTGCTGCTTTCAACACGATGAATTTCAATGAATTTGCCTCAGATCAGTACGCAAGTTTGAGATATAGACATTATTTTGAAGGCTTTTTACTTAACAAAATTCCTTTGCTGAAAAAGCTAAAATGGCGTGCTGTGGCAAATGCGAATATTCTCTTTGGTTCTGTGAGCAACCAAAACATAGCAAACGCACCGACTGTGGATCCGATGGGAAATCCGATGGAGACCTTTGGAAGACTTGATCCTACCAAACCATTTATTGAACTGGGCTATGGTGTAGAAAATATCTTTAGATTCTTCAGAGTTGACTTCTTCCATAGAATGACTTATTTGGATAATACTGATGCTAAGCCATTTGCGGTAAAAATCTCTGGACAAATTATTCTTTAGTTATTGGATTCTATTCACTATTTTGGGTAGATGAAATACCTTCACCTACTTTTAGTTTTATTGCTTTCCAGCTTTTTAGCCTCTTGCTCATCCAGTGGCGAGGCAAATTCAGATCAATCCAACGATGGATTAAAAATCATTAATGTTGACCTCTCTGAAGCCAGAGAAGGGGCACTCTCTGAATTCTTTGAGCCTGCAATCGAATATATCTGGCTACAGGATGATTCTGAGGATGCTCAATTAGGAGGTTTGAATAAGATATTTTTCTATGAGGACAAGATCTTCACTATAGATATTTTCGGTTGCAAGTGTATTAAGATTTTCGATCGTTCAGGGAAGTATCTCTCAAAAATCCGGGCTTATGGGGAAGGTCCAGAGAAATACTTGGATTTTGATGATGCCATTATTGTCAAGGATGAAGTCCTTATACTTGGTGTTTATCCACCAAAATTGATGTGGTTTTCATTAGATGGAGAATTTATAAAGGAGGAAAAATTGAAGGAACACATTGAATCGGGTGTGTATTCTGACCTTGAAAAACGCTATTATTTCTATGCTAACCCAAGAGAGATTGGGAAGTATTTCATATCAAGTGTAGACACTGATTTCAAAGATACATTAATGGCTTTCCCTTTTGAATTAAAGGCATACTACGGGAATTATTCAGGAAGGAATACATATAAGAAATCTGAAAATTCCATCTATTCTGGAATGTCCTTTAACGATACAATTTATCAGGTCAAGTCGGGAGAATTCATACCAAAACTGGCTTTTGATTTTGGTGAGTATGCTCAAAGTATCGATGAATTGAAAAATATTGAGGAATCCTCTACTGCGCTTGAAGAGCTAGATTTTATCAATAAAAGATCAAAACTATATTTTGTGCCGCATCAATGGTTTATAACAGAATCTAAGTTTTACTCAGGTTTTAATTATCAAGAGGATTTTTACAATGTGTTTTATGATAGAGAAAGCCAACAGACTCGGATAATAAAAGGAAGGATTTCAGATGATTTAGATGAGGTTTTTGATCCATATTCGATTCTTCATCAATTTAACGATGCAAAAGTTGGGGTTACTATTCCTGGAAAGACCCTTTTCAAAACTCTTCAAAAAAAGAAAGCTGAGCTTGGCCTAGAAGCTTTTGAGGAATACGTAAAAGGCACAGGGAAAAGCTTTGCCCATGCTGCTTATGCGGCCAAAGACTCTGAAAATCCAGTTTTAATCGTCTATACTGTAAAGAAGTAATAATTCATATTCAGAAAGAACTCTAAACATTAAATTGTCTTATGCAGGTGTCTAAATTCCAACCAGCACTTATACTTGGGTTAGTTTTGGTTCTCGCGATCTCCTCCAATTGCTTAGCCCAAAAGCAACCCCAATCCTTTACAGCCAGAAATTCGGTGTTTGTTGAATTCGGAGGAAGTTCTGGGAGATATGCAGTCAACTACAGCAAAATATTTCATCAAAAAGGGAAGCTAAAATTGAATGCCAGTGCAGGTTTTTCTATGTGGCGTAATCAACTAAATGATTTCAAGACGATTTGGCTTCCCGTTATTCCTTTAGAGGTCACAGCCTTATATGGCAAGTCAAACTATCATCTGGAATTGGGTTTTGGGTTTACTTCATTCTTAAGCAGAACTTAAGCAGAACTTTAGATATTAATTCCGAAACATTTGAATTCAGTGACAAAGTGGTTTTTGGCGCCTTCATTCCTCTTAGAGTCGGATATCGATACCAAAAACCTGAAGGTGGATTTTTTTTTAGGGTTGGCTATACGCCAATTATTAATGTTCCTGTAAGAGCAGGGAAAAGTTGGTCTATAGATCCTTATTGGGCAGGAGTAAGTTTTGGAAAGAGTTTTTAAAAAAGTAGAGTAGGTATTTAAATGAATAAAGAATTAGTAATAAATTCCGAAATCAGGTATTAGTTGATAGTAAAGCCACAAGAAGTTTTCTTCAGAAAGAATCCTAAACATCAATTGTCTTATGATAGCACCTAAACTCAAACCGGCTATAATTTGTGCTATAGTTCTAGTTATCGCAATTTCCTTCAATAGCTTAGCCCAAAAGGATTCGCAGACCTTTACAGCTCGAAATTCGGTTTTTCTGGAAATTGGAGGAAATGCAGGCCAGTACGCGTTCAATTATGGTCGCATTTTTCATCAGAAAGGGGGATTCAAATTAAACGGAAGTGCAGGTTTTTCGCTTTGGGCAGATCCGATCGAGGGTTCTACCATCTGGAATCCTGCAGTGCCTCTAGAGGTTTCAGCTTTGTTTGGAAAAAGTAAGCATCATCTTGAATTTGGTGTTGGTATTACGCCGTATTTGCAAAATGAGGTCAATTCTACTTTTGAATCAGGAACTTTAGTCCAAACCAGAGGAGCTAATCATTTGGCTGCAATCCTGCCATTTAGAGTGGGATATCGCTATCAAAAGCCTGAAGGAGGTTTCTTTTTTAGGGTAGGATATACTCCATTTTTTGATCTTCCAAATAAGTCAGGTGGAACTTTGAATTTTCAGCCTATCCATGCAGGCCTAGGTTTGGGATTGAGTTTTTAAGTGTAAAAGTGCGTTGAACAAGGGAAGGATTCTGTAAACCCGATGCTAATTGCTTATACAGTGAAGAAATAAGAGTTCATTTCCATATTCCCTTCCCATATATTTTTTGATTGCATCCGTCTTGTGCATATTTGCAACTTAATCTTTATGCCTGTTTGTATGGGCAGAAATAAAAAAAGCAAATGTCACGACTTATTAAAATTACCCTTCCGGATGGCACTGTGAAGGAGTACGAGAAAGGAACTACCGGACTACAGATTGCTGCAAGTATCAGCGAGGGTTTAGCCAGGAACGTTCTAGCCGCAAAAGTAAATGGACAGGTTTGGGATGCTACCCGGGCTATCCATGAAGATTCAAAAGTCCAATTATTGACCTGGAATGATCTGGAAGGAAAAAACACCTTTTGGCATTCTTCAGCTCACTTGCTTGCAGAGGCTTTGGAATCCCTTCATCCCGGCATCAAATTCGGTATCGGGCCTCCCATCGAAACAGGTTTCTATTACGATGTAGATTTTGGTGATAAAACATTGGATGGGTCGGAACTGGAAGCTATTGAGAAGAAAATTATCGAATTGGCACGTGAGAAGAATGAATATATCCGTAGTGATATTTCTAAGAAAGATGCCATAGAATACTTCCAGAAAAAGGGTGATGAGTACAAACTCGACCTTTTAGAAGGACTTGAAGATGGTTCAATTACCTTTTATCAGCAGGGAAACTTCGTTGATCTTTGTAGAGGACCGCATATTCCTAATACTGGATTTGTAAAGGCTGTAAAGCTGACCAACATCGCAGGAGCTTATTGGAGAGGGGATGAGAAGCGAAAAATGCTGACCCGTATCTATGGCGTAACATTCCCAAAAGCCAAAGAACTCACAGATTACTTAACCTTGCTGGAAGAAGCAAAGAAACGTGATCACAGGAAATTAGGCCGTGAGTTGGAGCTTTTCACTTTCTCGGAGAAAGTAGGAGCGGGGCTTCCGCTTTGGTTACCAAAAGGCACTTTATTAAGAGAGCGTTTGGTCAATTTCCTGAAGAAAGCGCAGGATAAAGCAGGATATCAACAGGTAATCACTCCACATATTGGGCATAAAGTTTTGTATGAGACTTCAGGCCACTACGAGAAATATGGTAAGGATTCTTTTCAGCCAATTACCACTCCCCATGAAGGGGAAGAGTTTTTGCTGAAACCTATGAACTGTCCACATCACTGCGAAATCTATAAGCATAAACCACATTCCTACAAAGAATTGCCCATTCGTTATGCAGAATTTGGTACTGTTTATCGCTATGAACAAAGCGGAGAATTACACGGCTTGACCCGTGTAAGGGGATTTACCCAGGATGACGCACATATTTTCTGTCGTCCAGACCAGGTGAAGGAAGAGTTTATCAAGGTGATTGATTTAGTGCTTTGGGTATTCAAAGCTTTGGGCTTTGATGATTACACTGCCCAGATTTCCTTACGGGATCCAGAAAATCCTACCAAGTATATCGGAGGAGATGAAGCTTGGAACAAAGCTGAATCAGCAATCATTGAAGCAGCTGCAGAGAAAGGCTTAGAAACGGTCACAGAATTAGGTGAGGCTGCTTTTTATGGCCCTAAGTTGGACTTTATGGTGAAGGATGCTTTGGGAAGAAAATGGCAGTTGGGAACTATCCAGGTAGATTATCAATTACCAGAACGATTCGAGTTGGAGTATATTGGCTCGGACAATCAGAAGCATAGACCTGTGATGATCCACAGAGCGCCCTTTGGTTCTTTGGAGAGATTCGTCGCAGTGCTTATTGAGCACTGTGCAGGTAACTTCCCTTTATGGCTATCACCGGAGCAGATAAATATTTTGCCTATTTCTGAGAAATATGTAGAATATGCTGAGGAAATAAAGTCAATCCTCGAAGACGCGGGAATATCAGGTTCTATTGACAACAGAGATGAAAAGATCGGAAGAAAAATCCGTGACTCTGAAGTTAAAAAAGTGCCTTTTATGCTGATAGTAGGGGAAAAGGAGCAGGAAGAGCGAAAGCTTTCTGTCCGTAAACATGGTGAAGGAGATCTAGGTAACTTCTCAGCGGAGGAGTTTATAAATTATTTTCAGGGCATTATTTCAGCATCATTAAGTAAGTAATAATACTGTATTATTTAATTCAGTTTTTCTTAATTAGAAATAATTCCGATATTTGCATCCAATTTCATAAAAACAATCAACGCAAACTTGAGAAACCAAAGACAACCCTATAGAGGTAGACAGGAAGAGCCTTATAAAGTAAACCACAAAATCAGAGCACGTGAAGTAAGACTGGTTGGAGATTTCGTCGAAGGCGGTAACGCATTACTTCCGCTCGAAAAAGCCATCAAACTCGCACAGGAAAATGACTTGGATCTTGTAGAGATTTCTCCGAATGTTGAACCTCCAGTTTGTAAGATCCTTGACTACGCAAAGTTTAAGTACGAGCAGAAAAAGAAGCAAAAGGAGATCAAATCCAATGCTGCGAAGATTGTTTTGAAAGAAATCAGATTCGGACCGAATACAGATGAGCATGATTATAACTTCAAACTGAAGCATGCAATCAACTTCCTCAAAGAAGGCGCAAAAGTAAAGGCTTACGTACATTTCGTAGGCCGTAGCATTGTCTTTAAGGAAAGAGGAGAGATGCTTCTTCTGAAATTTGCTCAGGCGCTGGCCGAATATGGTGCAGTAGAGCAGCTTCCAAAAATGGAAGGAAAGAGAATGAACATCTTCATCGCTCCGAAGGCAGGAAAGAAATAAATTTCAACTAAATAAATACAGCAAAATGCCAAAGGTAAAAACCAAATCCAGTGCAAAGAAGAGGTTCGCTTTAACGGGAACCGGCAAAATCAAAAGGAAACACGCTTTCAAAAGCCACATCCTGACTAAGAAAGCTACCAAAAGAAAGAGAAACTTGACCAAAACAGGTCTTGTTCACGAATCTGATGAGGGTAGAGTAAGAGACATGTTGAGAATCTGATTTTCGACAGTAGCTTAAAAATCAATTAATTAAGGTTTATTTATTCACCAGGCACATTGGTTTAAAGATTCCGGTAATTCGGGACACCATGCGTCAAAAAACAAAACACTATGCCTAGATCGGTAAACGCGGTAGCGTCCAGAGCAAGAAGAAAAAAAGTGCTTAAAGCCACAAGAGGTTATTTCGGAAGAGGTAGCAACGTATGGACAGTAGCCAAAAATAAGTATGAGAAAGGTCTTCAGTATGCGTACAGAGATCGTAAAGCGAAGAAAAGAGAATTCAGAGCTTTGTGGATTCAGCGTATCAACGCAGGTGCTAGACAGCACGGCGTATCCTATTCTCAATTAATGGGATTATTGAAGAAAGGTGAGATCGAACTTAACCGTAAGGTTTTGGCAGATTTGGCCATGAATCACCCTGAAGCATTTAAAGCTGTAGTTGAAAGAGTAAAATAAGGTTGCACTGTCTTATTTTATTGGAAGCCTTCCCTCGGGAAGGCTTTTTTTTATGTTTAACCACAGGAGAGTACACAGATTAGATGAGGTTTTTTTTGGCTGATCGTCGCCTGCCAAAATGCATGAAGGTGAAGCTTGTAAATTTTACTATCTTAATTCTTTTAAAATGATACTATAAGTGAAACTTCAGCCTATGAAAGTTTTTAAAATATTTTTGGCGCTTGCATTCTCCATTTTCCACCACTTTGCTTTCAGCCAAACGGCTAAATACGATAGGTTTGAACGAGTGTTCATGAGTACGAAGGACTATTCAAATGCACTATATGATGTCAGCACCTTCGATATCACTTTTATATCTCCATCAGGTCAGGAGAAAACCGTAAGAGGCTTTTGGGACGGGGGAAAAACCTGGAAAGTCAGATTTATGCCCAATGAAGTAGGAACTTGGAGCTTTAAAACTATCTCTTCTGATAAAAATAACGCAGGTCTGCACGAAGTCAGCGACACATTTGAATGCATAGCCAATCAAAGCGAACTGGACATCTATCAACTCGGCACCCTTATCCAACCCAAAGGTACTTATCACCTAAGCCATGCTGATGGAACTCCATTTTTCTGGACTGCCTGTACGGCTTGGAATGGCGCTCTGAAATCAACCGATGAGGAATGGGAGTATTACTTGAGTCATAGAAAAGAGCATAATTATAACACAATTCAGCTAGTCACTACGCAGTGGAGAGGAGGATCAACCAATGCAGAAGGAAATGTCGCATTTACCGGATCAGGAAAGATCACACTCGATCCAACATTTTTTTTCGAACGTATTGATCAGAAAATTGAAGAAGCCAATAAAAAGGGATTATTAGTCTCACCGGTGATTTTATGGGCGCTACCTTTCGGGGAGGGGTCAGAATTTAGTCCTGGCTATTATTTACCCATCCGAGAAGCGGTATTGCTGGCCAACTATATCGTGGCAAGATATCAAGGAAACCATGTGCTTTGGACGCTCGGTGGTGATGGAAAATATTACGGTGATTTGGAAGACAGATGGAAATCAATAGGTTCTCAGGTATTTGGTGCGGGAAAGCATCAAGGTTTAGTCACACTACATCCTCATGGAATATCCTGGCTGGGAGACCTGTATGAAGATCAAGATTGGTATGATGTAATCACCTATCAATCTTCTCATTCGAATCAAGCCAATACAGTTAACTGGATCAATAAGGGCCCAATTGCAGACCGTTGGAGCAAACTTCGCCCTATGCCTATTATAAATACCGAGCCCAACTATGAGGAAATAAATTTTAAAATCACTGCTAAAGATGTACGAAACGCTTCTTATTGGAGCATATTTGCTGCTCCGATTTCGGGGATAACTTACGGAGCAAATGGGATATGGCCTTGGCTAAGAGAGGGAGAAGAAATAGAAAATCATGAACCATCCGAAGGAACGCATACTTGGAAGGAAAGCATAGATTTTGATGGAAGCCATCAGATAGGTTATTTACATGAATTTATCAGCAACTTTAACTGGTGGGAATTGAAGCCTGCAAATGAATTGCTAGTTAATCAGCCTGGAGATAAGGTTTATAATCACTTTGTGTCCGTAGTGGCAAATGAGGATAAATCAACCATTTTAATTTATTCTCCAACCAATCAGCCTATAATGCTATTTTCAATTGACGATATTAGATACAATGCTCGTTGGTTTGATCCTATCAACAATAGGTATTTGGATGGAGAAGCACCTCAAAAAAGTCATATTCTTGAGTTTGAAAATCCTTTGGAGCAGGATATGGTACTGGTGTTGGAGAGAGCAGATTTATAATCCAGGATTTTAAATAAATGTACGTGGGTAATTTTTGTGTGCATTCAAAAGATTTTCTATACATCGGATGGCTTTTTGGATGTTAGACTATCTTTTTATTGATAATACTCTGACTTTTTATTTTATTAGGTGATGCGATTTTTAGTATTCTCTGTCTTTTTTCTTTGGGTTCATTTTGTAGCCGCACAAAATCAGCAAGCAAATAGCATTTCCGGTGTCGTCATAGACAAGGAAGATTCCTCTCTTGTCCAATTTGCATACCTGTACCTAAAGAACTACCCTGATTTTTCAGCTTTGGCAGATGAGCGAGGAGAGTTTAAGTTCTTTTTCCCTTCTCAGTTCATGGATGAAATTGTAGTGATCTCTTCTATTGGATATGAAAAGAAGGAAGTGTCAATCTCTTCGCTAGCAAAAACGAGGAACACACTCAAGCTTCAAAGGCAATTACTTTCTTTGAATGAAGTGACAGTGATGCCTGAAGATAATTCTATGGAGGAGATGATTTCGAAAGCGATTGATAATATCCCCAAAAACTATCCAGACAATCGTCACCAACTGAGAGGATTTTACAGAAAAGTATCTACGAATTACGAGGAGTTTACAAAGCTCGTAGAGGCAGCTGTGTTGGTAGAGGATGTTAGCTATAAAAAGGATGGATTGTCACTTCGAATTAAGCTTGAATCGCTACGACAAAGCGACGAATTGGGTGAGGTTGATTCTTCCATGTCAATACTGAAGCAGCGAATTAGAGAGCATATTAAATCAACAGGAAGTACACTCGGATCATCAAACCAAATTATTAAAACCTATCAACATAATAATGGATTTCGAGGTGATGCTTACAATTCCAAAACTTGGTTTGGGAAAGACGGGGATCGATTTATGGGTATTCCAGAGTTGCCAACATACCGGAGATTTATGGGAGAGGAGATTGTGGGAAATGACACGATTTATCAAATAGCATTCAGCACTAAAGATCCTCCAAATGGGAGCAGCTATTTGAAAATAAACAGTAGAAACCATGCAATTGTTGAATATCAAATTAGTTATCAATCAGGTGAGTATCAGACTTTCGCGAAGTTTAGGGAAGTCGATGGAGTCTATTATCCGGAAATGATTCGCAACAAGGAATTAAGATTGATAAATCGTGACGTGGGCATACATCAAATGGATATCAGTACTATCTGGTTTGATGTTCCTATGACTGAGGATTTGAAAAAGATTCGAGCGAAAGATGCACTTGGCAGAGATGAAGAAGTGGAAAATAACAAATATGAACTTGATTCAAGTTTTTGGAAAACCTATAATTTCATCAGAAACCATCGGCTGGATTCAGCTATTTTAAGAAGTTTGGAAAAGGATAGAAGTCTGGAACACCAATTTAAGCGCAATGCAAAAGACTAATATCAATGTTTATTTCATGTGCTTTTTTCTGGGACTTATTGGTCTTTGTTCCTGCAATTCTGAAGAAAAGGGAGAGAGCAGAATATACTCTGTTGGGCCAGGCCAAATTGTATTGGTTTTTGAAGATAGTGTCACACAGCAGTTTTTTCAGCGACGGAAGGCAATAATCAAGTATTTAGATGATAATCAGCTTACTGTAGAAATCTCATTTAATCCTGAAACTGATTTTGTACTAAATACTTCAAAAGAATCACTTGATTTAGTTTATCGAGACAATAGCCAAGTAGAGTTCACTTTTTTTCTCGAAAAGGGAGATTCTATTCTAATCCAAGAGAAAGACAAAAAGCCATGGCTTACTTCCATCAGCAAAGAGCGCTCACCTTACGATTACAATCTGGAATTACTTAGAAATACTGAGCTATATGGTAAATCCCATTCAAAAGCCCAGGATTTCTACTTTTTGTGGAATGAGACAAAGGCGTTTCCCTTCGAATTGGAAACTAATGAGGATCTGAAAAGAATCAAAGATGAAGCCATGCAGGGATTTCGAAGAGAGCTGGATTGGCTGGATTCCCTAGCGAATGCCGGTTTAATTACTGAAGAATTTAAAGCTTTCTACGATTCTAAAAATGGATTGGAGCGCACGAAATTGGAAGCACACGATCCTGAAAATTTGGTTATCAATACCCAAATGTCTATCAGTTCAATTCTAGAAATAGATGATTCTCAGCTAGGCAACAGAGTGTATTTGGATGAGTTTTCTGACCTGATATTAGCCAATCAAACTCAGCTTCAATCAAGGGTATTAATTGATTCACTGATTGCTGGAAATGAGTTGAATTACCAGGAAAAATCACTACTCTTTCATTATTTACAAAAGGAAATCCCACATTTATCCTTTAAGGAAGCAGATGAAATTCTTGAGCGATATGGAGACCGATTGGATAATCCAGCCCAGCTACTTTATCTGAATTCTTCTAACCAAGGCCTCATAGATCTGAATCCAGATGTTGAATTGATGGGGCTGCAAAAAAGCTTCAGCAGCTTTGAAGAGCTTTTAGACCAAAAAAAAGGAAATTACTTATACATTGATCTTTGGGCAGCTTGGTGCCTCCCTTGTATCAAAGCATTCCCTGCAACGCTAGCTTTAAATGAATCCTATAAAAGCAAAGGAGTAGAAGTGATATTTTTATCAGTTGATGATAAATATAAGTTTTGGGAGGAGGTCGCTGTGAAATATGATATCGCAATTCCAGAGCAATCTTTTGTCGCCATAAACAAAGAAGAATCTGAATATCTAAAAGCACTGGATGTAGCGCGGATTCCAAGGTATTTGATTTTTGATCCCAAGGGGAAATTAATACATCCAAATGCTCCTAGGCCAGAAAGCGATGAGATAAGATCATTTTTAGAAAAGATTACCAATCCGGATTGAATTCTTCCAGGATAGAATAAGCTTATAATTTATAGCTGTTTTTGCGTTAGAAAAGCTTTACAATTCCATACACCGATACTAATCCAATAGAGAGAACGCTCAGCCAAAATAGGATAGTTGTTATTATTCCGGAAGCCAGATTTAATGGGCTATTTTTAAATCGAAACTGAACTGCGGCATACACGACCAGTATAAGAAGGACAGATCCAACTACGCCACCAGATAAAACCATAAATGCGGGAAGCTTCACAAAGGCAAAGGCAATTGCCCACAAAACCGGCAAAACCCAGGCTAAAAGGGCAACCCAGGTTTTTCTGGTTTTCAGGTCTTCATAAGCTATCCAACCCAACTCTCCGAAAATGTCAGGGAATAATCTTGTCCAATAGGCCAGCGTTGCAAAGACACTTGAAAATAGCACAAAAAATGCTCCTGTTATATAAGCAAGTCTGGCACTTCCTCCCAATGTTTGTGTGTAAATATTGGCTAAGGTTTCTATCAAGTGATTGCCACTAGGTATATCTTCATTGCCGTGTAGAATGGAAGCTCCCAATAAATAAAATGCAGCGGTGACTAAGGTATAAATAATCATTGCTACGATGGCATCCAAATACATGATTTTTATCCAGCCATTAGCTCGCTCTTCCCATTCCTTACTCCCATCATTTTCACCTGCAAATTTGGCATAACCCTTCTCAAGGCACCAATAGGTGTAGGCTATTATTTCGTCACTGGCAACCCCAGTAATTCCAAATGCTCCAATTGCCACAAAAATCAATTCTGATGGCAACTCAAAAGTCAACCCGCTAAGTACATCCGATATAGTAAATGCAAATGGACTATAACTGACTGCCATCACAGATGCAAGCGTAAAAATTGTAAAGCCAAAAACCAAAAACATAGATGTTCGCTCTACTATACTGTAGTAATTTCTATAAATCAATAGACTGGTAACTGCTCCCAAGATGAATGCTAATAAAATAGGAGAGAGTTGCGGAATTAGCATACTTAGTGCGATCGCTGCCCCGCCAATCATCCCGCCTAGTTGTATTATTTTGAAGAGCGTTAATAAAAATGTGCTCCAGACTGCCCAGTTTTTTGGTCCCGGCAATAAGGAGAAAGATGTCATAAGCGGCTTCCCAGTGATGATCGCATTTTTCCCAAATTCCAATTGGATAGCCACTTTTATTAGGCAACTAACAAGAATGATCCAAAACGTAACAAATCCGCCCTCTGCTCCAAGTACGGTTGTGGCAATTAATTCCCCTGATCCAACGATGGAAGCTGAAAGGATAAATCCAGGTCCCAGAAACTTGAGTTTTTCAAAAATGGAGGTAGGTGGATTCTTTATTTCGGACGAAGTCATCCCCTAAAAATAGGGAAATATATTTCCGCAAGATATAGGGCAGTATAACTGTGAATGAAGCGACCTCTTTTGACTTTATTTCCTATTATAAAGAAAAAGGCTTCCGTTTCCGAAAGCTCCCGAAAGCATTCGGGACGAGAAGGAGATTTGAATTTACCTGCCGGAGGTTGGCTCCCGTCCGACGCGGCGGATATGAATCCTGAGTTCTAAGTGAAGTCAGGTAGAAAAATTTTCTTAATCCATTCCCTTCCTTTGCCTGATTTAAGTTCTTTTTCTCGCTTCATGGCATCTTTTTTAAGCTGGAAGAATTCAACATAAATAACAATCCATGGTCTGTATCGCAGCGTAAATCCTTTGGTGGACTTAGAATTATGAAAATGGAATCTAGTAATTAAGTCAGAAGTCATTCCTGTATAGGTTCTGCCTGATGATCTGGAAAAAAGAACATACACGACGAATTCATCCATATACAAAAATAAAAAAAGGCTTCCATTTCTGAAAGCCTTTAGTAGCGAGAGGGAGATTTGAACTCCCGTCCGCCGCGGCGGATATGAATCCTACGCTACTAAGATTATACACTTCTGATAAAAGAAAAAGGCTTCCATTTCTGAAAGCCTTTGTAGCGAGAGGGAGATTTGAACTCCCGACCTCAGGGTTATGAATCCTGCGCTCTAACCAACTGAGCTACCTCGCCAAATATAATTTCATTTCAATATTTCAATTGGGAGATTGAACTCCCGTCCGCCGCGGCGGATATGAATCCTGCGCTCTAACCAACTGAGCTACCTCGCCAAATATAATTTCATTTCAATATTTCAATTGGGAGATTGAACTCCCGTTCGCCGCGGCGGATATGAATCCTGCTCCCGATAGCCATCGGGATACCTCGCCAGATATATTTAATGTTGGTTGAATTACTTCAAGAAGTTTCTAAAATATCAGAAACATTTTTTGGGTATTGATTTTTGAAATTAATGCCTATATTAAAGCACAATCATCCGTCAATTGAATTAGTTGACAACCGTTTATTATCAACCCCGAAACCTCCCTTTCGAATGGGAATGCAAATATGAGGTCTTGTAGTGTGAAATGCAAGTTGAGGTTCTTTAAAAAAATGATTTTTTACATAGTGTAAAAGTGATTATCATGGTTAAAAACAAGTTTGTGGCTGATTATCAAATCAATGCCTCCAAAAAGATAGTATTCCATTATTTGAGTACTGCGAGTGGATTAGAAGAATGGTTTGCAGATGAAGTGAAAATAAATGAGGACAAGAATTACATTTTCAATTTTGACAATGAAGATCATTATGCCCGTTTAGCTTCTCAACGTAGCAATTCCCATGTGAAATTTGAATTTTATGACCCGAAAAATCCAGACGAGTCAGATCATGCGTTCATTGAATTTAAACTGGAAGAAAACGATCTTACCCAAACGCTGTTTTTAAAAGTGATTGATTATTCAGATGTTTACGATGATGAAGAGCTAATCGCGATTTGGGAAGGCATGATCGGAAGATTGAAAGATATTATTGGTGGGTAATCTCAATTGATTTTACCAATTTTGAACTTCGCCTCCGAGGCTTCGTATTTGCCTTGTGAGCAGTTTGAATAATGAAGAAACTAGATAAACTTATACTTGGGTCATTTTTGGGCCCATTTTTATTGACTTTTATTGTCGTGGATTTCATCTTGTTGACAGTCAACATGCTGAAATACTTCGATGAGATTTTTGGGAAAGGCCTGGGTTTTTGGATCTATATGGAGCTGATTGGGTATTTCGTGATCAGCATTTCTCCCATGGCATTACCTCTAGCTGTATTACTTTCCAGTTTGATGACCTTTGGAAATCTAGGGGAGCATTTTGAGCTCACAGCCATCAAAAGTAGCGGAATCTCTTTGCTTCGTGCACTTCGGCCCATTGGAGTTTTTGTGATTGTATTATCGTTTGCAGCCTACCTTTCTAATAATTATCTGGTGCCGAAAGTAAACCTTAAGACTTTCAGTTTACTATATGATATCCGGATGAAATCCCCTGCACTGGATATCAAAGCGGGTGTTTTCTACGATGGTATTCCAGGGTATAGTATTAAGGTAAATGACAAAGTAGGAGAGTATGGGCTCAATGATATTTTGATTTATAGCCATGCCGGGGGTGAATCAGCCAACTTGGATGTCACTCTTGCTGATTCGGGTAGTATGGAGCCTTTTTTCAGCGAAAATTATATGAAGCTCACTTTGTATAACGGTATTAATTACCGTGAAGACAGACCAAGTAGAGGAATCAATAGCAAGCCTGCAGAATTTAAGCGAACGTCATTTGATAAGAATGAGATTGTGTTTGACTTGAATAATACCTTCAAACTCAACAGGACGGCGGAAGATGCATGGTCTACTAATCGCTCTATTAAAAACATTTCCCAAATTAAGGAAGGACTTGATTCAATTGGTTCATTGGTTAATGAGCAGCGCTTTCAAAATTACAGGGAAGCGGAAAGTAATTATTCCTTTTTTGCTAGAAATAGAAAGTTCAAACCTGCGGCTGATATAGCCGAACGCAAATCTTTGGATGATTCTATCAAAACACTAAAAATGAAAAGGGAAAGAGCACTTGCAGATTCTCTCGAACAGGCAAAGAATCAAATCCAAAACGACACCATTTCGGTATTAACTGATAATCCTGAAACAAGATTAATAGCATCAGATGATTCTATTGTTCCCTCTGCAAGGTCAGTCAAGGCTGCAAGTAAAATCCCTACAAATGACTCGATTCTTCTTTCATCTAAAAACAGGCAATTGGAGGAAAATAAACTTGCTGAATTAGATACTAATCGAATTGTACCTCCCAAAAAAGAACTGAAAGTACGCAGGACTGCTCCTTTGACGGATAAGGAACGTGCCCGGATTGATTCCTTAGTCACAAGTCGGAATTATAATCAGACCTCAATTACTATAGCATTGACTAGTTCAAGAAGCCTCAAGAATTCATTTGGAATTAAGAATGACCAAATCGACAATTACCAACGAGAATATAGAAGATATCAGATCTCATGGTATCAAAAATATACCCAAGCATTTGCGTGTTTTGCAATGTTTTTGATTGGTGCACCACTTGGTGCCATCATCAAAAAGGGTGGGTTGGGAATGCCTGTGCTGGTTTCTATTATTTTCTTTATTGTCTATTACATGCTCACAATTACTGGGGAGAAATGGGCAAAAGAAGGGATTGCTGACCCTTTATTTGGAACTTGGTTTTCAAATCTATGCTTACTTCCTTTTGGATTGTTTTTTGTGAAGCAGGCTAGAAAGGATGCTAGATTGTTCGAGCCGGACTTCTATGTGAATATCTGGAAAAGCATTCAGAAGCGCTTTAAAGTTCTTGTTTCAAAAGCGCATTAAGCTTTCATTTTCTCAAAATTAACCTTACCTTTGTGGTTGTTTTACAAAATTTAGCTAAACATGTATTTATCCTCAGAGATTAAAGAAGAGTTATTTAAGAATCATGGACGGTTAAAATCTGCTACTGACACAGGATCTCCTGAGTCTCAGATTGCCCTCTTTACACACAGAATCAAGCATTTGACTGAGCATTTGAAGTCAAATAAGAAGGATCACTCCTCAAGACTTGGTTTGTTGAAGCTTGTAGGTAAAAGAAGAAGCCTATTGGATTACCTTCACAAGAAAGAAATCGAGCGATACAGATCAATCATCGCCGAGCTAGGAATCAGAAAATAACCAAACTAGTAAGGTTCTCTAGAGTGAGGACCTTACTTTTTTATTTTTAAGGTTATACGAAGACTTTTATCACTAACGACGCAAACTAACAATCATTTATGTTACCGAACTTAATCACCAAGACCATCACCCTAGAAGATGGCAGAGAAATTACAATAGAAACAGGTGCATTGGCAAAGCAGGCTGATGGATCAGTAGTAGTAAAGATGGGGAAAGCTATGCTTTTGGCTACAGTAATGTCCAAGAAGGAAGCTGGAGAAGGAGTGGATTTTTTACCTATGTCTGTTGACTACCAAGAGAAATTTGCTTCCTCAGGAAAGATTCCTGGAGGATTTTTAAAGAGAGAAGGAAGACTTTCCGATTACGAAATTTTGATTAGCCGTATCGTAGATAGAGCTATTCGCCCAATTTTCCCAGATGATTACCACGCAGATACTCAGATCGCTATCACATTAATCAGTGGAGATGAGGATGTGCTTCCAGATGCATTGGCTGGTCTTGCTGCTTCTGCAGCTTTGGCTGTTTCTGATATCCCTTTCAATGGCCCTATCTCAGAAGTTCGAGTAGCGAAAATAGATGGTAAACTGAAAATCAATCCATCCCCAACAGAGTTGGAAAAAGCTTCTTTAGAATTTATCGTAGCTGGTTCGCTAGAATTCATCTTAATGGTAGAAGGTGAAGCTAATGAGATCCAAGAAGAAGAGATGCTGGAAGCAATGCAATACGCTCATGAAGAAATCAAGAGACATTGCCAAGCTCAAATCGAGCTAACCAAGCTTGTAGGCAAAGAAGTAAAAAGAGAATACAATCACGAGAAGTCTGATCCAGCACTTTTTGATAAAATGAGAGCTGATGTTTATGACAAACTTTATGCATCAGTAAGCAAACTAATCGCTAATAAATCTGAACGTTCTTCTTTGATCAAAGAAATCAAAGAAGAATTTGTAGCTAGCCTAGGCGAAGAGCATGAGTTTGAAGCAAGTTTAATTGGTCCATATTTTAGCAAAATCCATAAAGAAGCAGCTAGAAACTTGACCTTAGACGAGAAGAAAAGATTGGATGGTAGAAAACTTGACGAAGTGAGACCTATTTGGTCTGTTGTTGATTACCTGCCATCTGCTCACGGTTCTGCGGTATTTACCAGAGGAGAAACTCAATCATTGACGACCTGTACCTTAGGTACTAAGATGGACGAAATGATGGTAGATGGAGCGACCATTTCAGGTTACAATAAGTTCTATCTACATTATAATTTCCCAGGATTCTCTACCGGTGAGGTGAAAATAAACAGAGGACCAGGAAGAAGAGAAGTAGGCCATGGCAACCTTGCTATGAGAGCTTTGAAAAAGGTACTTCCTCCTGCTGATCAGAATCCATATACAATTCGTATCGTTTCGGATATTTTGGAATCTAACGGTTCGTCTTCTATGGCTACGGTTTGTGCTGGTTCATTAGCTTTGATGGATGCAGGTATTCCTATCAAATCAGCAGTAACTGGTATTGCAATGGGTATGATCTCTGATGCGAAAACCGGAAAGTACTCTATTTTATCTGATATTTTGGGAGACGAAGATCACCTAGGTGATATGGATTTCAAAGTGACTGGTACTGCGAAAGGAATCACTGCTTGTCAGATGGATTTGAAAGTAGAAGGATTGGATTACTCTGTTTTGAAAGAGGCTTTGCTTCAAGCTAAAGACGGAAGACTTCATATTTTAGATGAAATCACTAAAACACTTGCGGCGCCTAAGTCAGAATTGAAGCCACATACTCCAAGATCATTCATCATGATGATTCCAAAGGAATTGATCGGTGCAGTGATCGGGCCAGGCGGTAAAGTAATTCAGGAAATTCAGAAGGATACTGGAGCTACTATCGTGATCGAAGAAATAGACAATCAGGGTAAAATTAATATTTTCTCTGCTAATCAAGATAAACTTAATGCTGCGCTTTCACGTATCAAATCAATTGTGGCTCAGCCTGAAATAGGGGAGACTTACACTGGTAAAGTGAAAAATATTCAACCTTTTGGAGCTTTTGTGGAATTTATGCCGGGTAAGGATGGTTTACTTCATATCTCCGAGATTAAGCACGAACGTGTAGAAACTATGGATGGTGTACTTGAGCCAGGCGAAGAAATACAGGTTAAATTGATTGACGTCGATAAGAAAACTGGCAAATTTAAGCTTTCTAGAAAGGCATTATTGCCAAAACCTGAAAAACCAACACCGAGTGCATAAGGTTAATCGAAACAATTGATTAATTTGATTCTCTTAATATATTAAAATTCACAAATCATATTCCTGAATGAGGCAGCTAAAGATTAGCAAACAGATTACCAACAGAGAAAGTCAGTCCCTGGATAAATATCTTCAAGAGATTGGAAAAGTTGACCTGTTGACAGCAGATGAAGAGGTAGTTCTGGCCAAGAGAATTCGAGAAGGTGACCAATTGGCCCTCGAGAAATTAACTAAGGCCAATCTTCGATTTGTAGTATCAGTTGCCAAGCAGTACCAAAACCAAGGACTTTCTTTGGGAGATTTGATCAATGAGGGTAACCTTGGATTGATTAAAGCTGCACAGCGATTTGATGAAACTCGTGGATTTAAATTCATATCTTATGCCGTATGGTGGATTAGACAATCTATCCTTCAGGCACTGGCTGAGCAGTCTAGAATTGTTCGTCTTCCATTGAACCGTGTGGGTTCATTGAATAAGATCAGCAAGACATTCAGTGAGCTAGAGCAGAAATTTGAGCGTGAGCCTTCACCAGAAGAATTGGCAGAGGTGCTTGAAGTAACTGCGAATGAGGTAGTGGATACAATGAAGATTTCTGGTCGCCACGTATCCATGGATGCGCCATTCGTACAAGGTGAAGAAAACAGCCTATTGGATGTATTGGAAAATGACGGAGACGAAAAGCCAGATGATGGCTTGATGAATGATTCCCTTCGTAAGGAAGTTCAACGTGCACTTTCCACCTTAACGCAACGGGAGGCTGATGTAATCACACTTTACTTTGGTTTAAATGGTGAACATGCCATGACCTTGGAAGAAATAGGTGAGAAATTTAACCTTACAAGAGAGCGGGTAAGACAGATCAAAGAGAAGGCTATTCGCCGTCTCAGACATACATCCCGTAGTAAGACGCTAAAACCTTACCTCGGATAAGTAAGCAAACAATACAAGCAAGGGGGTTATTAGCCCCCTTTTTTTATTCAACATGTTTTGCCTTAGTTCTGATCGTCAGTGTAATATTTCCCCAGTGTCAAATGCTTAGGGAATTTTAACAATATGCAACTTTGTTACTAGAGTAGAATTCATAAAATTTGCCCGATTTAATACTTTACTATTAATGAAACCAGAAATTGAAAAAGTAAAAGTTTTGATCATTGGATCAGGACCTGCAGGATATACTGCAGCTATATACGCTTCTAGAGCAGGACTTTCTCCTGTACTATATACTGGCGGACAGCCAGGAGGTCAATTGACCATAACAAATGATGTTGAAAATTATCCAGGCTATCCAAACGGAGTGGCTGGCCCTGAGATGATGGAAGACTTTAGAAAACAAGCGGAACGCTTTGGTACTCAAGTAAAATATGGCTTAGCTACAAGTGTAGATTTTACTACAAAGCCACATACGGTGATCATCGATGAACAAATCACCATTCACGCAGATACGGTTTTGATTTCAACTGGTGCTTCTGCCAAGTGGCTTGGAATTGAAAGTGAAACTCGTCTGAACGGCAAAGGTGTTTCTGCATGTGCTGTTTGCGATGGTTTCTTTTTTAGAGGTCAGGAAGTTGCGATAGTTGGAGCAGGGGATACTGCTTGTGAAGAAGCCTTATACCTTTCTAACATCTGTAGTAAGGTTTATATGCTAATCCGAAAAGATGAAATGCGTGCATCTCAGATTATGCAAAAACGTGTAATAAACAATCCTAAGATCGAAGTTCTGTGGAATACAGAGACTGATGAGATACTGGGGGATGATGAGGTAAATGGGGTAAGAATCTTTAACAACAAAACAGGAGAAAAATCAGAAATCGCTATTTCTGGCTTCTTTGTTGCTATTGGTCATGAACCAAACACCGGCATATTTAAAGAGTTTATTCATATGGATGATGCCGGGTATATCAAAACTATCCCAGGAAGTACCAAAACCAATGTAGAAGGCGTTTTTGCTTGTGGAGATGCTCAAGATAACATCTACAGACAGGCAGTCACTGCGGCGGGTACCGGTTGTATGGCCGCTTTAGATGCTGAGCGCTATTTGGCAGAGTTCGAGAATGATTAAACCCAATAAATGAGGTATTCGATCCTATTTGTAGTCTTTTGTATAAATCTGAGCATTGGCGCTTTAAGTGTCAATGCTCAAATTTTTCCAAAGATTATTAAGAAAAATAACACTACACAATCCTCTGGAGCAGGCCAAGAGAGGAGAAATATAGAATTGAGGGCTTTCGATCAGGAATCTTACCTTAGGACGCTATCTTCAGTTACTGATTCTATTATTTTCGAAAATAATGTGAATCTAGGTCGCGTACGTTCAATCATTAGTGAGGATCAGGATATCATGATCTGGGCGCCAACTAATCAACTTATCAAGGTTTCTGAACAAATTCAAATTGATAGTATTTGGGTCACAGCATTTGAGTATTACTCATCATGGGATTCCAATAAAATTGACATTTATAATTTCGATCCCAAAACCTTTACTGATACTGTAAACATTCGTCTTTATGACGAATTTTTTGGATACAATTGGAAAATGCCTTTAGAGACAACTCCAGTAACTTCACCTTATGGCTATAGATGGCGAAGGTGGCATTATGGAACAGACTTGGATTTGAATACAGGTGATCCTGTATATAGCGGTTTTGATGGAATAGTGCGCGTGAAATCTTACGATAGATATGGTTATGGCTATTATATTGTAATTCGCCATAAAAATGGAATAGAAACCCTTTATGGCCATTTATCTAAACAACTCGTTGATGTAGGCCAGGAAGTAAAGGCCGGCGACTTAATAGCAAAAGGGGGGAGTACAGGTAGAAGTACAGGTTCACATCTGCACTATGAGCTACGCTATCGGGGGTTAGCATTTGATGCTGAGAAGGTATATGATTTTCCTGATTATAAAATTTTGGGCCAAAACTATTTAATAACTCCTGATCTTTTTGGAAATATCATTCAGGCTAGAACAAACGCTTACCATAAAGTTCGAAAAGGAGAAAGTTTAGGATCCATAGCACGTAAATACGGCGTATCTGTCAGTTCGTTGACTAGATTAAACAATATATCTACCAGAGAAGTTTTAAGAATAGGACAGAACCTTCGTGTTAAATAGCAAAATTAGAAAATGACAAAGCTGGATATTTTAGTTTTTTCCGCACATCCTGATGATGCCGAGTTAGGATGTTCTGGAACTATAGCTTCGCACGTAGCCAGAGGATACAAAGTAGGAGTGGTGGATTTTACCCAGGGCGAAATGGGAACGCGTGGGACGCCTGAAATACGCCTTCAGGAAGCGGATGCTTCCAGTAAAATTCTTAAACTATCTGCCAGAGAAAACTTAGGTTTCAAGGATGTGTATTTTCAAAATGATGAAGCACATCAGTTGAAACTGATCGAAATGATCAGAAAATACAAGCCGGATATTGTTTTGGCGAATGCTGTATCTGATAGACACCCAGATCATGAAAAAGGATCTAACCTGGCAAGTACTGCTTGCTTTATGAGCGGGCTTCGCAAGATAGAAACCCATCTTGATGGGGTTGCTCAAGAGGCCTGGAGACCAAAATTTGTCTATCACTATATCCAAAACAATTACATTGAACCAGATTTAGTGATGGATATTACTCCTTATTGGCAAATAAAAATCGACAGTATTTTAGCGTTCCAATCTCAATTCTACGATCCTTCAAGCGAAGAACCTGCAAGTTTTATATCTGATCCTGATTTTCTTCCATTTATTGAGGCTAGAGCTAGAGAATTTGGTCATAAAATCCTAGTGAAATATGGCGAAGGATTTACTGTGGAGCGCATGATAGGTACTGATAATCTTTTTGAGCTGAAGTAATCAAGGTGCTAGCCTTACGATTGTCCATTTACCATCTTTTAGATCGTATTTGATTCTGTCATGAAGTCGACTTGGTCTGCCTTGCCAGAATTCCATCGTCGATGGCATCAATCGATAACCACCCCAATGAGGAGGTCTTGTTATTTCTTTCTTAGTGAACTGATTTTCAATATCTAACAGTCTATCATTAAGATCTGCTCGTGAATCGAGCACTTGACTCTGTGGTGATACCCATGCGCCAATTTGTGATCCTAAAGGTCTAGAGAAGAAATAGGTATCGGATTCTTCAGCAGTTATTTTTTCTACTTCCCCCCGTACGCGAACTTGACGCTCCAACTCAGGCCAGAAGAAAGTCAAAGAAGCAGTATTATGCTTTTCAAGTTCCTTTCCTTTTTCGCTTATATAGTTGGTAAAAAAAACAAAACCTGTATCGACACCTTTTAATAATAAAATTCTAGCATTGGGAGAGCCATCCAAGCCTAAAGTAGAAACAGTCATGGCATTGACTTCCAGAACTTCTGCATTTATAGCCTCCTCAAACCATAACCCGAATTGGATAATTGGATTTGAATTTACATCGCTGATATCCAGAGATTTAATAGAATAGTCTTTACGTATTGCTGAGATGTTCATAGGAGGTTGTTAATCAATAAAATCTTACATATAAAACTACTATAGGCATTGCATTTAAAAAATTATGGTCTATATTTTTCGAGAAATTAGATTTTAGATAAGAATGAGTAAAGATGAACAACGTAACCCTAAGGCCGGTGATCTTCTAATTTCCGAGCCATTTTTGCAAGACGAAAATTTCGTTCGCTCTGTGGTTTTACTATGTGAACATTCCGAAGAGGGGAGTTTTGGCCTAATAATTAACAAACCTTCAATCCTTAAACTGGGTGAACTTGTGGAAGCATTAGCTTTTTTGGATAAGGATGTGTTTGTTGGTGGGCCTGTTGAACAGAATACCTTACATTTTATATATGTTGGTGAAAAGACCTTGGAGGGAAGTATTTCTTTAGGGGAGAATATTTGGTGGGGAGGAGATTATGAGTCATTAGTCGAAAAATTGAAATTAGGTGTATTTGACCCGGATTCAGTTCGTTTTTTCCTAGGCTATAGTGGATGGGGTTCTGATCAATTGGATGAAGAGTTGTCAGATGAAACTTGGATTATTTGTAGAGAAAATCTAGGAGAGAAAACGTTTGATTTTACCCCCGAAGAACTATGGAAAAACTTGCTCAAGAATATGGGAGGGGAGTTTAAAGTAATAGCAAATTATCCTCTTGATCCAAGATTAAATTAGGCAAAATCCCTACTTTTGCCCATATTGCCGCCTAATAGTACTGTTTTTATGACTGATAAAAGTAATGATTTGTCCGACAAGGACAAGGTGACTCAAGCCTCCAATTCTGATGAGGCAAAGGGTATCGAAAAGGAAACTAATTCTGAAGCTAACGAAGAAATTGTGGCTGATCAGACCAGTGAGTCTGTACCTGAAGTTGAGACTGCTGAAGAGAAAGCTACTGCTACAGAACCATCCGAGGATTCAGAAGACACAGCTGAGCCTGCAGAAACTAGTGAAGAATTAGCTGAAGAATCCCAAGCTAAAGCTGAGATCCAATCATCCGAAATAACTGAGCCTGCTTCAAATGAAGAAATAACTGCTCCGTCTGAAAGTGACGAAGGAGTAACCTCCGAGACAAAAGCAGAGGAAGAGCCTAATCCCTCTAAACCGTCTACAGATGCAGAGTCTGAGGATAACGAATCAGAAGAGGAAGAAGATGAACACCATGAAGAAGGAATTGATGTCACCACACTTTCCAAAATCGAACTAGTAGCTTTACTGAAAAGTAAGATTAAGCAAGATAATATTTACAGAATTGATAAGCTTGTCCATGAAATCAAGACGGCTTTTGATGAATTCACGCAAAAGGAAAAAGAGGAAGCGCTAGAGAAATTCAAAGCTGAAGGTGGAATGGAAGATGATTTTGACTTCCGTCCAAGCGATGAAGAGAAAGAATTCAATACTTACTATTACGAATACCGTCATCAACTTGGAGCGCTTCGTAAAGAGGCTGAGAAGAAAAAGGAAACGAATTTAGCGGCGAAGACTGAGTTGCTAAATAAACTCCGAGATCTAGTCGATGGAGAAGAAACCACCTTAAGTATGGCTACAATCAAAGCTGTACAGGAAGAGTGGAAAAGTATAGGTCAAGTACCACCCTCACAAAATAGAAGTCTTTGGGCTAGCTACAATGCACTGATGGATCGCTTCTATGACAATAGAAGTATCTATTTTGAGCTCAAAGAACTCGATCGTAAGAAAAACCTAGAAAGTAAATTGGAGCTTGTAGAAAAAGCTGTGGCATTGAAAGATGTAAAAGATCTAAAAGATGCAATCAAAGCTTTGAATGACCTTCATGAAGAATTTAAACACATTGGCCCTGTTCCTAGAGATGAGCAAGAGGCATTATGGCAAAAATTCAAAGGTGCATCTGATGCGGTATATGATCGTAGAAAGGACTTCTATGAAGGCCAAAAAGAAGTTTTCAAGGTAAATCAAGACCAAAAAGAAGCTTTAATTGAGGCATTAAAGCCCTTCGCTGAATTTAAAGCTGATAGAATCCGTGATTGGAATATCAAGACTAAAGAGATCTTGGAAGTTCAGAAAAGCTGGGAGAAAATAGGACCAGTGCCTAGAGAATCCGGTAAGGAAATTAATAAGGCATTTTGGGCATCCTTCAAGCAATTCTTCCATAATAAGAATTTATTCTTTAAAGAATTAGATGAGATTCGGGCGACTAACCAAGCAAAAGCAGAGGAATTAATCACTAAAGCAGAAGAATTAAAAGACAATACAGATTGGCAAAATACAGCCAATGCTCTGGTGAAGCTTCAGCAAGATTGGAAAAAACTTGGCCCAACACCTGAGAAAAGCAGAGACAGCCTTTACAAGCGTTTTAAGCTTGCTTGTGATACTTTCTTTGACAATAGGAGAGAATCCAATAAGCAATCCAATGCTGAGTTCGAAAATAATCTTGTTAGCAAGCAGGCTATCTGCAAGCAGATAACTGATGCAGCTGCCAGTGGCGAAGTTTCCGAGGAAGCGTTGACCAAGTTAGTTGGTGATTTCAATGATCTAGGTTTTGTACCAAGGAAAGCCATGAAAGAGATACAAGCCCAATTCAAAACAGCTGTAGATCTTTACCTGGAGAAGTTAAGTCCTGAAGGTGAAGGAAGAGAAGACTTTTTGTTTAGGTTAAATCTGAACAGACTACAGTCAGATCCTAATTCAGTGAAAACGCTGAACAAGAAAGAGCATGGTATCCGTAAGCAAATTTCTGAGTTGGAAAATAACATCACGCTTTGGAAAAACAATTTAGAATTCTTTGCTGCCTCCAAAACAGCAGACAAGTTGAAAGATCAGTTTGATCTTAAAATTCAAAAAGCTGAAGAAGAAATCGGGAAATTGAAAAGTAAGCTGTCAATATTAAGGGAGTTTTAAATTTTTCTCACTCAGAATAAGGAAGATAGGATTTTTCTTTTCTGAGGGTTTGGAGCAAATAAAGTGAACGGCTATATTTGCATCACAATAAGGGAATAAGCCTCCTTAGCTCAGCTGGTAGAGCAACTGACTTGTAATCAGTAGGTCATTGGTTCGATCCCGATAGGAGGCTCAAATAGGAAAACAGAAATGTTTTCCTATTTGCTTTTTAAGGCAGCCGAGCTTTCATCATCCCTAATTTGCTTGGTTTTTTTTGATGTCCATGTTGCTAATCCCAGAGACGTTACACATCATACTTTCTGTAGGATCTTACTGTTTATATCAGGGATCTGCGTGGATCAAATCTTACCTATAAAGACTTTTTGTATAAAAAATCTTTCCCCAAAATTTGAGTATTCAGGTATTTTTTTCTTATTGTATCAATTTAAAACATTTACCCAAATCCCTATGAAATCGAGCATGACGAAAGCATCACACAGAGGGATGATTATCCGTTATGCGAGATTCTTCCCGATAGCTATCGGGATGGCCTTTAAAATCAAATTATAATCATATGAAAATTAAAATTACATTCTTAAGCAGCTTGGTGCTGTTAGTATCGATTAGTTTGGCGTTTGCACTAACTAGTCCGGATGAAAAATATTTTGAAGGTAAATGGAATGTACTTGTCAAAGGAACCCCGAATGGCGACGCTACTATCCCTCTGCGCTTTGAAACGAAAGATGGTAAGACAACAGGCTATTTTACGGAAGAAGGAGCTACTGAAGAGAAGAAAATGAGTTCAGCTACGATCAGCGGAGATGTGATCAATACTGCCTTTAACATAAGCGGCTATGATGTAACTCTTTCCCTGACAAAAGTGGACGATGACCACGCGAATGGTGATTTGATGGGCATGTTTGATGCTGAAGGGACGAGAGTAAAGTAGTAGTTAGATCAGTTCGATTACAAATCAAAAGAAATAATAACCCGATCTATATTAAATATGAAAAAAGGTGGCAGAACGTTCTGCCACCTTTTTTAGGTGCATGGATTGTACGTACGGTGGTGTGAGAGGACGGATAGGGAACTAATCCCTATCTTTCTACTCTATTCCTAAAATCCGATTTTTTTATTCATACTATTATTGACCCATACGAAAACAATATGCGTGATTCTTTCCGGGAATTTAGGGAATATCCCAGAATACACGGGAAAGTAAATTGTCTCCACCCATAGCTTCAGAAGCCGCGGTGTAGTGATCCGTATTGGTAGAACCTTCATAATCAGGATAGGACAATCGTCTTGCAAATCCACCTTGGAGATTATTGTTGGACAGATTTGGGCTTAATTCTGGGAATCCACTTCTTCTAAAATTTGCGAAAGCCTCTGTTCCATTTCTGATGTTTGCTATCCAATACTGGATATTGATAAGTTTCAGGGCATCCTCAGAATTATATGCAACTCCATCCTGAGCCAAATATGCTTCGATTTCCGCATCAGTAATCGGGTTAGTTTGTGGATAAAGTTCATATACCTTCAAATCAGCTCTTACACCATTTTCATAATAAGTCTGGGCGTTTCCCGCTATCCATCCTCTTTGCACAGCTTCCGCTAGCAGAAAGGATGTCTGCGCATAGGTAACCCAAAAGTCTGGAGCTGCGGGGGACACCACTGAATAAATATTCAACTGGGAATAGTCAAGTCCACCACCCCTGGCTCCCCGGTATGGGCCATTTGGATCTGCCAGATCAGTACTGATCACACCCACAGGAACACCGTATTGGTTGGTTAGTTCAGTGTCTGGATTAAAGTCATTTGCCACAGCTGCAGGATCCTCATAGATGGCCAGTATATATTGACCTCTGGGATCATTTGTTGACTTCAGTTGGTTCACAAATGGCTCAGCCGCATAATTGAAATAGGAGAAATTCCTTAAGTTGCTGTTTTCATTTTGGGTATATAAGGTTCCGTCGTATTTCACATAGGCATTGTCAGCGTTGGAAGTCATCACACCGGCATTAAATGCTTGGGTTACTATGGCTTGAGCTTTGGATTCATCTATTTTCGAGTAGCGCATTCCTAGTCTTAGAAGAAGCGAATTGCCAAGTTTTTTCCATTGCTCTACCTGCGCTGAGGCATTGCCTGATGGACTTTCACTGTTGTTGCCAAAAAACAAATCTTCTGCTACATAGTCTGCAGACGGATTCAGTGCAGACACAGCTTCAGTCAATTCCTTTTGCAGATCTTCATAAATAGCCGCATCGTCATCATAAGCCGGGAAGAATACCCCTTCGGTAACTGCCTTTCCAGCATCGAAATAGGGTATGTCTCCGTAGGAATCAACCAAGCCCATGAATACTTGGGCTTTCCATATCCTCAGCATATTGTACAGATTACTTCGCTCCGTATCCAGACCTAATAAACTCATGGCCTGCATCATGTTCTTAATGGGGCCTGGATAGGATTGATCCCATTTGGGATTACTTACCCCATCTATATCTTCATTGAAATTAAATCCCAACGTAGCACCTTGGTTGTAAGGATTTACAAATTGCTGGACAATGGTGTGTTCTGCTGTCCAATTTCCCAAATGGGTTCTCTGAGCTCCGGCAAATAACAAAGCCGGGTCAATTTCTGTCACTGCATATGGATTTGTATTAATATCTATAAAATCCTTGTCACAGCTCCCCAAAAGAAGTAATGCGGTCACTAATAGAGTATATTGCTTGAATGATTTCATGGCTTTAGAATTTAACATTTAAGCTGACGTTAAAATTTCGGGTAGTAGGCAGGGAAGAGTTTTCGTAACCTGCCCTAAAATCCCCTGAAGATTGTACTGCTTCAGGATCCAAGCCTGGCAGGTCTTTATAAAGAATTGCGAGATTTCGGGCTGCAGCTGATATAGACAGACCTTTCACGAATTTCATAAATGACAAACTGCTTATGGCTTCGGTCAAGTTGTAGGATATTGATACATTTCTCAGCTTTACAAAATCCGATTTGAAAACAAGCGGATCACCGATTTGTAGGTTTCTATAGTCAGCGTAAAAGCCTTGTAAATTTGACACCACTGTAGTGTTTGGCTCCCCGTTATCATATACACCTGGGAATATCAGTCCATTTTCGCCCTCTCTTCTGCCTTGTAGAGAAAGCTGGGAGTGCCCTTGTCTAAGCATATTCAGATGAGTGGAGGACATAATCATCCCACCAAACTTGTAATCTATATGTACACCAACACTCAATTTCTTGTAGGTAAATGTGTTTGTCCAACCTCCTGTATGCTTAGGGATAGAACTTCCGATCGGCAGAAATCCATTTGTATCTTCTCCTCCCGGTGTACTGGAATTAGTGGCTCTTAGCCGGCCTTGATCAGTTACCAGTATGTCACCATTCTCATTTCTCAGGTAGGTTCTGGTGTACAGCTGGTTCATAGGGAATCCTTCTGTGTATCGTAACTGGCCTAGAAATTCATTCCCCGTGTCGTTGAAAGAAACCACCAACATAGTTCCGCTTTCATTTCCCACATCCAATACTTTAGTGGTAAGGTAAGCACTGTTCCAGCTACTCGTCCAACGAAAACTGGCTGTTTCAATTGGGGCATACTCAATGAGGAATTCCAGTCCACTGTTTTTTAATGAAGCAGTGTTTTGTTTGGAATCGGTATATCCTGAAGTATTGGATAGTTTTACATCTAGAATCTGATCAGTGGTGATTTTTTCAAAAGCGGCAACATCCAGCAACAATCTATTGTCAAAGAGGCGCACTTCCAGACCGATTTCCTTTTCTGTGACTGTGAATGGCTGTAAATTAGTATTGGGAGCAAAATTCCCGCTTACACCAGCTAAAGTCTGACCATTAAACTGGTTTTGGTTTATGCTGTAAGTCAGGAGCCCTTCGTAAGTTCCCACCCCGTTTGTGCTCCCTACTTCTGCCCATGATCCCCGTAGTTTGGCATAAGAGAGCCAGGTGACATTGGTCAGTAGTTCAGAAAAAATGAAACTACCTGAGACAGAAGGGTAAAATTTGGAATTATTTGTAGGATTCAATACTGAAAACCAATCATTTCTACCTGTGAAGTTGAGGTATAGCATTCCGTTATAACCAAATTCTGCCAATCCATATAAGGAATTTACACGGCTTTCTGAAAAGCCATAGCCTTGGTTTCTGATGGTACCGTTTGCAATAGAATATAGGTTTGCCACCACAAAATTGCTGGAAGACTGGGTTGTGTTTTGCCACTGCGGCTGCCAGGTGTTACCGCCAAAACTTGCCTCAACAGAGAATTTATCAAACGTCTTGTCAACCCCGACTAAAAAGTCCGCATTGATATCTGTGGTGATGGTCTGTGCCAGGTCATAATTGCCCCGGTAGGTCCCATCGTCCTGGAATAAGGTAGCAGATCCGGTACCATTCAGTCTGTTCCATTCTGCGAACACAGTTCCATAATCGTAGTTAATCCTTCCTTGAGCATAGAGCCAATCGGTTATTTCATAGCGTAAGGTAGCCGTTCCTAAAAGCCTGTTTCTTCTTTCTTTGAAATATTGACCACCTTGAAGAGGGTAGTATGGATTGTTTATAGTCCCTAGAAATCCATTTGTCCGTAACTCGGCACCTGTGGCTGGATCCACCGCATTATCTCTATATGCGGCCATGGGGGTGGAGATTCCCATCCTGTTGAAGAAGTTGATAGCACCATCTCCTTGAGTACCGATTTGAGGAGGATTCAGATTGTACTCGTTGGCATAATTGATATTTAGCTGGAATTTAAGTTTATCTGAGAGACTGTGATTAATGCCTACATTGAATATCCTTTTGGTGTATTCGTTCATCGGCTGGATACCTTTTGCATCTACATTGGAAAAAGACACCCTAAAACTGCCTTTTCCGGTACCACCTGAAATACCTATAGTATTTGTCCAGTTTGATCCGTTCTGTAGAAAGTCATATAACTGATAAGGATAAGCTGAATAGGGGCGCATTTCACCATCAAAATTTATGGTAGGCGCTCCGTCTAATCTTTCACCAAACCCAAACTGCCCATAAGACTGTGCGTCGCCTTGTGTCTGGGGTCTGACTCCACCGGTCCCGATCCCATATTCTGTCTGGGTCAGTTCGTCCATAAAATTCAGTGGCTGGGAACTGGTATAACTTGAGGTAAAATCTACCCCAATACCTGTACCAGCCTTACCGGATTTGGTAGTGATTATGATCGCCCCATTGGCAGCTCTGGCTCCATATAAAGCAGCCGCAGTGGCTCCTTTGAGTACGGTCATACTTTCTATATCATCCGGATTGATATTTTGAAGGTTGTCTCCTCGATCCCGTTGTTGGCCGACTCCATTTACTCCTCTTGCTCCCTGATCCATAGGAAGGCCGTTGATGACTATCAGTGGAGCATTATTCGCTCCGGCAAAAGCCGACTGTCCCCTCAATCTGATCTGGGTACTGGAGCCCGCACCAGCTGCAGGAGGAGTTATATTAAGCCCTGCTACTTTTCCTTCCAGAGACTCCATTACATTGGTTGTCCTGTTGGTCACCAGCTCATCTGTATTCACCGAAGTGGCCGAATACCCCAATTTTTTAGACTCCTTCTCTATTCCCAACGCTGTTACCACCACTTCTTCAAGTGATTTCTCGTCTATTGCCAGCGTCACATTGATGATGGATTTTCCTGCCGTTGGGATTTCTTGGGTAGTGAATCCAATAAAGGAAAAGATGAGGATACTGTTATCCTCCTCAAATTCTATGGTGTATTCACCGTTGATATCAGTGGTGGTACCTATAGTAGTGCCTTTGATAAGTACGGTAACTCCCGGTACGGATTCTCCATTTTCATCAGTCACTTTACCGGAAATGACTGCCTGTTCTTGATTGGGGGGCTGTTCGTATAATAATAGGTTTGAGATACTGTAACTTAGGTCTGTGGATGCGTGTGCTAGTCCCGATTGGGACAAGACACCCAGATGCACGAGCACAGCAATGCCGTACAACAAGTAGTTGTTTTTCATTTGATTGGGTTTTATTGTTAATAAATAGATTGAATTATCTATTGAAAATTAAACTTTACTATATCCAAATTTTACGCATATTTAGAATGATTTCTACGTTATATAGATTTAAATATGAATCTATTTAGGTGTATAAATTTAATTTATCTAAATGTATATAAAGGTATGTTTTCAGTCTTCCAAAAATGACCGCCGTTGGATTTTGAACAATTATATTCCTAGCAGGGTAGAGGTAGTCTTAGAAAAAATAAAGGATGTAGGATGTGATGTTTAAAAAAATTATTTTTCCATAAAAAAATGATTTTAACCAATGTACCATGGTAAATTGTAGAGGTATAAATGATATAATCTTTGAATTTTATAACAAAGGTTTAATTTATGGGAATAATACTTCAATTCTCATTTTGTAAACGTGTTATTTCAGAAAATTCTTCTTGGAGTTTAACGCTTAATCTTTCAAATAATTCGAAATATTTCATATAAATAGGATTGTTTTGCTTGAAAGGCTCGAACGTGGTCGCCATTTTTACAGATTTAGCAGCGTTATCTAAAGAATCATAGATCCCTAAATCCGTGGCGCTGAGCAAAAATGCCCCTTGTGCAATACTGTCGGGGTTAACACCTATACTTATAGGTTTGTTAAAAATATCCGCAAGTAGCTGTGTACAAAATGGAATGGAAGCAAAGCTCCCGTTTGCAGTAAGGGAATTGATTGTTCTATGGTCTTCGAGTGTTTTGCCTATACTATAAATTTCGTAGAGTATGCCTTCAATAGTGGCACGTATAAAATGCCTTTTCTCGTGTTTGATATTTATCCCAAAATATGTTCCTCTTGCATTTGCATTCCAAATAGGAGCCCTTTCCCCTAAGAGATAGGGTAGAAACAAAAGTCCATCTGAGCCAGGTCGGGAATCCATTGCTTGATGAACAAGGTGTTGCATGACATTCTCAACATCATAGAGGTTTTTGAAGTCTCCAAATTGTTTAGCAAACCATTCAAAAGCCACTCCTCCGTTATTTGTTGGACCTCCGGAGATATAATATTTATCCGTCAATAGGTAATTGAAAAGCCGCTGCTTGCTGTCTTCCAGCACGGTCTCACTCACCACTCGTACCGCCCCGCTGTCTTCTATTGTGATGGTAGCCTTGTCTTTCTCCCATACACCTCCGCCTAATGTTGCAAGACAACCGTCGCTTGACCCAATAATTATTTTCACTCCATTTGGCAAACCCAGGGATTTTTGATATTCTTTCCGGATAGTACCTAGAGAATGAAAAACAGGTACGAGTTCCGGTAGGCGACCAGTAGTAATACCGGCATAATCCAGGGCGGTATCTTCCCATTTTCGGGTATGAATATTCAGAAGCCCCGTAGCAGATGCTAAACTGTAATCAAGATAATATTCTTTTGTCAACTGTTGGATTATGTAGGTTTTGATGGTGATGAACTTGGAGGCTTTTCTGAATCGCTCCGGGTCTTGTCGGTTGAGCCAAGCGATTTTAATCAAGGGTGACATGGGATGTATCGGGGTACCGGTAGAATTATATATTGTACTGCCTATCGATGAGCTTTTGAGATCTTCAGCCTCTTTTCTACCCCGATTATCCGCCCAGGTGATGGCGTTTCCCAATGCAGCACCATGCTTATCTATCGGTAAAACACTATGCATTGAAGCGCTAAAACAAATTGAGATGATGCGGTAATTTAAAGGATGAATTTTCTCATTCAGTAGGTTTTTCATCACATAAAGCATGGTGATAAACATCTGATCAGGATCCTGCTCGCTGTAGTCAGGCTCTACATGGAAGGTAGGGTAAGAACCCTTGGATGAACCAACTATATTTCCTGCCAGATCAAATGCCATTATTCTAACGGCATTAGTCCCTATTTCTATTGTGATTATACATTCCATGTTTCGAATTGTTTTATTCCTTGGGAGAATTTTGTTTTCTGAACTCATTTGGCGTATGTCCGGTGAGCTTTTTAAAAGTCGTAGAGAAATGCTGTGAAGAATAAAAGCCTGTTTCCAGAGCAATGTCGGTAATATTTGCTTCTTGAAGCTTCAAAAGTTTGATTGCCTCAGATATTCTGATGTTAATTAAATAATGCAAGGGTGGGAATCCGGTATAAGACTTTACCTTCTCGGTAAATGCTGTGCACCCCATACCGACCATAGCCGCCATTTCCTCCACCGTCCACTTATGAGAAAGATTTTTCCTTAGGCTCTTTTCCAGATTGGTGAATGTCTGAGGAAAGTCCCTTCTTGAGCCAGCCTGTCTGGTCAGCAATCTGCAGATGAGAATTAACATCGAATCCAATAAGTGGTTGACTCGTGTAGTGTAGCCCAACTCCTGTCCACTGATTTCATTTTGTATTTCTTGAAAATAGGGTATGAGTTCAGAGGTGTTTATGACCGGAGATTCATTTATGACCAGAATTTTCCACATGATATGCCTTTCCCTTTTGGATAATCGACTCCATTTACCGAAATCAATTTTACTATCTAGGTAGGTTTTTCCCAATTTTAGATGTAACCAATAAAATGCACCGATTCCTATATACTCCTTTAATCCTCCAATCTCTTGACCAGGCAATATAATAGCAGCATCACCTGGATATAGGAGCTCGTGTTTAGAATTGATTAACCATTCAAATTTCCCATCCACTATCAAATATATCCGTAAATAATCTACCCGGTTGGAGGAGAATGAGTTTAGCTTTATGGAATTATTTATTTTAAAACCGATTTCCTTTATTTGGGGGAATTGTTGTAATTCCTCAGAGCTATTTGCTAAAAATGTAAAAGGGCTATGGGGCATATTGAAGTTTGCTGAACTAACACCAATTTCATCTGAATGAATACAATAAAAAGAAATTGCAATTATAAGTTTAAATACTATAGATTACGCGTCCTAAATAGTGATTACCATTCGGTCTTGTTCTCTTTGTCTAAACTATTTCTACTTAATGGTTTTTCATTTCCAATATAATGTAGTGAATAAGTTTTTTGGATACAAATTTCTTTTTGGGGTAATATATTCTCATTAAGAATACTTACAAAAAAAAGGTGACAGAACATTCTGCCACCTTTTTTAGTTTTGTAACCCAATCTATTTTTCTATAATTAAAATTTCTACCTAAGAATGAAGAAATACAAATAGAATTAACTCAAAAGCTGCATTGTGCGTGAACCAAGTCTTTGGATTATTAATTTAAACCTAAGATGTATCTTACCATATCTTTGGCATCTTCTTCACTCAATGTTGCATGCGGAGGCATAGGTACTTCTCCCCATACACCAGTTCCCCCTTTTATTACTTTATCCGCAAGCATTGCTACATTTTCCTCATTATTTGAGTATTCCGCAGCTATGTCAAGAAATGAAGGACCGATCACTTGCCTGTCTACATAATGACAGGATAGACAATCAGAATTTCCCACCTTGTCTTTTCCTGATATTGTGTTGCTTGTGCTACTTTCTACTGCTTCTTCTATTTCCTCCGTAGCTCCAACTGTATCTTGAGTTGGTTCAGAGACCACTGGAGGAGCTATATCAGCGGGCGTGGTTGCCATAATGGTTTCTTCGTCTGCTGAGTTTTCGGCTTTTTCTCCTCCTCCACAGGCAAACAAAAGGACAGCGAGGACAATCGTGGCTGACTTTGATAGAATTGTAATTTTCATTCCGTTTATTGTATTAGTATTCAAATCGTAAATTTGAATAAACTCGTTGCATTTAGAGAATTAATTATTGATTTTTCACAAGTTTTTAGAAAAAGGGATATTGGTGTTTTTCCCAATAACCCTCTAGTTCGTATCAACTTTTAAGTGTGAATTCAGGCAATGGAATAATTTTTCCACCATCCATTGCTGATTCATGAGCCAAGATACCAACACAAGTTATGTTGGCAGATTGTTGAGCATCTGGATATGGAGCTCTTTTTTCCGCAAGAGCATTCAGAAATTCATTAACCAAATGTGGGTGCGACCCGCCATGACCGGAACCCTGAATAAAGGATAAGTGCTGATTGTCATCACCATCATATACCCCAGCTGTAGTAAAAGAAGCAATCTCGTCAGGAAGTAAGTGGCCATAATCTGGAATTTTCACTTTTTCAGGACTTTCTCCAGTATGAATCACAGAGTCTTCATGTTCAATCAATGTCCATTCAAAAGACTTTTTGGAGCCATATACGTCAAAACTTTCTCTATACTGTCTAGCTGTATTAAATAAGGATCTTGTCACCTCAGCTGCCAAATCAGAATCTTTGAACTTAATATGGCAAGTTTCGATAGCGAAAGGAGATCCATACTTCGATATCAAGTTTTCGTCAATACGTCCTGAACCTAAACAGGACACGTATTCAGCCTGTGCTTTTGGCAAAGCCAAAACAGGTCCCACGCAATGTGTCGCATAATGCATAGGAGGGAGGCCTTCCCAATACCCAGGCCAGCCTGCCATTTCCTGCTGGTGCGATGCTCTCAGAAACTGAATTTTTCCCAATTCACCTTTTTCATACATCTCTTTTACGAAAAGGAATTCCCGGCTATAAATCACCGTTTCCATCATCATATAAGTCAAACCCGTTCGCTGTACTTCCTCTACGATTTTCTTACAGTCTTCCACGGAAGTGGCCATCGGAACGGTACATGCTACGTGCTTACCTGCTCTAAGGGCTTTCAACGATTGCTCTGCGTGATTTTGAATAGGAGTATTGATGTGGACAGCATCCACTTCAGGATCTTTTAGCAATTCATCGTAATCTGTATACACTTTTTCTATGCCGAAAGCTTTTCCGATTTCTTCAGCCTTTTCCTTATTTCTTTGGCAGATGGCATACATGTTAGCCAACTTATGTTTTTGATAGATAGGAATAAATTCGGCTCCAAATCCAAGGCCTATAATTGCGATGTTAAATTGTTTTTTACTCATAATAATTAGCTAATGAAAAATCGTTAAGGGTTAATTGTCTTTAAGTTATTCAGCTGCCCATTTTTTAAGAAACTCAAGTCCCTCTTTGGCAAAACCATCTTGAGAAGGAACTAGGGGCTTCCAAATGCAGACAGCTCCTGCTAGTTCCTTTACGTCGGGGGTAAAGCTTTCTATAGAAACCACACCTTGGTAATTAATAGCCTCCAAGCCTCGCTTATATGCATCCCAAGGAGTTATCCCAGTACCAGGAGTTCCCCGATAGTTCTCAGAAACCTGGAAGTGGATCAGTTTATCTCCGGCCATTCGAATGGCTGCTTCTGGGTTTGGCTCTTCAATATTCATGTGAAAACCATCCAAAATGACTTTTGCTTCAGGTTCATTGATATCAGAAATCAAACGCATCAACTCTTCACAAGTATTGATCAAATCAGTTTCGAATCTGTTCAATGTTTCCAAGGCGATATCCAAACCAAATTTTCGCGCATTCTCACAGACAATTCTAAGATTTGAGACAGCACGATCCCACTCAATTTTCTTTTGCTCCAGTGAAACCAACCTAGCCTTCCCAACCGCTGAATACATGGGTCCTGCAACAAACTTAGAACCCAGTCCTGCTGCGATCTCAAAGCACTGGTTTAGGTAGTCAAAGCTGGTTTTATGAAAGCTTGGATCCTCATTGGTGAAATCCCTGCTTGTTCCAAAAGCGCCGCAGATAACGGCCTCCAGGCCGTTATCATTAAGAGCTTGCTTCACTTCAGTAATATTTATTAGCTGTGGGTCTTCCACTGGAATCTCTACTACATCATATCCGAATTCTTTTATTTTTGAAAATAGACCTAGCGTTTCTTTTGAAAAAGGAGAAGTCCACAGCCATGTACTTACTCCGAATTTTACCTCTAATGCCATACTTATATCACTTTCATGATTCCGTTCATCGATTTCCAATGATTTGGAAGCGTGCAGACGAATGGATAATCGCCTTTTTCCGATGGAACTGTCATGATAATGGAATCTTCTGAATTTGGAAATACCAACCCGGTCGCAGCCAAGACTTCAGGAATACTTGGCACAAAGCTTTTGTCCATTCCCGTCAAGTCCTGAGCCATTTTTATAGATGCTTCGCTGATTTTCTCAAAAGAGCCTATAGCTCCGATGATCAGATTATGCTGAACAAAATCAGGATTCTTGAAATCTACGACCAACTTGCTACCGGCATTTACTACGAAAGTAGACTTATCAAATTTCATTTCATGGGGGATTGCAGTAAGCGTTATCAACCCATTTTTAACTATCTCTACTTCTTCGACAGATGCTACACTTTCATTTTCTTCTGCTGAAGCCGGCTTTTTCAAATCTAGGCTTGAATCATTACCGATTCTGCCAGAGAATCTCCAGTTGCCTTCGTAGTCACCCGTATTATTTTCTGAGTCAAACTGTCCAACACGGACATTCTCCGGAGATAAAGGAGAAGCGAAAAGTCCTTTTGTCTTGCCTTTAGCAACTTCCTCATCATCGATTTTCAGACTCATATTCCCACCTTCCTGTAGTGTAGCAGTGACTGCAAATTGCTCAGAAGGTAGATTCTTGCGTGAACTGATGATTTTGACATCACCATCCTGAGCTACAGCAAAATGTAAAGCATCCTTATATACGTACAAACTATATCCATTTGTCTTGTTGCCCTGAGCTACTATTACTCCGTCCAAAGCCTCTCTTCCTGGAGACACTTCCATTTCAATAGTGATTTCTTTTCCGGATGGATCAGGTGGGAAAAGGAGGGAATTTCTTGGACTCAGAGAATACAATTCAGAAACCAGACTTTTAGAAATTCTATCAGCAATTCCCATTAGCGAGTCAGCCGCTGATGCTTCTGGAACTGATCTACTATCAAAAGCTGAAGAGTGAGTCAGTGCTGCTGCAAAAATCGCCTGTGGCAGATACTCATCTTTTGCATTGTCTGCATTTTCAGAAATGGCCAACAGCTTGTTGGAAACTTCCTCTGATGCCGGCATTTCAGAAACGGCCAGTATGGCAAATTTTCTTACTTGAAGACTGGAGTCTTCCATTAGGTTGGCGGCCATGATTGCATCCAGAGCAGCTTGGTTTTTAGGGATAACCCTCGCAGCATTTTTTCTTACTGCAGCAGAAGGATGGCTTAGTGCTTTTTCTACCACTTCCTGTGCATCTGAATTATTACCTTCCAGTTCTCCCAATCCTTTCAATGTCCATAGTGCATTGATTGCAGGGCCATTGATGCCTGCTCCATCTACTTCCTGCGAGTTGATCAGTTCGTATAAGCCATCAACCACTTCTTTATTCTGGTTTTCTACTATTAGCCTCTGTGCGGTAAGTCTCCAAAACAGATTATCACTCTTCATTGCATTAATCAAATCGCCGCCGTCAGCGTCTTTCAGATCAAACATTTTGGAAGCTTTACCACCTTTATAGGTAAGTCGGTAGATTCTCCCATGCTTGCTGTCACGCAATGGATTGATGTAAGCATTTCCTTCACCATTATCAAATCCTCTAGGAGTAGGGTTATGCTGGATAATGAAATTGTACCAATCAGCCACCCAAAGTGAACCATCAGGACCAACTTCCGCATGAACCGGGCTGAACCATTCGTCAGAACTAGCTAAGATGTTAAATGCATTCTTCTCCTTATATCCAGATCCTTCTTCAACCAGTCTGGCATTGTGAAGAACTCGGCCTGTAGGCTCAGCTACAAAAGCCATCTTATTCCAATATTCCTCTGGGAAATTTCTTGCAGTATATAAGTTATGACCTGCTGCTGCAGTGTAGCTTCCATGCCAATCAACCTGTCTTAGGAAAGGGGTGATATGCGGCATATCAAAGTGAGAATCAATGCCAGTGGCAGTATTTGGTGTCCCTTTGTACACTGTTCTCTTCACATATTTATTATCCATAGCCAAGTACACAGAGTGCTGGCCGTTTGCAGTAGAGATAAATGTTTCGAAATCTTCAGAAAATCCCAATCCCCATGTATTGTTACTTGTACGGCCAAGAAACTCCATATTTTCTCCAGCTGGATCGAATCTGTAGACACCTTGACTAAAGTTGTGTTGTTTGCCACTTACTGTGCCATTAAAGCCAGAGTATCCCAATACGCCCCACACTTTGTTGTCAAAGCCATACTTCAGGTTTGATGGGCCTGCATGGGTATCATATTTACCCCATCCTGTCATGATAGTCTCACGCACATCTGCTACATCGTCTCCATCGGTATCTTTAAAGAATACAAAATCCGGTGCCATAGACACTAGCATTCCTCCATTTACAGCTACTATAGAAGTAGGGATATTCAAGCCTTCGGCAAAAACAGTGACTTTATCAGCTTTGCCATCTCCATTTGTATCTTCCAGTATTTTGATCACATCATCACCACTTTCCTTGCGGACTTCATTAGGATAATCGACCGTCTCGATCACAAATAATCTGCCTCTTTCATCCCAAGTGAATGCTATAGGATTGACTATCATCGGCTCGGAAGCGAAAAGCTCCAACTCAAAACCAACCGGCATCTGCACAAGCTTCATGGATTCCTCAGGAGAAAGAGGAAGCTGGTATCTTGGAGCTGGATCTCTATTTTCATAATTCGGAATCTCCGCGTCCTCAAACTGAGGCTGAGGGATATTATATTCAGCTAAAAGCTTGTTTACATCATTGCCCACGGCCCAAAGGATTCCATTTGCCACTAACTGCTGAAAATCTTTTTTCTCCCAGGTTTTTTCATTATGACCATAGGCAGTATAAAACACACGGCCCTTTCCTTCCTCAAGTGTCCAGGTATAAGGTTCCTTATGATCGCCTTCCACTCGCTCCATCAGCACGTGCATGTCTGGATTTAGCTGGGAATGTACATAGGTTTCATCCCAAGTTTCAAACTCGGAGATACCTTGCATAGTAGGGTGTTCAGCATCTACAATATTCGCTGTGAAATCACCGGTACCATGTGACTTAAATTGTCCACCAACAGTTTCTATGAACCAAGGTGAATTTTGGAAACAGAACGAAGCACTATGAATAGGAATCAATGCTTTGCCACTCTGAACATAATCCTTTAGGGCAGTTTCCTGCTCAGGAGTGATCTGATCATGATTGGCATAGATCATTAAACCATCGTAGTTATTCAGCTTAGTGGAATTCAGGTCAGCCAAATCAGTAGTGTAAGTAAGGTTGATACCTCGCTGAAAAAGTGGTGTTTCCAAATACATCATCAATTTTTCTGAATTGTGATGTTCGCTTTCATGGCCAAGTACCAGGATTTCTACACGCCTAGGTTCTGTGGATGAAAGAAAATTTTGATTGCCTTTGCCCCCGCATCCAGCGAGAAATGCAAGCATTAAGATCACCAGACTTGCGAAGGGTGATTTTGGTAATTTTGGGGTTTTCAAATTCATAATAAGTTTAAGGTATTTTTTAGCTTACTAAATTCATGTATTAATCCCATCATTTCTTCCTGTATTAGCTTGAAAAATGACTGAATTATGATTAATTACGTACTAATTGCCAAGAAATAGTAGAATAAATCAGATAAAACCAATGAAGAAGCCATTACAAAAATCAAAAATTCCTAGTAATAAGGTTTTTGTTATTAAAGAATTAAGGGAGTCATATCTTGATAAATACTGGCATTCTCATGAAGAATATCAATTGAATGTAATACTTAAGGGAAGAGGAACCCGGTATATCGGGGATCATATGAAGCCTTTCAAGGAAGGTGACTTGGTGCTTACTGGTCCCAATCTTCCGCATGTCTGGCGAAGTGATAATGCTTACTTTGATCCTGAGAACGGATTGAGTACTCATGACATTGTAATCTATTTTCCTGAAACTTTCCTAGGTAAGGATGCTTTGCAAAAAGAGGAATTTGAGGAAATAGCAAAATTACTTGCCAAAGCAGACAGAGGTTTGGAAATAAAAGGGCATACCAACAAAACTGTTGTGAGAATGATGAAGGAATTAGTTCATCGAAAAGGTGGGGCGAGTATTATCGGACTATTGCAGATTCTTGAGGTTTTGGCTCATTCCACCGAGCTGGAACCTATTACCCATATAGATTACAAGAGTAGTTATACTGCTCATGAAAAAGATAAAATCTCAGAAATACTGGAATATGTCCTAAAAAACTTTAAGGAAAAAATAACTTTGACGGATGTAGCCTCTATAGCCAATATGTCAGAAAGCGCTTTTAGTCGATATTTCAAAACTCGGGTAAATAAATCCTTCTCTGACTTTTTGGGGGATGTACGGATCAGCAACGCGCGTAAATTACTTCAGGATGAGGATTTGAATATCAGTCAGGTTTGCTACGAAAGTGGTTTTCCTACACTTTCCAATTTCAATAAGCAGTTCAAAGACCGAATCGGAAAAACTCCTATGGCATATAAAAAGGACTTTATTGAACCTTTGTAAGGGAGAAAAAACCACTCGATCCTGGACTCCTCGCACTATATTATTTTCAACCATTTTCGAAATGTCCCATCACCTCATCCATAAAGGATAGGCTAATTGGAAAAGACTGCCCTTCCAGGATCAACTGGTGCCGTTCTGCTTTGTCCACCAATTCAGAATTGACGATGTACGAGCGATGAGTCCGGATAAAAGAGGAGGGAAGCTCTTTCTCTATTTCTGCCAATGTAATTCTACTTAGCAGCTTTTCATTTCTCAGGTGAAAAGTAACATAATTGCCCGTCGCTTCACAGCAAAAGAGATCCTTGAATCTGACTTTAATCTGGCCTTCTGAGGTTTTGATGTAAATATTTTGCTGCCTATTTCCCGGCTGAAGTTGTATCCATTCTTGGGCTTTTTGGCAGGCTTTAAGAAATCTAACAAGGCTGAATGGCTTCAATAAATAATCGATAGCATTAAGCTCAAACCCCTGAACCGCATAATCAGAATAGGCCGTAGTAAAGATAACCTGAGTATCCTTTGGCAAAAGGGCTGCTAATTCCACTCCCGAGATATCAGGCATATTAATATCCAAAAACACCAGTTCTACAGCATGGGTTTTGAGGTATTCCAATCCTTCCACGGCATCTGTAAAAGTAGCTTTCAATTCCAAAAAAGGTACTTTGGCAGCATGAGCCTTGATGACTTCCAAAGCCATATTCTCATCATCAATAGCAATAGAATTAATCATCATTTAAGGCTTTAGATAATGTAAAAGAAGCACTGAACCCTCATTTTCTAAATGATTGCGAACTTCGTCAGGATATGCTTCTGGATTCGCATCTTGGCTAAAAGTAACGGGATCAATCATTGATACCACTACCTCATCATTGAAATTTGCAGTTGGAAGAATCAACTCATTTAGATGGATATTACTGAAATTTACTTTATTAGAATACAATTCTTTAGAATCCAGCTTATAAACATAAGTCCAGATTTCATTTTTTGCACTCGCTATTATTCCAAAAATATGATTGCCAACAAGTAATGCTGGTGTTTGCATGTACCGGAAGGAAGCATCCTGAGCTTTATAAGCACTCATGGTTTGAAAATCATTCACCACTTCATCAGGCAAACGGTTTGCACCAAAGTCAATTATCAGACGATCGGTGAGCTTTCCATTAATGGAAAAGATACTTATCGTATCATTAGGCGGGCGGTGATAAATCAGGGCGTTCTTCCCGGTACTTAACAGTCCTGCATGATAATAAACATTTGCGCTTACTGCCCCTTCAGCATATTGAAAATACAGACTGTCTTTTTCCATAGTACTATCGAAAACGCCTAGCATCTGATTATTGACCAGTTCATCATTTTGGTGGTCGTAATTGATAGCTAGAAACCAGTTATTTCCCAATTGTGCAAAGCCACCTGCATTTACCGGCAGGGCTACTTTCTCCTTCCAAATTCCCTGAGGAGAATAAATGACAATTGATCTATTGAGTCTATCCAATACTTGAACATCTCCATTATTGTCAACCTGAAAGTCGCTGATTCCCTTTAGCTGCTGAGGGCCTTCGCCGAATTCTCCGATTTTTTGGACAAATCTTCCTTCGCTGTCAAATACCAACACACCTGACTGGGAGAGGTGATCAAAGAGGTAAAATTGATCATTTTTAGCGATCAGCTTATCCACCCGTTTGAATAGTGCCTCCTCATCTGTACTGAGCAAAATATATTTTTGCTCGTCTACAAAATCCGAAAGATGGAATTCTTCAGCATTCTCAAAAGGTGTTGTTGTTAATATGGAGGTGTCGTCTTTTTTAGTTGCTTTACTACAGCTAGTAAGGATGTTAAAAAGAAATAAAGATGAAAAAATGATACTGGAATTTCTCATAGTTGTACGGAAAGATGAACGAAATGCTCTGAGTCGTTTGCTACGATGGTCAAGTTATGCTTTTGAGAATAGAAATGGGCGAGTCTATTACGGACTTTTTCAAAGTTGATTCCAGATTCTCTGCCTTTTTTTATCTTTTTGTTCCTAGCCATTAATACATTATTCTGTCTCAGAAATAACAGAATCTATCCATTGGTTTGCTGTAGAAACTCTTGCCAATGCCAGTACTGCTCCGTATTTAATCTCACGATTAAGTGCCCCCGAAACTATGCCTACTAACAAGCTTTGTCCATTGATTTCCATAAATACTCCACCTCCGCTATCTCCTTTAGAACCTCCAATTTCAAGTGCAAGGGGAGTAGCTGACCCAAAATGATTATACTCGGAACTTTCCGGACTATCAAAATCACAAACCATCACATCAGTACGAAAATCTCTGTTTTCAAATGTTCCTCCGATGGCATCCACCGTATTTTGTCCGGCTAGTTTCTCTTGTTTTCTTGGGCTTACCATCCCGGCTTTTCCATTTCCTATATAGCCATAGCCCACTTTAGTTATAATCTGCCCAAGCTCTTTATCTCCATAGTAACGCTCAGCTGGCTCTATGTCCAACACAGCTTCTTCCAATTCAATCAAGGCCATATCCCAGCCATTCCACTGCACTTCTTCGTCACCCGGTTTTAGTTTGGGATGCTTGACTATTCTTTTGGTCTTGTAAAATCTATCTCCGAATTTCCAAAAAGAACTATCTTGAACGAAATGTGAGGCAGTCAAAACCCATTGAGGTGATATCAATACACCGACTGCATAATCAGTGCTTTCTATAGCTTCAGAATATCTACCGACGCAATCAAATTCAGGTTGATTTCCTAGGTCCAAATACTTCTGGATTCCTACATCATGTCGGATGATACCATTCAATTCGGCTATTGGTAAAATATGAGCAGTGCAAAATAATAGGACTCCAGCTGTTACTCCTATCTTTCCAACTACACTTCTTAATCTTAATTGCTTACTATTTGCCATTCTATCTTCAGTTGATGTATATATCTTGATTGGGAGGAATTTATCAGTCTAGCTGCAAAGACAAATGAACGAAATGCTCTGAGTCGTTTGCTACGATGGTCAGGTTATGCTTTTGTGGGTAGAAATGTGCCAGTCTGCTTTTGACATTTTCCAAACCAATTCCTGATTCATCCCGTGGATCTCCGGTTTGCTTTTTTGGATGAATACTATTTACCACATCCAGATGAACTGAGCCTTGAAGACATCTCAGATTGATCTTGATCCAAGATTTACTTTTCGTGCTGATTCCATGTTTGAACGCATTTTCCACATAAGGAATCAACAGCATAGGCGAAATATTACCCTCACAAATGTCGTCAGACAATTTGATTTCCACATCCAGATTTGACTCATTTTTGAAGCGAAGCATCTGCAAATCCAGATAATTTCTCAGATAATCGATTTCTCTTGAAAGCGGGATTTTATCCATCTGATTTTCGTGAAGCATAAAGCGCATCATGTCGCCAAGCTTCTGAATGCCATCCGAAGTCCTTTCGGCATTTTCCATCAGCGCAGCTCCATAGAGTGTGTTCAGCGCATTGAAAAGAAAGTGTGGATTGATCTGGGATCTCAGGAAGCTGAGGTTGGCAGAACTTTGGTTTACCTGCACAGACAAGTGATCAATTCTGCCAACATATTCATCGTATTTTCTGAATATCAGGTTGGAAAGAGGAAAAATCACAAAAACCAGAATCAATATCATTCCAATGCCCAAGAGCAAAATTTCGGGTACGTTTTGGTCTATTGAGATAGCGAGGAAAATAAAGCCTATTATACTGATCAATCCCCATAGAAACCAACGGTAAGCTATGATATGGCCTTCCAGCTTATTTCTATACAGTAGAAAATAATTGTAGAGAACAAAGAAAACTATGGTAGGAATGATTGCCAAGAAAATAACCAAAATCACCTCGTTTACAAAGAGTTGGGATGCAAACAGGAAGATGCCCACAAAGAGGAAAATCGTGAATAACCGTATACTGTTGTAAAGTTGGAAGTCCTTGAACACAGGTGGTAAAAACATCTTGCGCAATAAAATAGCTGTGACCAAATACCCTGAATAGAGTGCTATGGTACTAAGGTAAAAGCGAAAGAATTTCTCTGCATTTACACCGTTGACTCCGGCACATGCACCTGAAAGCGCCGCCGTCAATACAGCTGTCAAAATGCTGTATAATACCAAATGAAGTACATTTTTATCCTTCAGGTATTTTGGGATTACGATCAAGTGCATCACATAAAAGCCTATATATAGGACAATTGGCAGAAAGACTATCCCAAAGAATTTCTCCACCGGGTAGTGATTGGAAGTCATGCTGATGATGATATTAGTCAGCACTATAATCAAAAAAACTAAGGTGGTGATCCACCATTCTAAATCCCGAAAAACAAATCTGTTTGATTTCATGTGTTTATTTTTTGTTTTTTAATGGTCCTCCCGATAGCTATCGGGAGGAATCTCGCATATCTGATAGTCATCCCTCTGTGCGACGCTTTCGTCATTCTCGATTTCATATACTATTGTAAATTAATTGGTTGCATTACTTTGTCTCAATTAGATTTGTTTCAATGCTCAAGGTGATTTTTTCAGGATTTCTCATTTCCACGCTGCTGTCGGAACACATCAACATGATATTGTAAATAAGCCCTAAAAGTATCAGCAAATAAAAGACTTTCCTGGTGTTCATTGATTCTCTTCCTAATTGATAGTTCAAGATTAGTCGGAGTCGAAAGGCTTAGCAAAAATATGTGACGAAATGGGGTAATTTTGTGATGGATTGTGATTTGTGATTTAACTCTCTCAACGATACATTTTTTTTTTAATTCTTAATTTTTGGGATTGATAATTTTAATGCTAATTAGTCTTTTATCACTAGACCTCTAACGACAAAAGGCTAATCCAAAATGGATTAGCCTTGCTTAGGTTAGACAGTATCAGTGATTATAAAAGGGGATCTCCGCCTCTTCGATTTTCTGACTGTCTCTCTCCGCGATGGTCTTTTTCCAAAAAACCATCTCCAAATTTTGGATCTCGAATCCGTTCTGATGAGGTATCAAGTCGATCTTCATCATTGAAAAAGGATTTGTTTTCCTCATCGTACCGTCCATAAAGACTGCGGGGTTCCTCGCTATAATAGGTACGCATGTTGTGAATGAATTCGGTCTGTGGGCCAGAAGGCCACTCATTACTGTCAAATCCTGGAGCCTCTTCCAATGTTTCTTTGATTTCCTTGACAATTACTACATCGTCCTGCGCTGGATTGAATTCAAAGGATTCAAATGGTAAAGCAAGAAGTTTTGAACCTAGATTCAGAAATCCTTCATCTACCTTTAATACGACATAATCAACCTGACCTGATGAGGTGTTGATCATGATGTCTTTGATGGATCCCACAGATTCATCTCTCGCAGTTTTTACGTTGCATGAGATTGCATCCTTACAACTGATTTGGGCATTATTTGAAATGTTCATGTTGATAGTTGGTTAGTGAATTAATTATTAATTATATAATTCACTTTAGCCCAATTCTATGCCACTGGATAATTCCATGGTTAGAATCCATTTAAGCCATTTAAATAAATTCTAGATGCGAATGGCTTTCCCTTTTCGTGGAATTATATTCCACCGAATGGGCACATTAGCAGGTTTGAAAGTTGAAGCAAAAAAAAAATAGTATTTCGAATTTCGTCATTACAAAGGACCCCGGAATCTAACTTTTGTCAAATGATGGTGACCTGAAGAAATCTTATTTGGAAAGCAATAGCAGATTGCTTTGTTGTCGTATCTCCTCCGCGCAATAAAGAAATAAGCCAGGCTTGAGAATTACAAATTCAAATCCCTCAAATCCTCTTCTGTATCAATATCCACTTTGCCTTTTGGAAAGGAAACCGTCGCCATATCATCTTTATTGGCAAGGACAATATTCTTTGCCCCTTCATCACCGGTAAGCTCCATTAATTCTTTAAAATAGGCTTTGCCGAAAAGTATAGGCACGCCAACCGTTTTGGAATACTCACAGGCAACTATACCTTTTGATTCTTTCTTTTGAGTTGAGATAAGCTTATTAAGGATCTTGGCATCTACAAAAGGCTGATCACACAGCATGATAATTACCTGGTCTGGTTGATCGAATTTGAGCATGTATTCCAGACCTATTTTGATGCTGGATGACATACCTTTCTCGAAATGTGGGTTTGGAATATTCGGTATGCTAGCACCCGGAAAAGTCTTCTTAATCTCATCCCTATTTGCACCAAGTACTAAAACTCTTTTGTCTGCTTTAGATTCATTTGCAGCATCTATTGCCAGCTGAAGCAATGTCTTTTCTTTGTATTTCGCGATCTGCTTTGGGTAGCCAAGTCTGGTTGATTCTCCTGCAGCAAGTATGATAATTCCTGTCTTCATCGATTTTCTTCGTGTATGGGACCGTTCTTTTCCCGCAGAAAGGTACCTTGTTTTTTTGCCAAAACCGCCTTCACTTCCGCCAATATAGACAAGGCGATCTCTTCTGAGCCCTCCGCCCCGATATCCAGACCCATGGGAGAAAAGATAGAATTCTGATTTACAGGGATTCCCTGATTTTCCAAACGATCGATCAGTTTCTCAGATTTTTTCTTTGGTCCCAAAATTCCAATGTAAGTTAAGCCCAATGGCAAAAGGTCTTTTAATACCAGTGCTTCATATTCAAAATTGTGAGTCATCAATAAAGCAGCCGTGTACTTATCCGTTTCCAGTTGCCTCACTACCTCATCTCCGGCGCCGGTAACTATTCGATGTGATATGGGAAAACGCTGAGTGTTGGCAAGATTCTTCCTACCATCGATGACTACGACTTCCAAACCCAATACCTCGGCTATTTTTGTCAAAGGAATAGTATCATTCCCAGCTCCAAAGAGGAGTATTCTTATTCTGGGCTTGATGGCTTCAACGAAAACTTGCAGGTCATCGAGATCAGTATATTTTCGGATAATATGAGAGGCTGAATCAGTGGAATCCACTTCTTGCTGCACCTGGAGCCAAAGCTTATTTTCCAGACATTCCACATTCCCAAAAACCTGATTCTCTTTCAATAGCACTTTGGTGCCGATCTGTTCCTGCTTGGAATATTTCACTGAAAACACCGTGATCAACTGGCAAAGAACACGGTCTTGGATTGCTATTTTAAGCAACTCAATAGGATTTATAGAGTTTTGATAATCAATTGGTTCTATCAATACGTGAATAATTCCATTGCAGCCCAATCCCACTCCAAATTTCTGATCATCTTCATCTGTAGTATCATAGGTCACTAGCATTGATTTTTGCTGGAAGATAACGGTCTGAGCTTTGCGTAGCGCATCACCTTCAAGACATCCTCCACTGATCGCTCCGGTCAGTTCTCCGTCTTCGGAAACCAACATTCTAGCGCCTGGACGACGATAGGCAGAGCCATCCACTTGGAGTACCGTAGCCAAGGCAGTTTTCTTCCCTGTCATTTTGTATTGCTCGTAAGCCTGTAAAATGGACTGAAATTCTTTCATAAGGGAAAATCTAAATGCTTTAGGGATTTAAGTTAAGCTACTGAAATTCCAATATCAAAAGAATAAATGCGAATGGTGGCAATGATTTGATTTTCGTAAGAAACTATTTGAAAAACATATGCTCAAACTGTTCCCAATAAGTTGCACCGATAGGAATCTCCTTTTTCTCAATGAAAATTGTCCTGTTTTTTACGGCTGAAATGGCAGAGAGCGGAACTATAAAAGAGCGATGTACACGGCAAAAAGTATCCGGCAACATCTCAGTCATCGACTTCATGGTTTGTCTGACGATGAGTGGTTTTTGCCCTTTCAAGAATATCCTAAGATAATCTGCAAGTCCTTCGATGTATTGTATGTCAGTGATGGCTATTTTTTGGATTTTATAGTCTGCTTTTAGAAAAATATATTCAGAGTCCTGATTTGAAAATTGCTTGAACTGATGATAGTCAATAGCCTTTTTTACAGCTGCTTGAAATCGCTGGAAGTCGTATGGTTTTAATAGGTAATCAATCGCGCTCAAGTTAAAGCCCTCTACCGCATAGTGTGTAAAAGCAGTGGTAAATATCACCATCCTATCATCTCCATAATTTTTATAAAACTCCAATCCTGAAATACTGGGCATCTGAATATCCAGAAAGATCAGGTCAATTTTTTCGCACAGTAAAATCACTTTGGCATCCTGAATTTTGGAAAATGTACCTAACAAATCTATCTCAGGAAGCTGCCCACAGAAATTAGTTATAATTTCTAATGGAAGTGGCTCATCGTCTATCGCAATAGCTCTGATCATGAGAGTTGCAGACTTAATTTAACATGATAACTTTCTGAATTTTCATAAATATCCAATTGGTGTTTTCCAGAATACAGGTGAACTAATCGAGATTTTACGTTTTCTATTCCATGTCCGCTTTTCTCATAATGTTCCAACCGGTTTTTCACTTTTAGGTTGTCCACGTCCATTGTCAAAGTATGGTCTACAATCTTTATTTGTATCCTAATTTGTGATTTCTCATCTGGATTGACTCCATGCTTAAACGCATTTTCTATAAAAGGAATCAATATCAGAGGTGCAATCATCTGTCCTTCACTTGTGGTGGCAATTTCCACTACCAATTTTACTTCAGAATCCAGCCTGAGTCGTTGCAATTCGATGTAGTTTTCAACGTAGTCCAATTCTTTCTCAAGCAATACAAACTCTGAATCTGCCTCAGTGACTACATAGCGCATCAACCCTGAGAGTTTGATGATGCTTTCAGCGGTTTTTATGGACTGTTCCCGTACGGCCATCCCGTAAATGCTATTGAGTGTGTTAAATAGGAAATGAGGATTTACCTGACTCTTAAGAGAATTTAGCTCTGCCTTGGATTTGGTGTTTTCGGCTACAAAAAGCTGCTCGCGAATGCGAAGTAGTATGGATAGTAGCACTACAGATAGATATAACAGGACATGATTATTGATGATATTCATGAAATCAGGCCTTCTTTCCGGTGACGTGCCAAGCCCTCGGGGCATTGGTCTGACCTGCTCCATCCAAGGCAAATAACCAGTAAGCATGGACGGAAGCATGATGATCATTCCAAAGGAAACTAAGATGATCAAGACATAGGTAGAGTACTTCTTTTTCTCAAAAAATATGGGAATCAGATAGAAGTAATTGATATAAAAAAATGTCACCATGAGGAGATTTGCGATGAAATCACGGACAGTGGGTGCTGTGAAAATGAAGTTTTTGACTTCAGGTGGATGAGGGTACAACACGATAGGTAGCATGAGAAAGGCAAAAACGCCGATCACATGCCACCATATATAGTTGTTAGGGGATTTACCCATGCTTTGCAGTGTTTGCTCAGGAATAAAGATGCAAAATTTTACATTTCCAAGGTTAGGATCACGGCATCATTGGAAAGTGCTTCGAGCTCTATCGTGTCGTTACCTATGATTTTCAATGCATCCCCCTTTTCTAAAAGACAATTTTGTACTTCAAATGCGCCTACCAGAGAATATACAAAAACACTTCTTTTGACTTGAAACTCAGTTTCTGCTCTTCCATCAAATTTCCCCATTCCAATGTTCAATATTTCTTGATCTTGATGGAGAGAGAAAATCTGATAGATTTTGTTTTTTAGCTTATCGTTGGAAAAGCTGGAAAGGGAAGATTTTACTGTCCCCACAAATGGAATCTGAATTCTGAGAAAGTGATTTTCTGTAGTTTCATAGGGATTTTTGAGCAGTATAATCTCACCAATTTTCAGCGATTTTGACCAGCAGTCGCCTACATCTATTCCTATAGTTTCCTCTACATGGATTTTCCCAACCAACGGAACAAGGATCATGAGACAATCATATTTGATTTGATATTCATACGAAAACCTGGCTTTAAGCGTCACCTCTGACAAATCGATAGCGGGCTGGTCAGAGTTCGGAGAAGGAATAGTATGACTTAAGGCTGCTACTTGTTCACTTTGCAAAAAATCACGCAGAGAGCGAAGGAAAATCTGTGTAGTTGCTTTTGACATCTTCGGTTTGACCTAGGCTTTTACTACAATGGAATGGGTGAGGTTAAAACCTGAGCTTATAGAACCGGAAATGTTTGCTAGTTCGTTTGACACGCCGTCTGAGAAGACATTATCTCTGGCATTGGTGGTATAGCCGCTCATTCCTTTGGTATAACCGTTGGCAGTACTGGCATTGACTAAGTTTACAGCACTATCGGAACCTTCAGGAAATGCTATTTGAGTTACCAAAAGAGAATTGCCCGATTCATTATAAATGTGTACATGTATGTGGGTCGAGCGACCGTTGTACCATCCGGGAAAGATGGAGGTGAAAGCTACTTTTCCATTGGAATCGGTCACTTGACGTCCTCTGAGAAATGATACAGACGCATAATTTCCATATTCCGAATAATTCCCATCTTTATCACAATGCCATATATCAACTTTGGCGTTTTCCAGTGGTAGACAACCCATGGTTTGGTTCAAAACTGTTATTTCAATATCCAAAGCAACACCTGTCCTTCCTGCGGTGATATCCATGCTTTCTAGCGTTGAAGGAGATTTAGTCGGATATGGCCCTGCCGTTTCCGTATTGGTGAGCTGGCATTCGGCGGAGGTATCACTTGAATCCGTACCTGAAGTTTTCCCATTTGGCTCTTCCGTTGAATTACACCCCATGAGTAGAGGCAGTGTGAAGGTTCCCAAACTAATTCTTTTTAAAAATTCTCGCTTTTCCATGATTTCTGTTTTTGTTAATTACTTCACGATAGTACGAATGCTGAAAACCTGAGACTACTGTCACTAGTGCTTTTGAGATGAACGAAGTGATTTTTGCGAAGAATGAAGTTTGATCGGTAAAAATTGTTAAAATTTGAAGTAGTCATTTACCACGCTTTACCATGAAAATCCCAAGTCTCGCTCAACTCAAAAAGGAACTCAGCTATCTCAATGAGAAGGAATTGATTGAATTGTTGACGGATTTGAGCAAGTTCAGCAGGGACAACAAATCCTATCTATTTTTCAAGCTAAGCGAGAAGGATAATCCTGGTCTGTATTTAGAAATGGTTCAGGAGGAGCTGGAAACGGATTTTCTTGCGGCGAGAGGAGATCATTCTTATTATGCCAAGAAAGCTGCGCAAAAGCTTCGACGTAAAATGAACAAGCTACTCAAGCTGAGTAAAGTCAAAACTGATCAGATTGAAGTGCTATTGTTTTTCTGTGAAAAGCTGCGGGAATATGGTTTTCTCAGGCATAGAAATCCGGTTTTGGATAATATTTACCAGATGCAGCTCAGCAAAGCTGTGAAATTGATTTCTGACTTGCACGAAGACTTACAGTTTGATTACGAGGGTAGAGTAGAGGAGCTGACTGGTTAATTCCCGTAATAGTCAAGAAAATCTTCGGGCATGTAGATAACCGTCCGTTTCGTGAAAATGGACAATGGTGTCTGCCAGTATATACCATTGAGATGACATTGGATATTTACTTAATTTCGAATATTATCTGATGAAGGCGGCTTTCTATTTTAGATGTGACAGGATTTTCAAGATCGGTTTCAAAAAGTCGGCTTAAATTATTGCCTGCCAAGTCTTCCAAGCGGCTTTCAATTTCAAGCGTATAATTTCCTTTTTGCCATTCATTAGTTGGGGTGAAGGCAATACTTTTTTCCTCAATTCCTATTTGCCATATCCCTGAGATTTTTTCACTTTCTAGGTATTTGATCTTAAAAACATCTCCGAGTAAACTATAATCCAGTGATTGATTAAAATTAATATGAAGAGCTGATTTGGAACCTGGAATTGGAATATCCAAAATCCAATCCGAAGGATCAGGTGAGATGCTATCTCTGACAGTGACAAAAAAGTCCTTGGTGTAAGTTTGATCTAAAATCCCTCCGTTTAGTCCTTTCCACTCGCTTGATACAATAAGTTTATATTTTTCGGAATTGGTCAGTGGGGCTCCCATTTCAAGATTTGGAATCAAGTCACGTTTGATCCTGCCTGGGTCAAGCCATACAGTCAGTAAGGTTTGATCTTCATTCCAAAGTTCGGGTTGCAAATCCAAGAATACTCCTGAAAGTGTATCGCTAGTCCCTTTTATAAGGGTTAAATAGCTCAAAGATTCCCCTTCACGCATTGGCTTTGAAAATTTCAAAAACAGCTTTAGTAAGTTTTCAGGAACAGTATCTTTGGTTGGGTATATCTCTACCAATGAAAGATTAGCTTCTTTAGCATTTAGATCAGGAATCAATACATCTCCCAACTTGCGCTCAGCTCCAAAGACTTCATAGCGCTGTCCTCTGGTAAATGGAATAAGCGGTAAAAAAACAGCCAGATTCTCCTCTTCTTTAAATTCCCCTAAAATAGGTACCCGATTTCCATCCTGGACTAACCGAACTTCAATTTCAGAAATTTTATAGTGATTTGATGATAAAGGGATTTTGAGACCTATTGCTCTCTCATTGTCCCAAACTATAGAAATATCTTCTTCAGTTTTATTGGAGCAGGAAAATATGCAAAGCGCACTAAAAAAAATCAGGCTATGTATTCCGCATAACCTGATTTGAAAAATAGTAAACTTCATTATTTCAATAAATATTCAGCTTTATCTGTTGACCATAAATCAAGGGAGCCGTTTGATTTTCGTTGTAATAACACCATCGTCCCATCGTCCATTTTATCCAATTGTTGCACATTAGTGAGAGGCATAGATACAAAATCAACTCCATCAGTCGCGAAATTATCTGTAACCGGTTCGGTCAATGAACCCTCAAAACTTTCAATATCCTTAAAATCAATGCGGAAAACTGGACGGTTTGAATTCGCCATCACCAGATAAGATTTACCATCTTTTTCCATATTTACTATATCTAAAGGCTGATTACCACTTCCCATTTCTGCAATAGTTCTGCCTTTTACATGAGTTCCGGCTTTCAATTCATCAAGTGGAAATAATACCAAAGGAGTGCAAGTATAGCTAGCGATCAAAAAATCCTTTCCATTCACCTTTGCGGTGGTAAATGTCTTAATCGGTGAGGTAGTTTCATATTTACCATGAGCTGCGTGATAGATTTCTAAGGAAGCGTAATCCTGCTCATCTGTAAACGGAAAAGGTATGCTTCTGAAGGTGGAGCTAAATTCCTTATTGGATAGCCCGCTAACCATTAATTTACCGTCTGAATACCCTATATCAGAAATGGCAGAAATTCGAAGTGACCTTCCTCTTCCGTCTTTAGCATCCTCCGCAGGAGAATTATTAAGTTCAACTTCGGCAAATTCAACATTTTGAAGAGATACAGGCTCAAAATCTTCATCTTCAAGAGTCATTAAAATCGGTGTACCATCTGAGGATTGAATTGCTAAATAGAGTTTCTTAGAAATTGGATTCACGGCAATATCCAAAATGGATATATTATCGACCGTAGTACCAAGCAAAACAGCTAATTTCTCATCAATTCCCTGCACATCGATTGATGATACTTCACTCGTGTTATTTGCATCCTTTGTATTCACAGCGTATACCTTAGCACTTTTAGAGTCTCCGATAAATAAAATTCCTTCAGGACCAAAAGCCAAAGAAGTAATTGATTTGATCTCAGGGGTTCCAACTTCTAGATTATAAGGGGATTCCTCACTTCTGAAAGTCCAGGCGGCAACTAATACCATCAATAGGCTTATACCAAATACTAGTAGAACTGACTTTTTCATAACATGTAGGGATTATGGTTTTATCTTATTGTTAATTAGGAAGTTATATAATTTTAAGATTGATTCAAACACTTTTTTGCTTTTTAGCCCTTTAGTATTTGTTTTAAAATAAACATCAATTTTTCAATGGGTAAAGGCAAAGCTCAATTACTTATATACTAGAATAAAATCCCTCTATCTGTATTGAAAAGTAAGTAGTTATATAGCTTTTCTTCTGAAAAGAATTAATTTGTAACTGATACGTTTTTAATACTTTTTCTTAAAATTTTTAAACACTATTTCTTATGACCGGCTTAGCTGTTTTAGACGTTTTTATCAGTCTAGTTTTCCTTTATCTACTCTATAGTCTTTTTGCGATGACTATTATTGAGGCTATCACTTCCTCTTTCAGTTCCAGATCAAAAAATTTGATTACTGGAATTGACCGCCTATTGGCAGATGACCAGCAGTCAAATGGAATTAATCATAGCTTTCTGAATCTGTTCTGGGTGAAAACTACCAATCCACTTACTAAGGCTTTTTATAAACATCCTGCCATCAAATATCTTGGGCAAAAAGGAATTAATTCAAAACCTTCCTACATAGCTAAGGATAGATTTGGCAGTACATTAATTGATTTATTGCGAAAAGGAGCTTATCTGGATGATATCCATAATATCTCAGCCACACTTGGGATTATTCCTGAATATGACTCAAGCAAATTAGCCTCTGAAATCAGATCTCTTGAACAAGAATTATCTGATACTTCACAATCTTCTAGCTCTGATAAAAACCAGACAGATTTTATAAAAGAAAAGCTGGATTATCTAAAGCAGGAATTGTTTCAAAGAACCAATAAAGAAAATCCATGGGAGATTGAAGGGCTATCCATAGGAACTGAAACAAAATACCAACTGAAAAACCTTTGGCAAGAAGCAGCCAATGACAAAGAGAAATTCAAGGCATTGATAGAAAATTGGTATGAAGATCAGATGGATAGAATTGCAGGTTGGTATAAAAGGAAATTGACTTTTTTGACTTTTATTATTGGTTTCATCATAGCAGGACTCTTTAATGTTGACTCCATAGGGCTTACCACAGCGCTTGTGAAGAATGAGGAAATGAGAGCTATGCTTGTTGAAGGAGCGAAAACTTATATCGCAAATAATCCTGATGGAGTAAATACTGGCTCATTCACAGAGCAAAGGCAATACATTGATTCAGTAAATACAGCAATGAGTGAATATAATTATGTTTTGGGTGTCAGTAAAGAGGCTAAATTTACTGTTTGGACCCTTTTTGGATGGTTAATTACCGCTTTTGCCATTTCCCTTGGTGCTCCCTTTTGGTTTGATTTATTAAACAAAATGATGCAGGTGCGCAACTCTGTGAAGACTCCTATTTCTGGGCCCAACCCATCAAATGCTTCTACACATGCTGTTAATAATACAAAAGCAATCGGTTGATGGAAACGTTCAAAGGTATCGCCAATCTGTATGTAAACGTAAGGCTGTATAAGCCTTCGGTCAATGCTCCTAAATCAAAAGTGCTAGCACCTGGTACTGAGGTTGAAATCTCTCATGCTATCGTCGGAGAAGATTACCTGGGCTCTAATATTTGGTATGTTCTGACCAATCATAGCTTTGTATGGAGCAAGTCTATCTATACCACATCGGAGGTACCTCAAATTGAAAAGAAAATTATAGTCACTGCCGATGACATTGGCATCGTCGGTGAGATTGATGTGGGTGCCCAAATGGCTCTTCGTGAAGGTTGGATCAATTCAATTGCAGTTCTTGTCAATCGCCCTAATGATCATGATGACAACTATTTAAAGGCTTTTTGTCAAGCGCTGAAAAATTACCCCGCCGGAGACCCAGATCATTCACTGTATAAAACAACTCACATAGGACTTCATTTTACTATTACCTCTGGTGAACCTGTCTCTGATTTCACAAAAGTGAGCCTTCTGATAGGTAATGACAAAAAGTTTTTGGACTTCCGTAAGTTCAACAGGAATTTTGAGAAACCAGATTATGTAGAGCAAGTAAAGACTGAATTCTTGGCTCAATATGAAAAGTTTAAACGTGTTTTCGAACGTGAGCCAGACCATCTGACTTCGCACCACGATGTACTTACTTTCAACCACCCACTATTTAGTTTTATGCAAAAGTGGTCCCGAGAAAAAGGGATACCACTTCGAAACCATCGTTTTTTGCCAAAATCTAAGCGATTCTGGTATGATACCCTTGCACTGATGAATGTTGATCTGCCTTCTATCAATAAGATGAACAGCTGGGAAAGTAGCTTTGGCCCTTTTACTGCCGAAGGTTCTCAACACACTATCGTGGATCATTATGGGCCAATTCCACCCTTTGGAATAACCTGCTACGAGGAGGTTGTGTCAAAAAAGCAAAACTCGTTGGACAATTGGATGAGGGACTTTTTGATCAGTAAGGATTCACGAAGAGAAATTGTGATTCACTTGATTAAATCAGGATTTCGCAGCCAACCTGATTTTGTGAAAGCATATAAGTCATTAAAAGATTCCTATCCGGGAATTGAGATCAAATACTTTGATGGCAGAGTAGCTGAATACCTTTCTCTGCAAAGAAACTGTTTTTGGAATTCCGATCCTTGGTTGGATTTACTCGCTAGACGTTGAAATTATTCCAAAAATAGCTTAGTAAATATTGATTTGGTAAGATGCATTTCAATCAAATGAATGTACTTTAAAACTTGATTTCTCTATAATCCAATAACTCAACTTTATCCCAAAAAACCGATGAAACGATCATTGCCAGTACTCATTGTTTTTTTTCTGATGCTTTCCTCACATCTTTTCTCCCAAACCCAAAATGCACTTTTCCCAGAGATGCCCGGGATGGTTTCTTATACTTATCGAAATAGCCTTTCCAAGGATCTTCCAGCTACGCTAGACACCTTGCAGGCTATGGGAATAACAGATATGGAGTTTTCAAGCTTGTTTGGTCATACTGCATCAGAAATCAAAAATGAATTGGATAAGCGCGGCATGCATTGTTCGTCCTTTGGGGTAGGATACAAGGATCTGATGGAGAAAACTGTAACAGTCGGCGAGAATGCCAAAACATTGGGAGCAGAGTTCGTTAGAGTGGCTTGGATTCCTCATGATGGTGCATTTACCTTGGCAGATGCGGAACAAACTATATCAGATTTCAATGCTGTGGGAAAGGTTTTAAAAGAAGATTATGGTTTAACTTTTTGCTATCATAATCACGGATATGAATTTGAGCCACATGGAGATGGTACGCTTTTCGATTTGATCATACAAGAGACTAATCCTGAATACGTAAGCTTTGAGATGGATATTCTATGGACATTCTTTCCAGGAGCCGATCCTGTTGCTTTACTCACAAAATATGGAGATCGATTCAAGCTCATGCATATGAAAGATCTAAAAAAAGGTGTAGTCGGAAATATGTCTGGAGGAACACCAACAGAAAACGACGTAACTTTAGGTACTGGCCAACTTGATCTACCGGCTATAATTAAAGCTGCAAAAAAAGCTGGTGTGCAACACTTTTATTTAGAAGACGAAAGCCCTATTTATTATCAGCAAATTCCAAAAAGCATTGCGTATCTCAATAGTTTGAAAAAATAAAGAATTTACAGCTTAAAATCCCGGCTAGTCATTTTTTCAGAGACTGACCACAGTTTTGTGGATACAAGTAAATCATGAGACCTACTGCTAGATTTTACTATCACGGGAGGGCCTTTTATTTCACTGAAACCTGATGGGCCATAATATTCTCCTCCTTTTGCCTCAGGATCCAATGCTGCTCTTAAAATCGGCATTGCACCATGTTTAGAATCCTGACCGAACAAGTAGGTTATAGGAGAAAGCAATGCCCTACCGATAGTCGGTAAAAAAAAACCCAAATTTGTATTTGATAAACCAGGATGCGCAGATAGTGCCATGGCTGGGATTCCTGCTGAGTCGATACGTCTTTGCAGTTCGTAAGCAAACATCATGCATGCCAATTTGCTTTGAGCATAGAAATTCCACTTGGAGTAACTCTTTTCTGCACTGAGATTACCAAAATCTATTTCGCCATTCTTATGTGTCATGCTTCCCAAGGTTACAATTCGTGCAGACTTGGTTTTTTTGATAATTGGGAAAAGCAGGTTGGTCAGATGAAAATGAGCCAAGTAATTCACACCGAATTGACTTTCAAAGCCCTCTTGTGTTATGGTTAATGGAGGAATCATAATTCCCGCATTCTCAATTAGCAAATCCAAACGATCATATTTTGCGGAAAATTCTCCGACAAATTTCTCTACAGATTTGAGACTGGTAAGATCAATCAATATAATTTCTAAATCTGCACTAGGCACTTGTTTGAGAATCTGATCCATTGCCCGCTGGGCTTTCGATAGATTTCTGGAAGCTAGAATTACTTTAGCTTCTTTTTTGGCTAAGCCTAAAGCAGTTTCATAGCCTAATCCGCTATTTGCTCCTGTGACAATTGCAATTTTTCCTTTTTGAGAAGGAGCGGATTCCAATGTGAAAATTTTCATATAGTTGGTCTAACTTTAAAAATGGGAAATAATGGAGAAGTAAAATAATTTTAACTGGGAATCAGTAATTTACTAAAAACTAACCCAGTATAAAGCATATGTATTCAATAGAATTTTTCATGCTTTTATGAATGGTGTTTTGGTACTTATAAAATTCTTTTACCTTTTTAAGAAATTGTACAGAAGACATGAAAAATATACTTTTCGCTCTTTTAATTCTTTCGGTTTCTTGCAGGCATCAAGACAATACGGAAAAGGTAAATCCTCAACGCAAATTTGTTGAATTAAAGGAAATAGATACCGCCATTAAGCCAGGAGACAATTTTTTTAGGTACGTCAATGGGATTTGGTATGATACGGCAAAGATCGCTGATGATCAATCAGGTGTGGGATCGTATTCATTTTTGAACATTCCTCAAAAAATGCTGCTTCAAAATATTTTAGATGAGGTCTCAGCAGGTGAGCACATCTCAGGAAGTATAGATCAAAAGGTGGGGGATTTCTATGCCTCAGGTATGGATACAGTAGCTATCAACCAACGTGGATTTGATCCTATCAAACCTATCCTAGCAAGGATTGAGGCGATCAAGGATATTCCTTCTATGATGAATTTCGTTACTGATGAAATCAAGTCAGACAACCAAACCATTTTGGGCCTGAGTATCTCACCTGATGCGGAAAACAGCAAGATCAACATTGCTCACTTTAGCCAGACAGGATTGGGATTGCCAGACCGGGATTACTACTTCAAAACAGATTCATCCACATTGGCTATTCAGCAAGCTTATTTGGATTACTTGGAGACCCTTTTTGAATTGACAGGAACTGAATCCGCAACTGCAAAAAAAGATGCTGAGACTGTTTATGACATTGAAAAAAAGCTTGCAGAATTTCATAAAACACGCATAGAGCGAAGAATAGTAAAGGAAAACTACCATAAAATTGCATTGGCGGAGTTGGATCAAAGCGAGCCCAGTATTAGCTTGTCAGTTGTTCTGAGCCAGTTAGGTCTAGATGCCGATTCTGTCGATATCCGACAGCCTGCATACTACGAAGCATTGAATAAATTGCTTACAACAGTTCCCCTTTCAGACTGGAAAACTTATGTCAAAGCCCACACACTTTCGTCCTATGCGGAGGTGCTGAGCAAGCCTTTTGAGGATGCTTCATTTGCCTATGAAAAGGTGATTTCAGGACAAGCTATCCAATTGACCAGAGCGCAGCAGATGGTGCAGAAAGTCGATAGGCAACTGGGCTTTGCTCTTGGACAGTTGTATGTAAAGCGATACTTCAACGAAGATGCAAAGAAGCGAGTACTTGATCTGGTGAATAACCTTCAAAAAGCTTTTGAAAACCGCATCAATAACTTGGACTGGATGAGTGACAGTACCAAGACTCAGGCGAAGGAAAAGCTCTATGCAATCACCAAGAAAATAGGCTATCCGGATGAATGGAGAGAATATGACGTCACTATTGAAAGAAGCAAGTACTTTGAAAATATGCTGGCATTACGGCAAGATCAAAGCAGGTATCAATTGGACAAGTTTGGCAAGGAACCAAACAAACTAGAGTGGGGGACAACGCCCTCTACGGTCACAGCCTACTACAATCCATCGCTCAATGAAATCGTATTCCCAGCAGGTATCTTGCAATATCCTTATTTTGATCTCTATGCTGATGATGCAATTAATTACGGAGGAATCGGCATGGTGATCGGACATGAGTTGACTCATGCTTTTGATGATCAGGGAGCCCAGTATGACAAAGATGGAAATGTAAAAAACTGGTGGACAGATGCTGATTATGAGAAATTTAAGGGTAAAACTCAGCAGTTGATTGATCGCTATGACAGCTTCACCATATTGGATTCGGTGCATGTGAAAGGTGCCATGACCATTGGTGAAAACACCGCTGATAACGGAGGGATTTATATAGCCTACGATGCCTTCAAGATGACTGAACAAGGTCAGGATACAACCAAAATTGACGGTTTCACTCCAGATCAGCGTTTTTGCTTATCCATAGCCAGAATTTGGAGAGTAAAAACCCGTGATGAGTTTTTGCGAACTTATGTCAACACCAATTCGCATTCTCCAGCCGTTTGGCGTGTCAATGGTCCACTAATGAATTTTGAACCATTTTATACAGCCTTTAATATTCAGCCCGGTGATCAAAATTTCAAAACCGAGGAGGAAAGAATTAAGATTTGGTAGATTTAAGGTATGGCAAGGTTAACATTTCAGATCATATTTGTTTTGGTACTTCTAAGCTCGCTGGTAGTATTAAAAAGTCATGGTCAGTCAATTCAGCCAAAAATAGAAACTGTTTCTGGAGCTATATCACCTGAAGATCTTGGGTTTACACTCATTCATGAGCACATCATGTCAAATTTCGGTGCAGAACCTAGTGATGCTGAATCTTACGACGAAGACAAACTATTCCAACAAATCATTCCTTATCTAAAAAATCTCAAAGAAAGTGGAGTAGAGACAATAGTTGATTGTACTACTGCACATTTCGGAAGACGAGTGGATTTGTTGAAAACCATCTCGGAGGCTTCAGGTATTAAAATCATAACTAATACAGGATTCTATGGCGCTGCGGCAGATAAATATGTACCAGAATTTGCATATTCAGCTAGCTTAACTGAGCTGGCCCAGCTATGGATCAATGAATATGAAGATGGAATAAGTGGATCCGGAATTAAACCGGGATTCATCAAATTAGCATTTGATGTAGGGGAACCAAGTGAAGTAGATTTAAAGCTTTTTGAAGCAGGAATTCTTACTCATCTAGCCACGGGATTAACGATAGCTGTTCATACTGGTGATAACCCGAAAGCCGTAGAAGCTCAACTTAATTTATTGCATAAACATAATGTAGATCTTTCTGCCTGGATATGGGTGCATGCAAGTCAATCCTCCGATGTAGCTTACTTAGTAGAGATTGCTACTCAAGGGGCATGGATATCATTAGATGATGTCAATAAAAGTAATATTTCATCTTATTTAGAAATGTTGAAAAGCTTCAAATCCCAAAAGCTTTTAGAAAAAGTATTACTGTCTCATGATGGAAATGGTTTTCCAAGAGGAGGTGAGATTAGACCCTTTGATGCAATACCTAATTCTCTTATTCCTGCTTTACTAGAGAATGGTTTTACTGAAAGTGAAATCAATCAACTTCTGGTAATGAACCCTAGTAATGCTTTCACTATTAGGGTTAGAAAAAGGTAATCTTAATAGGAGGAGTTATAGAATTGATAAATATCTTAAAATACAAATAAAATTTCTAATTTGTCATAACATTGTTAGTACATTCTGATATATTTGGTCATGGTAAAGACACTCACTAAACTTGGTAATAGTAAGGCGCTGATTATTCCTGCAGAATTAATTAAAAAATACGATTTAAACGAAGTGATTTTAGAGGAAAAGGAAGAAGGAATATTGATTAGGTCAGCTCAAAAAGTAACTAGCTTCCAGAAATCAGTTGATGAGTTACGTCAATATAAATCTGAGATCTACAAGAGAATAGAATCTCAAGCTAACGAACCAGATACCATTGCTTATTACAAAAAAGCTGAAAATGATTTTTCTGATATTGACTTAGATATAATCGAAGAATGAGGCAGGGTGAGGTATGGTTGGTTGATTTCGCACCCAAAATCGGGCAGGAAATTGATAAAAAAAGACCTGCATTAATTGTGAATCATGATAGTATGGGGATTCTTCAGTTGAAAGTAGTTGTTCCCATCACGGACGCAGGCAAAGTGATTAAAGACTGGCACATTAAACTTTCGCCAACGGACAGTAATGGCTTGACAAAAGTTAGCTTGGCAGATTGTTTTCAGGTAAAATCCATATCAAAGGAACGATTTGTAAAAAAGCTGGGTATACTTTCTCAGAATGAACTCGACCAAGTAAAACTTGGCTTGATGAAAGTTTTAGATCTGATAGCATAAACATCAGAATAAAATGGGATTCAAGTCTGCAAAAGCCCATTTTTGGTTTTTTGAATTTAGCCATATATTTCCCTGAGCAAATTAAGTACATACCCCCATGTTTGAAGGACCTGATTATCCCAAATCTATCAACGAAGAAATTTTTGAATCCTGGTTGGAAGAGGGCAGATCAAGTAAAATCAGGTATCATTTTTTACTGATTGTCTGGAATGTGTATGACGAAAAGTATACTCCTGTATTTGTGGAAAGCCGTGAGGAAATAGGAAATTATGAGTTGTATCCGGATGCCAAAGGTTCCGAAGCGCTAATTGCCGTATACGATTTGTATTCAGAGAGTAGGGTTAGCTTGGGTGTTTGAGGGAGAAGATGTTAACAATCTGATTAGCCAATTCCACTCTAATAAGATTGTGCCTTCCTATCAATGATTGATTGCTTCATACAGATAATTCATTTATTTAGATGGCTGAAATCTATACGCCAATGTTTAAAAGAATTGCCTCCCTAATACTCTTCGTAATGCTAGCTGCGGGCTGCAATAATACCGTTGAAACTACTTCACAGGAGTTTAATGTGGACTTCGAAAAATTCAAATTAGACAATGGATTAGAAGTTATTTTTCACATTGATCGGTCGGATCCTGTGGTCGCAGTATCACTTACAGCACATGTTGGTTCGGCACGTGAAAAAGAGGGGCGAACTGGCTTTGCACATCTTTTCGAACACCTTTTATTTCTTGAATCTGAGAACCTTGGTAGAGGTGGTCTGGATAAAATGACTGCTCGCATAGGAGGTTCTGGTGCCAATGGTTCCACCAGTCGTGACCGGACAAATTACCTTCAAACTGTTCCCAATGATGCTTTGGAAAAAATGATTTGGGCAGAAGCTGACAAGCTGGGTTGGTTTATCAATACGGTGACCGATCCTGTATTGGCCAAAGAAAAGCAGGTGGTAAAAAATGAAAAGCGACAGGGAGTAGACAACCAGCCGTATGGGCATACTTCCTATGTGATTGACAAAAATCTGTACCCTGAAGATCACCCCTACAATTGGCAAGTGATCGGTTCATTGGATGATCTCCAAAACGCCACGCTTGAAGATGTGAAGGAGTTTTTCAGACGCTGGTATGTCCCCAACAATGTCACACTTACCATTGCCGGTGATTTCGATCCAGAACAAGCTAAGGCCTGGGTGAACAAGTATTTTGATGAAATTCCCGCCGGAGATCCTATAGCACCACTCACACCAAGACCAGGTAAAGTTGATACTATCAAGAAGTTATATCATGAAGATAACTTTGCACGGCTTCCAGAGCTTACGATGACTTGGCCTACGGTAGAACAGTATCACAGCGATTCCTATGCACTGGATGTGCTCGCAACGTACCTTTCCAGCGGAAAAGAGGCTCCGCTTAATGTGGTGTTGATTGATGGTAAGAAGCTGACTTCTAATATAAGCATGTATAATAGTACGTCTGAATTGGCAGGACAACTAGAATTGTCTGTTCGTGCATTTGCAGACAAAGACTTAGATGAGGTAGCAACTGCAATCGAAGAAGCATTTGCGAAATTTGAACAAGAAGGTATTTCCGAAAAAGATCTGGCCCGAATTAAAGCTGGGCAAGAAACAAGTTTTTATAATGCACTTTCCAGCGTATTGGGAAAAGGCATTCAGCTGACGCAGTACAATATATTTGCCCATGACCCTGGTTTTATCAATGAAGATATCCAAAACGTTTTGGCAGTTAGTACCGAAGATGTAATGCGAGTTTACAATCAATACCTCAAAGGCAAAAATTACATTGCTACCAGCTTTGTGCCCAAAGGAAATCTGACTGCCGCCTTTAAAGGATCTGAGAAAGCCGAGGTAGTAGAAGAGCATATCGTACAAGGTGCTGAAAAAAGTTTTGATGCTTCGATTCAGGCCAGTTATGAAAAAGCCCCTTCAAGCTTTGACAGGTCAGTTGAACCTCCGTATGGAAAATCACCTGAAGTGAAAATCCCTGAAGTGTGGGAGGAATCAGTTGCCAATGGAATGAAGCTATATGGAATAGAAAATGATGAAGTGCCTCTAGTTCAATTTAATATGGTAATCGATGGTGGGCAACTGCTGGATGAACCAAAAAAAGTCGGTGTAGCTAATCTTTTGGCGCAGCTACTTACTAAAGGCACTAAAAACAAAACTACCGCCGAACTCGAAGATGCAATAGAGCAACTGGGGGCTTCTATCTATGTATATGCCAGCACTGAAAGCACAAACATTACGGTCAACACCTTGAGCAGAAACTACGATGCGGTTATGGATTTGGTCGAAGAAATCATCCTGGAACCGCGCTGGGACTCCGTTGAGTTTGACTTAGCAAAACAAGCTACTATCAGTCGTATCCTTCAATTAGAAGCTAGCCCTAATAGGGTGGCTCAAAATGAATTTAACAAGCTGATCTACGGAGAAGGTAATATCCGTGCTCAAAATATATTGGGCAGTATTGCCTCTGTGGAAGAAATTACTATGGAGGATCTGAAGACTTACTATGACAACTATATTTCCCCATCTGTCACCCGAATGCATGTGGTAGGAGATTTAGGAAAAGCGGACATTCTTGCATCAATAAAAGACTTGACTGACGCTTGGGAAAGTAAGGAGGTGACTATTCCTGCGTATGAACCACCGGCAAGACCTGAATCAGCAACAGTGTATTTTTATGATATTCCTGATTCGAAACAGTCCATTCTACAATTTGGCTATCCCGCAATGACTTCCACAGATCCTAACTATTATCCTGCGGTAGTGATGAATTACATATTGGGAGGGGGAGGTTTTGCTTCCCGACTTACTCAGGAATTGCGGGAAGGCAAAGGATATACTTATGGGATCAGCTCATTTTTCTCAGGAGGAAAAGTAGCTGGGCCTTTTAGTATCAGTAGTGGCGTACGCAGCAATGTTACTTATGAATCAGCCCAATTAGTTAAGGATATTCTTTCCGACTATTCGGAAACCTATACGCCCGAAGATCTGGCAACCACTCAGAGCTTTATGATCAAGAGTAATGCGAGGGCCTTTGAAACAGCAGGGGCCAAGCTCAATATGCTGGAAAACATCAGCGAATATGGTTGGGATGCTGATTATATCAAGGATAGGGAGATGATCGTAAATGAGATGACGGTGGAAAGAATTCAAGAATTAGCAGGTAACTACCTGAATCCAGATAAGATGGTCTGGTTGATAGTAGGGGATGCCAAAACACAATTGGAAGGGCTTGAAAAGCTTGGATTTGGAAAACCGATTCTAATCAACGAGCCGAAGGTTTCAATGGAGGTTGACCGGTAAGTAAGTGGTAACTTCTAGCTCTAGAAATGAGATCTATTGGAATGTGAAACGGAAGAAAAACTTTTTGACAAAATAGAACAGGCAATAATTGGCTAGGAACCCAATCACAGGAATTACATTCCTTCACTGTAAATCTACTTCCGAAAAGAAAACCCGTGCATTGGGAAAGAAATGCATGGGTTTCGTCTAAGAAAAGTGCAGCTACAGCAACGATTTTTTTATATTAATAGAATCAAAACTTAGGTTAATTTTTTATCAAAAACTTCAAAGTTTAAAATCAATTGTACAGTTGCTTGAAATTATTCAAAAGCATCCTTTTCAATGAAATCAATGATGAGTTCCAAATCACTTAAACTCTTATTCTGCCTTTTTTTGAGCCTAAACTTTTGGCTTGAATCAACAGCCCAATCAGCCATCCTATACGAAATTGTCTTGCAAGGAGGCCGGGTGATCGATCCTGAGACAAAACTCGATGCCATCAGAAATGTAGGAATAATTAACAACCGCATTGCGCAAATCAGTTCGGAGCCTTTGAAGGGAGAGGAAATCGTCAATGTCAGTGGAATGGTGGTAGCCCCTGGGTTTATTGATTTGCATGTGCACGGTAGGAGTAATGTGGAACAGGAATACCAATTGCACGATGGGGTCACTACAGCTCTAGAGCTGGAATGGGGAATTGAAAACCTGAAAGAGTGGTATTATACACGGAAATCAAAAGCACTGATTAATTATGGAGCCAGTGTTTGTTGGCCGTACGCGCGGTTTAAATCCATATCAAAGTACCAAACCAATGTTGACAAGCTATATCAAATAAGTGTCCGTGGAGAATCCACGATAGAGCAGCTTACAAACACAATACTTCCGGCCGCTAACGACCAACTTACCGCTGAAGAACTTACTAAAACACTTGACAATATTAAAGCTGCTTTAGAAGAAGGTGGCATTGGCATTGGAGCACCCATTGGGTATCTGCCAAAATCAAATCCTAATGAATTATACCAGGTATTTCGGCTGGCCAGTGAACTCAAAACTCCGCTGTTTTCACATGTCCGAGAACCAAATATCATTTCGATACAGGAAGTGATAGCTAATGCAGCGCTGACAAATGCATCCCTGCACATTGTCCATATTAATAGCATGTCCCTTGGAAATATTCAAGTAAGCCTAGATATGGTGAGTGATGCACAGAAAAGAGGGATGGATATAACCACTGAACTGTATCCGTACACAGCTGCATCTACCACTATTCAAAGTGCGATGTTTGCTGCTGGATGGCAAGACAGATTGGGGATAAGCTATGGTGACTTACAATGGGTGGACACGGGAGAAAGACTTACCGAAGAAACTTTCCAAAAATATCGAAATGAAGGCGGTGTTCTCATCATGCACATGATGAAGCCCGAATGGATTCAAAAAGGAATTGCGGCACCAGGAGTGCTGATTGGATCGGATGGCATGCCCTACAGTAAACTTGCGCATCCCCGCACTGCAGGCACTTTTTCAAGAGTGTTGGGCAAATATGTCAGAGAAGATCAGGTACTCGACTTAAACACAGCCATTGAAAAAATGACCCTACTTCCGGCAAAGCGACTGGAAGGAATTGCTCCAATGATGCGGTTCAAAGGGAGAATACAAGTTGGCGCCGATGCGGACATCACCGTTTTTGATCCTAATACCATCATAGACAAAGCGACCTTTGAAGGCGGTTTGGAGTTTTCAACCGGGATTGAATATGTGTTGGTCAATGGGATTTTTGTGATGAAAAATGGCGAGACCGTTTCAAATGTATTTCCAGGACAAGGAGTATATGGGAAATATAAAAAGTGACCAGAAATTTAAAATAACAAACGGGAAAGCCGAAAACCGACCGTAGTAAGCATCAAAACAAATTAAAGACTTATGAAAAATTTATCAATTCTATCGAATCAAATGATTGTGGTACTCACACTTTGCGGTTTGACGCTTGGATTTCAGAGCTGTACTGAAAAAGCAGAAACTAAGATAGAACCTGTGGCTGAAGCAGAATTTGATTTAGCGGAAGCTAAGGCTGAAATTGAAGAAGCTAACAAGAATTTTATGGCATTGGTAGCCGCAGGTGATTCCGTTGGGATAGCGAATTTGTACACGACAGATGCAAAATTAATGTTTGCTGGAAAACCTGCTGATGTGGGCAGAACAAATATCCAAACCGCTTTTTCACAAATTTTAAATTCAGGAGTAACAAAAGTTGACCTCAAAACGAAAGAAGTTTTTGGTACAGAAGATTTATTGGCAGAAGAAGGTGAAGTGATTGTGTATGTAGGGGACATGGTTGTAGCAGAAGAAAAGTTCATTGTCCTTTGGAAAAAAGAAGATGGTAAATGGAAATTGTTTCGGGATATATCCAACTCAAATACACCCCCTCAATAGTATATTCTTTTGGCAAATTTTGGCTGAATAGCTAATTCCCGACAATCGAGTAGTTTTTGTTCTTAAGAACTTAGAGAGTTTTTTAAACCAATAACATATATGAAAGATACCAACCCCATCGCCCGTAGAGATTTCATGAGATCTGCTGCGGTCACTACAACAGGCACACTTGGTCTATCCATAATTCAAAGAGTTAGTCAGACATAAGCAACTTCAAATGATAAAATTTTTCAGGAAAATTCGCCAAAGTCTACTTATTGAAAACAAACTCAGCAGATACCTGCTCTATGCCTTTGGTGAAATTGTTCTCGTGGTCATTGGGATTTTAATTGCGCTTCAAGTCAATAATTGGAACGAGTTAAAAAAAGACCGATTTGTCGAACACAAACTCTTGACTGAGGTTAACGAAAACTTGGAAATCAACGCTGTCCGTCTCAAAAGTGATATGCAAAAGGAACTCAAATCAATAGAATCAATAGATTTTGTGGTTGATCACCTCGACAATCGGCGACCCTATGATGATTTTTTGGACACTTATTTTAGAGCTGCTTTTTACTCTCCTGATATAGTTTTAGCTACTTCGGGGTTTGAATCCATAAAATCCAAAGGATTTGGAATTGTAGAAAATGATGAAATCAGAAAGTCCATTTTAGAATTGTTTGACGTTACCTACGCCTTCATGTTATCTCAAACCATAAGAATAGAGGATCAATTTTGGCCATCGGCAGTGATTCCTTTATTGCACAAGCATTTTAGGGTTTTGGATGATAAAAGGTTCAAGCCGGTTGAATATGAAGCTTTGCTCAATGATGAAAGTTATAAAAACATGCTTTTGCACAGAAAACACTTTAGGGAACTAGCTTACCAATTAAAATCTGAGGCTTTAGGTCAAACCGAATCTACAATGGCTTTGATTGAAAATGAATTGAAAAAAAGGAAATAGTTAGTTTCAATTTAAACCAAGAATTGATGATCAAATTCTTTAGAATAATTAGGCAGAAACTATTAGAGGAGGGAAATCTGAAAAGATATCTCATTTATGCATTTGGAGAAATCCTGCTTGTGGTTATCGGAATTCTGATTGCGCTTCAAATCAATAATTGGAACGAAGGCAGAAAAGAATTGGCAAAAAGCCACGAGATATTGCGGGAAATAGCAGAAAACCTAGAGTACAACAATGCGCAGTTCCTACAAGAAATCAAAGAAGAAGAAGCTGTAGTTAAGTCTATTGATATTGTGTTAGAAAACCTAAAAATGAAAAAAGGCTATCACGACAGTTTAGATTTTCACTTTTTAAATGTTGCCTATTGGCCTGGTTCACTCAAGAAATCCTCAGGATATGAATCACTCAAGTCGCAGGGACTGGATATCATCAAATCTACCGCACTGAGAAAAGCAATCATCGATTTGTATGAAGGCAATTATCAGGAGATTGCTGAAACGGGACGAATTTCAGAGGGCAACGTAGCCAACACCATGTGGCCCATGGTTACAGCACTTTTTGAAACAATGCCTTCTGTACCACATCAAGCATTTGAAAGCCTTAAAATAATTCCATTTGATTACAATGAGCTTGTAAATGCCCAAAACTATCGTGGTTTTCTAAGCTGGTGGCGACATTCAAGGGTCGTTTCCATTGAAGTGAGAATGACTGCCATAGAGCAGAACAATAAGTTGATGGCAATGATAACGGAAGAGTTGAAATAGTTAGACCTAAGAAAAATTTTAAATTAATTTATGAATCGAAACCTTTCTCCCCAACAATTACCCTGGTGCCATTATCCAAAAGCAAATGATATAGAAAGCCACGGTCTGTGCGAACTTCCGTTATTTTTAACCCTTGTAGATTGGACAGAAATAAAGAAGTATAGAAGCAATAAGTTTAAAACAGAAGAACTAACAAAGCTGACGAATAAACAGATATTGGAATTGGCAAGCATAACAGCCAGGTCTTTTGCCCAAAATGAACCCATGGTGAGGCATGTACAGCTTCCGTCATTAATGTCTGAACAATTGCTGAACAGCTTCCATCATGACCCATTCGGTAATGAAGGATTTGGGGAATGGACTTCTGAGAATATCTTTTATTGGTTTATCCGTTTGTTTACGCTTACCAACCCATCCGACCCAATTGAAAACATTAAAATCAATGCTGATTCTGTTGATTTTTCGTTAGCAATTCTTGATGAGAATAAAAACTTAATCGGAGGGGCATTCAATTCTGTGATGAAATCCGAGGATGCGCCATTTAGAGACGGAGATCCGTTTATTGATGCAATAATCCAAGTTTATACCCCAAATTTTGATTTGATTTTTACACAGGAACATGAGGCGGTTGAAGCTTTAAAAGAGAAATATCAAGAGTTTAGGATGGCTCTTGAAAACCAAAAGGTAGGTTTACATTTTTTAATTGCCCGGTCACCGGCCCTTCCCAAAGAGGACACTTTTGAATTGGTAGCTGCATCAGCTGAGACATTTCGTCATCATGGCTGCCAATATATGCTTGTTGCTGCGACTAATCAGTGGACAGGAGCAGCTTGTGAAGCATTAAATGGCACAAGAGTACATTATTCCCCATATCGGAGTAAAAAGAGAGTCCCTTTAATAAAGGACGCCACCTCAACAGAACCCTATTCGATTGATGGATATATTTCAGCAAAAGATAGTGGAGCCATGTTTTATGTCATTAGGCTAAATTGATGGGTCAATCCACTTATACTGGAGAATTGAATAGAACCTTAGGCTTGCCTTCATTATTTGCGGTGGCTGTCGGGGTAGTGGTATCTCAGGTTGTTTTTGTTTCCATTTTGCAGGGTGTTGGGATAGGTGGGGCGAGCTTTTTTGTGGCAATGCTCATCGCTTTTGTGCTGACGCTTTGTTACGTTTTCACCTATTCAGAATTAGCCCTCTTGCTGCCCAAGGCAGGCAGCATCAGCTCCTACACAGAGGTCGCCATTGGCCATTTCCCGGCCATAGTGGCTAGTATAGCAGGATACCTCGCACCCGCTATTTTTGGCTTGCCTGCAGAGCTGTTTTTGTTGGAGCAAATTCTCGATGTATTGTATCCCGGCAGTTTTGTTTTTACAGGTGTGATTGTTTTGGTAATGTTTACCATTCTCAATTTGATTGGTGTAGATTTATTTTCTAAAGTGCAGAGTTTATTGTCTTACTTGATGTTGACAAGTATGGTCGTGATAGGAGTTGTTGGACTGACTCATTCCGACCCAAGAGGTCTTCCCATTAGTTCAATTGTTGAGGGAATTAGTCATCTTGATTTTCATGTCTTTAATCTTACAATGTTGGCTTTATGGTCTTTTTTTGCGCTTGAATTCGTTTGTCCTTTGATAGAGGAAACTAAAAATCCGAAGAAAAATATCCCTCGCTCGATGATATGGGCAGCAGTATTCCTGATGGTTATTTATTTTCTGATTGCACTTGCAGGGTACAGGACAGTGCCTGCCGGTGAGTTGACAGGATCCGACATTCCACATTGGCTTCTCGTATTGGAGTTGTTTGGTGAGAAAGGTAAATTGATAATGGCCGTGCTTGCAATCACTGCCACCTGCAGCACCATCAATACCGTAATCGCAACCCTGCCAAGGATGTTGTTTGGAATGGCGCATAATAATCAAATGCCTAAAATCTTTATGAAGATTCACCCCAAAACCCAAGCGCCTTGGGTAGGGATTATATTTGTGGCATCGATCATTTTAATTCCCACTCTTCTGCTAAGCGGTAAACAAGACATCATTTTAACTTTAATGATTTCTGCAGGCACTATTTGGCTAATTGCCTATATTATTGCTCATATTGATTTAATGGTCCTTAGAAAAAAATACCCAACTATCTCACGGCCGTTCCAATCGCCCTGGTATCCATTTCCACAAATACTAGGTATCATCGGCATGGTGTATATGATTCTCAATAATTCTCCTTCTCCTGACATGACAAAACAAGTTTACCTCAATGCAGGAATTATTCTATTTATCGCAGGTGCATTCGCTTGGTGGTGGGTTAAGTATAAAATGAAGAAGAAGCTATTTGAACCGGAGCCGATCGAGAATGTACTTTCCGAATAGGCTAAAGCCTTTCCAAGCTAATCTAAAATTTAATATATGAATGAATGATCAAATTCTTTAGAAAAATACGGCAGAAGTTGATAATTGAAGGTAATCTAAAGCGGTACCTGCTTTATGCTTTTGGAGAAATTTTGCTGGTGGTAATTGGGATACTTTTGGCACTTCAGATTAATAATTGGAATCAAAACAGACTCAACGCCAAAGAAGAACGACGCATTTATCAGGACATTACCGATGAATTTCAACTTTACAGATTTCTTTTTAAAAATGGCATTGGAACCTGGGAGACAGTGATTGGGAGCGCGGATAGTTTGTTAATGATCATCAATAATCCAGCAATTCTTCCTGCTGATGAAAAATTGGCGATATATATCCATCAATTGACTTTGAATTGGATGTCAGGCACTTCTACTACCGTCTATGATGTGTTGGGTAGTTCTGGTGATCTTGAAATAATTTCTTCCGAATTGCTTCGAAACTCTCTTGCGGAGTTTAAATATCAGATGGAGCATTTGAAAAAGTCTGAGGAGTCATATGTCCGCTTCGCAGATCAGGAGTTACGACCGTTCCTGAATCGCTTCGTGGATCGGTCGGCTACACGTGGTAACCGTGTGAAAGGTCAATGGATTATCACTCATCATCCATCTCCTTTTAGATCTTCATTTGATGACCTGGTTCAAAGTAGGGAATTTGCTAATCTGCTGATAGATCTTATAGATGCTTCAAACAAACTGATCAATGTTAACCGAAGACTTGAAGAAAATATTAACCAAATAGACTCCCTGATTTTGGCTAAATATCGCTTCATCCAAGCCAAGCCATATATCCCCAAATAGTAAAGAGCTAAAATTCGATGATCAAATTCTTCAGAAAAATTCGCCAAAGCTTGCTTCATGACAACAAATTCAGCAAGTATCTGCTATATGCCATCGGTGAAATCATTCTTGTTGTCATTGGGATCTTGATTGCCTTGCAGATCAACACCTGGAACGAATGGAGGAAGGATAGGATCAAAGAAGATAACATCCTCCATGATTTGGCGAAGAATATCGAAATCAACATACAGACTTTCCAGAATGACATCAACTTGCTTGAAGAATGGGGTCGTTCAAGTGAAATAATTATTCTTGCCTTGGGAAATAAAACAGTCTACTCAGATACCTTAAGGAATCATTTTCATCTGGCGAGGATAACAAAGCAAAAGCTGTTTGTTTCAAATATTGGATTTCAGGCTTATAAGGACTATGGATTGGATTTAATTACGAATAAGAATTTGTCTGCAGAAATCATCAAACTCTATGAATTCACCATTCCGTCTATTTTATCCACCAACGATTTGGTCAATGAGGTTGATGCCGAATGGGACAATTATATCGTACAGAATTTCGATTTTGTGGAAGGGGTGGGGCTTACACCCAATGATTACGAATCCCTGTTTGCAGATCATTATTATGTTTCTTGGGTCAAAGCATATAATCAGGGAAGGAAATCTTTAATCAAAACCGATCAAATATTGATTAAAGAATGTGAAAACGTATTACAGTTAATCCAGAATGAACTGAAAAAATCTAATTCACAATAAAAATTTTATGAAACAAAAATTACATGACTTATACTTTCTTCTGCTCTTTTGCTTTTGATGGGAAGTTGTCAGGAGAAAGTAAAAATATTTAAAATCCCCGAAGGCCACGTGGCCATGTTTGGCTATGGTTCATTGATGTCCAAGACCCTGATCGAAACGGGACTATTGGATAAGGCCTATGATGGCCCATTTTTACCTGCCCACCTTAAGGGTTACAAGCGGTCATGGACATTTGCATGGCCAACGGACCTTCCGCTAAACAATGTGGATAGTACTTTTACCAAGGATTATATTTTGATAGAAAGAGATACGGTATATCCCAAATACCTGCATTGCCTCAACATCCGCGAAGACCCGAATACGGTCATCAATGGGGTATTGTATATTGTGCAACCCAATTATGATGCGTGGGAGTTGGGTTATGAGCGGTTTGAAGTCACAGATTTAATCCAAGGATATACCATTGAGGGAGGTCCGGTTTTCGCCTACCAGGCACATTCTGATTTTGAGCTAGAGCCAAATAATGATTACACCCATAATTCCATCGAACTCAGTTATTGGAAAATCATTGAAGACGCCTTCGATTATTGGGGAAAAGATTTTGAAGCTGAGTATAAAAGAACCACCGAACCATTAGATCCTTCCATCCTTCATGATACCCAAAAGATCTTATTGACAAATCCACCCATGGATAAATTGGAATAATTAAAGTCGGGTTTTAACTACTGAATCTCAATATTTTAAAGATCAAATGGCAACTCGAATATCTTTTTGACTTTGATGTCCCTGTAGAAAATCTCAGCTCCTTCGGATTGTATTTGGATTTTACCACTTTTCAGTGGCAACTCGCCTGTTTCAGACATGTATCGAGAGTTGTAGAGTACCATCACCACTTTGCTGTTCACCAGGTGCACAGCTGTATCGCCGTAGCAAAAAAGTTCTAGGGTGTTCCATTCACCCGTCGGGTTTTCTGTATCGGGGTATTTTACACATCGCCTTCCTATAGGGCTCGAATCACTGAACGTCAATTTTTCAGATTCAGGATCATAGACATAGAACTCATCTATCTTCTTTGCCTCTATATCCATGATGCCTCCAGCCACCCCCCAATAATCGCCACAATCACCTTCTTGGACTTGTAACTCCTGTGAGCGCATCCAAAAACCACCGTCTGCCCCATGCGGCCCTCCAGCATGATAGAGTATTCCGCTATCCCTTTTATTTTTGTCTCGCGGTTTGTGTTTCGCTTCGCCCCATTTAAATTGAAGGCTGAGGTGGTAATTGCTGTAATCCTGCATAGTTGACAAGCCACCCCATTGCTCACCGGAAATGCGGATAGCGGGCCTTCCATCCACTTCCACCACACTGAATACACTTTGCGGATCGATGTTCAGGCCGGTGGGAATATCAGACTTTTTAACAGTAGAGTCGGAAGTGGCCGCCCATTCTGGCCCGAGGTAAGTGTCCCAGCCAGTGAGGTCTTTTTCATTGAAAAGTGCTTCCCATTGCTTTTCAGGCTTACAGGATAGTGATGCTAGGAGTGATAAGGCGAAAAGGAAGATATTGGCTTTGAACATTTATTCTGGGTTTGGTTAAAGGTAGTCATTCTTCAAAAAAAAAAAGGGAGTGGACAAAGCACAAACCAGAAAGAATTTGAAAATGATTAGATTGAAAGGTCAAGGTTTTTAATTGATTAAAACAATGAAAATGAGGAGGTCAATTATTTTTATCCTACTAATTCTCAACCTATCTATTGCCTACGCCCAAAAGCCACGAGCAAGAGATTTAGGAATTCCATTTAATGGTATTACAGGTCAATTTAATTCCATCACAGATGTAAAAGGAGTAGAAGTGGGTTACAGCACAATCATCTCCGGAAGCGGTGAAAACATTGTGAGCAAGGGACCTGTCAGAACTGGGGTCACTGCCATTTTTCCTCGGGGCAAAGCCAAAAAATTCAGCCCGGTATTTGGCAATTGGTACAGCTTAAATGGAAACGGCGAAATGACTGGGACCACATGGGTCGCGGAATCCGGCTTCCTGGAAACACCGATTATGATTACCAATACCAACAGCGTGGGCGTAGTCCGGGATGCTGTCTTGAAATGGTACGTGGATTCCGATTGGTATCAGGGTGAAGAGTGGTGGTACACCTATCCTGTGGTAGCTGAGACTTACGATGGATTTTTGAATGACATCTATGGATTTCATGTCAAAGAAGAGCATGTGCTTGAAGCAATTACCAATGCGGCATCGGGTAAAATAGCAGAAGGAAATGTGGGGGGAGGTACCGGTATGATGTGTTTGGGTTTCAAAGGTGGAACCGGGACATCCTCAAGAATGATAAAGATTATGGATTCCACTTACACGGTTGGGGTTTTGGTACAAGCAAACTTTGGTAGAAAACCTTCCTTAACCATCGCCGGAGTTCCGGTTGGAAGGGAGTTGATGGACACCTTAAATAATGAATTGAAATTGCCTCCACAATCTTATCGAAAAGAAGGAGACGGTTCCATAATTGTGGTCGTTGCGACAGACGCACCTTTGCTTCCGCATCAATTAAAGCGAATTGCAAATCGAGTACCTTTGGGAATCGGGAAAACCGGAGGCTTTGGAACCAATGGTTCAGGGGATATTTTTATAGCTTTTTCTACTGCAAACCCCGAAGCTTTTCAGCGGTATGATTTCTCAGAAGTTGATATGCTGCCTAATGATTTGATCGATCCACTATTAGAAGCAACTGTTCAATCAGTTGAGGAAGCCATCATCAACGCCATGATAGCAGCAGAAACCATGGAAGGAATCAATGGAAATAAATCCTATGCATTGCCTCATGGATTGTTGGTGGAAGTGCTCAAAAATTACAATCGGCTGAATAAATGAAATCGAGCCTGCCTGAGGCCAGGCATGACTCAAGTGTCAAACGGAGAGATAATTATTGACCATGCGAGATTCCATAGCCTGCCCCGACCAATCGGGGTGGCCTTTAAAAAACAAATTATTAACACATGAAATCGAGCATGACGAAGAACGTCACACAGAGGGATGATTATAAATCCTGCGAGATTCTCCCGAATCAAGTTCGGGACAGGCTATGTGGCCTTTAAAAGACAAATTATAATCATATGAAATTAGACACAATGCAAAAAATCCTAATACTCCTCTCATTAGCTGTTCTGTCTCCCTTGGTGGGACAATCGCAAACCAGAATAATTGACATGCACATTCATTCTTATACGGAAAGTGACTTTGGTGAACGCGAAGCACCCACCGACCACTATGGTGTGAAAGGTTCTGTCAATGCCGAACAACATCGCATAGAGACTTTTGCGGCATTTGAACAATTCAATATTGTGAAAGCCATGGTCAGCGGAAATCCCGAAAGTGTGAAAAATTGGAAGGAAAAGGATAAAGACAACAGGGTGATCCGGGGTATTTTGAATTTTTTGCCTAACGATCATGGGATGGATATTGTCAAGTTCGAGCAAATGGTCAAAGCTGGTGAAATTGAAATTTTTGGAGAATTAGGCCCTTACTACAGCGGGACTACTTTAAGTGATTCCATTTGGCAGCCCTATCTGAAAATCTGTGAACAATATGATATTCCTGTAGCAGTGCACACGGGAGGAGGTGATCCACTGGGAAATAATTCATGGGCACCCAAAGCACGGCTAACTCTGGGAGACCCATATCTCATTGAGGATGTCTTGGTGAAGTATCCAAAACTCCGGCTCTATATGATGCATGCCGGAGGAGAGGATTGGCCGGAGCATGCCATTCGATTGATGGCCTACTATCCCCAACTCTACACCGATGTCGCAGTGTTGCTTTGGGTAGAACCCAATACCCAACGCTATGTCACAGATTTTCTTCGAAATATTAAGCATGCAGGCTATCTGGACCGTGTCATGTTTGGATCTGACCAAATGATCTGGCCTTATGCGATTGAAAAATCAATTGATTTTTTGAATAGCCTTGACTTCCTGACCGAAAAAGATAAAGAAGGAATATTCTATGGCAATGCTGCAAGATTTTTAAAGTTAAAAGAATAGTCTTTGCAACTCTTTAAAGAGAAACAACATGAAAATTTTTACAATGTTTATTGTCTTTGCAATACTTGCTTCCCTCACCTTAAGCAGTTGTAGAGAGAACAGCAAAGATCATTCAAAGTTCGAAACTTTATTAACTACCCTCAGCAAAACTGAGCTCGAAAATGAAGCCTGGCACATGGAAGAATTGTATTGGGAGTATGTTCAGAAAAGTGATACTGTTTCATATAAAACCCTTTGGCACGCCAATTTTATAGGATATCCGAGTTTTGGGGATGGAGTTTCGGACAAAAGTAAGATCGCAATTTGGATACCTGAATTGCACAAAGACCCAGATTTGAAATACAGCTATACCCTTTACAAAAAGGCATCAAACGCAATCGAAGGTGTGGTGATCGTCTTCTATGACACGGATTATTTCTGGACAGACAAAGACAACAAAGTAGTCAGAAAAGAGACTTACAAGTTTACCCATACTTGGAAAAAAGTGGATGGTAAATGGGTGATTCTTGGCGGCATGGCCGCAATGAAAAATCAAGATGTATTGAACGATTAAAAAACCAAATTTGGTGGAAAAAAATGGTGAATCCTTTCACAAAAAACTCCCCCTTATCCAAAAGGAAAAGGAGGAGTTGGTCACTTACAATAGCTTAAAATTGAGAATCATTTTTTAGAAGTAATTTTTACTCGAATAGAACCTCAATATTTCGAGATGCGGTATATAACATTCTTACCTCCACTCCAAACATAAATATCCCCGGATCTACCGATGGCCACACCATCAAAAAAATGTGTAGGCGTAGTCTCTAGGCCCACAGCGTCTTTGCTGAATTCGAGCTCATTAGCTACCATTGTCAAAGCTCCAGTGCTCAGATCGATGGAAAAAGCGAATCGTAAACTCTCCACCCGGAAAGAAATATTTTTTATTTGGGAAGAAATCTATGCTATTAGTCCTAAGTAGGCGATTTGGAACTACTGATTTTTATATCTTTTTCAGAATTACTTGAACAATTACAATGAGCAAACAATCCCATTATTTCATAACCTAAAAATTCAGAACAAATGAAAAAGTCCATAATACCATTACTCTCCGTTTTATTCCTAGCGTCCTGTGGAACAGAAAGCATGACCGACATGCAACCAAACCAGGAGATCAATGAAAATATCCTCCTTAGCAAAGAAGTAATCGAAAATGGCTTTGCTGTCCGAGAGGAAACGACCGCGTCTACTTCAGTTATAAAGAACGGGGCGAGATGGCAGGTCACGGACCAGTACTTACTTTTTGGCACGATGGCGGATGGACTCATGACCGGTTTCGTGCTCAAAGAAGGTGTTCCTGTCATCCTCACAGCTTCGGGCGAGGTTGGTTTCTATTTCGCCGGGCTTTCTGATCCTGCCACACCGAACGGACGTCCTGAACTGGGTTCGATAAACGGCTTTCCAATTGTTTCATTGGTAGCTCGCGTTGGAGGTGGGGAGCTCCAATTAATAGGCACAGGACCCACACAGGTGACAGGCAGTGGTGAATTGATCCTATACGTCAACGACAGCTTCTTCGGAGACAACTCAGGAGCCTGGAATGTAGAGGTCATTTATGACTGCTACCCAGGAAATGGCTTCGGTGACCCTAACCATTACCACTGCAAGTAACCCGGCTAGCCGAACCGTCGACCATATGAGGAAGTTCTGCGCCATATTAGTTGCTGGGCTTCCTTGTAGCATTTGGTGAAGTAGACATGGTAGTTTGCACACGGTCACTTCGGCCTATTCTCACACTAGCTTTTGTGTCAGTCAATATTAGAGCGAAATAGTCAAATACTTCATAAAATGGACTCAATTAGAAAAAGCTGAATCATGGCTGTTTGAATTAAAGTCAGACCTTCAAAAAAAATCCTATTACCTGAATAGTTATTCCATTCATTGCTATCGATATAGACTAAAGGTTTATTTGAAATTTAAAATAAAAGGAGAATTCAGGAAAGGTTAACTGCCAATAAATTTATGACTCTCTACCTTTTTTGTAAAATTCGGATTTAGTGGTAACTTATTGATTACCAATTATAGTTTTATTTAAATTCTTGCCAACAGCGTTCTCTTCAAGCTGATATTCTACACTGGTGAATGACATCTGCTCAGAGGGATTGCCTTTGAAAGAAAATTATAATCGCCTGAAATCGAGCCTGCCTACCGCAGGCAGGCATGACGCAAGCGACACACAGAGGGATGATTATCCTCCAAGCGAGATTCCATCCCGATTTTCGGGACAGGTAATGACCATTGATAAACAATTATAAACACATGAAAAGAAGAGACTTTGTTAAAACCTCCTTACTCAGCGTGACTGCGGTAAGTGCTTTCGGATTTATCCGATTCGATGGTGAAAAGTATGTTGGAGATTGTGCTACTACCTCCGATATTTTGGGTCCTTTTTATCGTCCAAATAGTCCGCTTAGAAATAACTTCCGACGACCTGGTGATAAAGGTAAGAACGTAGAACTCAGCGGTAAAATTCTTCATCAAGACTGTACCACCCCTTATCAAAACGCAAAAATCGAACTCTGGCATTGTGACGCAGCCGGAGTTTATGATAATTCCACCTCTGAATTCAGATATCGTGGCACTGTCGTAACAGATGCTGAGGGAAATTATACTATTGAAACGATCCTTCCTGTGCCCTATGATGCGGGAGGAGGATTGATCAGACCTGCTCACTTCCACATGATGGTAACTGCAGAAGGCTATCAGCCTTTGGTCACCCAATTATATTTTTCAGGAGACAAAAACATTGAAAAAGACCCTTGGGCATCAAAAGCCAAGGGGAGGGTGTTGGAAGTTCAGGACAATCCAAATGGAACGAGCAAGGTTATTTTTGACGTAGGAATGGCTCAAACTTTGGCAATTGAAACGGCCTCCATTGATAAGCTTATCGGGACCTATATCGATGAAAATGACCCTCAAAAAACACTTATACTATTCAAAAACAAAAACGCTCTTTGGGTGAAAAATGAGGTGTTTGGGGAAGGATACGAATACGCTGGCAATAACCTATTTGTATATCCCAACAACCCGGAAGGAAGTTTTGACAAACTGGAATTTGAAATCATTCCTTCAGGTTCAATCAGATTGACCCATTCCTTTCAATATGTGGATCTTGGCAAGGCAACCCACGTTTACATTAAAAAAATCTAATCGCCTGAAATCGAGCCTGCCTACCGCAGGCAGGCATGACTCAAGCGTCACACAGTGGGATGATTATCCGTAATGCGAGATATCACCTGCCTGCTGGAAGGCTGGTGTGGCCTTTAAAAAACAAATTATAAACACATGAAAGCCAGAATCCTTCTACTTTTATTTTTCATCTTTTTCTCCCGGCACCTTGCCTTTGCTCAGGAAAAAACCAGATTCTCAGGCTTTCTTTGCTAAGTATTGGTTTGGGAGAATGCCTATTAGAGGAATGGGATGAAAACTACAACAGAACCAAATCCACCTTCCGGGAAATGGGAGGGAAGCTCTTTCATTCTTCCGAACTGAATGCGACAATGGATTCAGAAATGAAATTCATCATGCCAACTACCAATCCCCAATTGATCACAGATGATTTTTCTGTTATCAATGAGATAGAATTTCAGATCCACTACCTATCCAAAATGACCAAAGGCAATAGCCTCCGAGCAGAATCCTTAAAATCTGATGTAGCTCGCTTATTGGACCTGATTCATTCAGAATATAAACTGAACTGACCATGGAAAAACCTCAGATAAACCAAGATCAGACTTTTGAAGAACACAATCCAAATGGGCCAATTGTCTCTAAAAAGAGAAACTGGACATCCTATTTCAAAGAATTCCTGATGCTGTTTTTGGCAGTTGTCCTTGGATTTTTTGTAGAAAATCAGCGGGAGGCCTACGTCGAAAACAAAAGCGCTGAAGTCCTTGCGAAATCCATGTTGGAAGATTTGGAACAGGATAGAAAAGCCTTGAATGAAGGGCTCCGATTTATGGAGGAGAAAGAACAAAACATGGGTGATTTCCTTAACATGCTTCATTCTCCCGGTGCTACATGGGATACGGTTGCTTTTTACAAAAGCATGACGACGGTTTTCTCCACTTTTCCTTTTTCTCCCACAGACGGCACGTATTCCCAAATGAAATCCTCGGGTACGCTCCGGTATTTTGATCAAGGGCTGGTCAACAAAATGAATGCCTACGACAACCAATTGAAGAAAACAGTATTCCGAGATGAACTTGTAGAAAAGGGAGAATGGGAACTGGTACCGATTGCAGCCTCATTGATCAATTTTGAGGTGACAGGTGAGTTGCGATTCAATAAGCCCATTACCAAAGAGACGTACATCAAAATCCGGGACCAAGATACCTTGGACTTATTTATCAATAAGGTGGTGACTGTCCGCACGATGATGGGGCGTTCGCTTCAGGAGTATAAGGCGCAACTGCTACTAGGCGAAGACCTGATCAAAGAGATAGGAGGTAAATACAGATTGAATTAAGCATCACAAGCTATTTGGAAAAGGGTAGATAGAAAATTTAATAATATGTATAAAAGCAACATTACTTGTAATGAAAAAGACTTATAGAAATTTAATTTCCCTATTGATCCTGTTAGGTTTGAGTAGGTCAGGTGCCATCCTTGCGCAGGATGTTTCCATCCAAATCGGAGTCCATAAAAGCATCCCATCAGAGATACTTCTTGAAAATAGATCCTTCTTGATTTATCTACCGGATAGCTATCAAACTTCCGCATCATCCTATCCGGTTTTGTACCTGCTCGATGGTTCGGATTATGGGCTTTTCAACACCCTCTCAGATCTCAGAAGGTTGCAGGGGCGAGACCTCGCCCCGGAAATGATCATCATAGCCATTGAAAATACTGACCGCAACAGAGATATGATGCCGGTCATTGCTGAAGGGTATCCCGGACCACCTAGGGCAGAAGATTTTCTATCCTTTATCGAAAAGGAACTGATTCCTTCTATCGAAGAAACCTACCGTACCGACGGACAACGAATCCTGAAAGGTCAATCTCTGAGCGGCCTTTTTACACTGTATGCCTTGCTTACCAAGCCAAGACTGTTTGATGCTTATATCGGACACAGTGCAGGGTGGTTTGAAGAAAGCAATGATTATTTCATGGATTTGAGCAAAAAGGCATTTCAAAAAGCAGCCGATTTCGATGGACGGAAAATCTTTATGGCCAATTCCCTGAACGACCCCTATGACCCTGATCGGGTTATCCATAAGCAATTGGCTGACTTTTCGGAATTAATCAAAAACCGATTGGGTGAAAGGATTTCCTACAAGTATGTCACCTATGCCGATTATACACATGTGCCATTTCCGGGGTTTTACGATGCGATCAAATTCATTTTTGAACCTGAGGAAACAAGACTTGCAGAAGATACTGACGAGACAGCCGTCAAGAAATTGGTGGAAAGTTTTTTAACAGCAATTGGAAATGGGGATTTGGATGACATTGAACCCATGTTTTTACCAAGGGCGACTATTGGTGGATCAAGCTTTAGGGATGGAAAATGGAACACGTTTACCACCACTATTGAAGACTATTTGGCAAGTAAAAAGGATAAACATGTTCCCTATACCGAACCGGTATCCAATTACACCATCCATATCAGTGAGGGTCAATTGGCCTTTGTGAAAGCAGATGCCATTCTGTACCGGGAAGGAAAAGCCCAATCGCACAATATGGATTATTTCACTTTACTGAAAGAAAACGGAACCTGGAAATTTCTAAGTGCCGCTTACACCGCAAAGCCGATAATCATTAAATAAGGATTTCTATGCTAAAATTCTTCCGCAACCTGACTGCCGGCAAGGCAGGAATCCGTCATAAGCTCCTCCGACAGAATCGGGTACCACAATACATAGCTTAAACTGAGAATGAAATTTTGGCAATATTCATTATTTTGATTAGTCCCGTTAGCGACCTAATCTGGGTAGAAAATCAAAAATATAAAGGAACCTCCGTGCCTTTAGGTACGGGATAAATTTTAAAACCATGGCAAACACCTATACCCAAATTCATATCCAAGCTGTTTTTGCAGTTCAAAATCGAAACTCTCTGATCCAAAATAGTTGGAAAGATGAGCTCTATAAATACATCACCGGAGTAGTGCAAAACCATGATCACAAGGTTTTGCAAATCAACGGAATGCCTGATCATGTTCACTTACTAATTGGCTTTCGGCCTACTCAAGCGTTGTCTGATTTGATGCAAATGGTTAAGGAAGATTCATCCAAATGGATAAATGCAAAGAATTTTGTCAAAGGCAAGTTTTCCTGGCAATCTGGCTATGGGGCTTTTTCCTATTCCAAAAATCATTTACCAAGAGTCATAAAATATATTCAGGATCAGGAAATACATCATTCAAAAAGATCTTTTCTGGAAGAATACGAAAAGCTTCTTAGGATTCATGAAATCGAGTATGAGCAACGGTACATCTTTAAGCTAATTGAATAGACATATCGCGTACCTACGGCACGCCGCCCAAATTGCTGACAATCTTTTCTACCCATGTTTTGTCCCTACGGGACAATTACCACATAAACAATAATTGCCTTCAAACAAATGATCTCACTCCTCCGCAACCTGCCTGCCGGACAGGCTGAAATCCGCCAAAAACTCCTTCAAGGGAATAAGATAGGCAGTTACCTCAAATACGCCATTGGTGAAATCTTACTGGTAGTTTTTGGGAGTAATAGCCCCTTTAGGGGCTTGATATGGGTAGAACAAACAATTAGCCAAACCCCCTCCGTGCCTTTAGGTACGGGATATGTCGGAAACCCTACCGTGCTTGCCTATCGACAGGCAGGCCTACGGCACGCGCGTCAAATTTTTGACATTTTTTTCTATCGCTATTTTGTCCAAATGGGATATGAAAGAGGAAATCAATAATTTTTTACCACAACCAAATTCTTAACAAAATCCCTATGAAAAGAATCCTCTCCACCCTAAAAGAAAAATGGCCGGAATACTTCCTCGAAATCCTCGTGCTGATCATCGGTATCTATGGTGCCTTTGAGCTGTCGAATTATGGGGAATATAGAGCCCGAAAAAGGACGGAACTCGAAATACTGAAAGGGGGCAAAACCGAACTGAGTGCCGATCTGAAGGATATTAACATAAATATGGAGGATTTGAGAAAAAGCCAGTTCGCATTTGACCTGATCCTCGAAGTATTGGAAAATGACGGGCCTTACCATGATTCCCTGAGCTCGCATTTCAATTACACCTTGCTTCCCATGCATTTTGTGCACTCAACCAGTTCTTTCGAAACCCTCAAATCCAAAGGATTGGATCTAATTTCCAATGCGGATCTTCGTACCAAGATAATTTCACTGTATGATTCTCAGTATGATTTATTCCTCCAGGCAGAGGCAGAGGAATTGGCCGAAGTACAATATGGGATGAGACATATTCTTCCGGGTCGGTTTGAATCAGGGTTTAATTATGATGGATCCTTTGCAGGAAAGATGGTACCCCTAGATTTTGAATCCCTCAAAAAAGACCAAGAATACCTTTACTTCATCAAAACCCAACAAAATAGAACCCGATCCTATCAAAGTTACTTTTATGAAACCCTGAAAAACTCGGTAGAATCTATGATTCGTGACTTAGACATCGAAATAAACAGGCTAAGTCCATAAAATATATACTTTGCAGGAAAGCGACCCAAACAAAGAAAAGTAAATGTGCAAAAAATAAAAGCTATCTAAATGATCTCCCTCTTCCTTCAAATTCGCCAAAAATTCCTCTCCCAAAATCGAATAACAAGATATCTCGTATGCTATTGGCGAAATTATGTTGGTTGTAATTGGGATTCTGATTGCCCTTTATTTCAACAATCTATATGAAGAAAAAACAAGCAAAGGGATATTGATCTATTGTTGGTTGACATTGAGGAAGATTTACTGTTTAATTATAGAGCTGCTAATTCAGTTTAAGGATTTCATATTTTTCAATATTCCATTGCAAAACTCATTGCGAATAATAAGTTGACAAAAGCAGATTATGATGCTTCACATAAGCTAAGCTATTTCGTCACGAATTGGGATTATCTTATTCAAAATGAAAAAAACATCAATCAGTTTGTTTAAGCTGAAAAAATCGTTACCAAAAAGCTAAACCAATAATTAACGCTTCTAAAAAAAATTCTTCTAAACAGAACAGTACTACAAGATAGTTGGTCTAACATTAAAAATAAAAACCACATTAGTTGATATTTATGAAATTTTACAAAACCACTAAGGTGAAAACTGTACGCTGAAAATCCTTTTTAATGTGATAGGACTACTCCAAAATATCCGAAAAACCATGATAGCTGGTAGTATCAGCTTCTCTCGGAAAATAATTCCTAGACTTCGGACAGTAGAACCAGCTTTTCGTCCTAGTAAGATTCCAAATTAAAGCTAATCCGAATAGCTTGTATGCAAATCTTTTGTCTGCCCGATTTTTAGAGACTAGGGGCATTCATTTTTAAAACCCAAAAAATGAAAAAGGTACTGATTAGCGGAAGCAGTAGAGGAATTGGACTTGAAACTGCTTTAGCATTTGGAAGAGCAGGATATCAGGTTTTTGCAACCCTCAGGAATCCTGATGCTGCTTTTGAGCTAAAGCAAAAAATCCAGGAAGAAGCCTTGCCGATCTCTATTCATGCGATGGATGTCAACTCTGACGAGTCTGTCAAATCCTGCATCATGCAGATTATCCAAGACTATGGAGCAGTGGATGTTCTCGTCAATAATGCAGGGATTGGCCTAAATGGATCTATTGAAGAAATGTCTATTTCGGATTTTAAGGCAGTGATGGAGACCAATTTTTTTGGAGCAGTCCGATGTTTACAAGCAATCAGTCCTTCAATGAGATCACAAAAAAGCGGCTGCATAATTAATATTTCTTCCATCTCCGGTCGATTGACTTCTTCACCCCTAGGATGCTATTCGGCAAGTAAGTTTGCGCTGGAAGCAATGAGTGAGGCATTAGCCCAAGAAGTCAAGCCCTTCAATATCCGAGTAGGAATAATCGAGCCAGGTATCATTGATACCGATATGGCCCATGAGATAGAGGAAGAACACGCCTCTATCTATCCAAGCTCCAAACGAATGGCGGATCTTTTCTTCGCTTCCTTGAAGAATCCAACCCCTGCCTCTTTGGTCGCTGATCAAGCGGTGGACTTTGTGTCTGGAGATTCTTGGGTCCTTCGGCGTGCTGTTGGGCCTGATGCTTTACCATTCATTCAATGGCGCAATTCCATGACCGATGAGGAATGGATTAATTGGAATTCTGTCAGCGATGAAGAATGGTACACTGCTGTAGAGGAAACCTTTGGATTGATGGCTAGGCGTGATTGATTTATGAATGGATTCCTGTTCCTGAAAATATACCTGAGTAGAACTATTTGCATTTCTCGTTTATAGAAAAACCTTAAAAAATATCTGGGAAGCAGAAAACTGACCAGGGTAAGCTCAAAAATTTAGATAAATGGAAAATCAAAACGTTAACCCCTCACCGGAAACCATCATGAAAATTGGATCTGGTTTTTGGGCTTCAAAAATTTTGTTGACAGCAGTGCACTTTGAGGTCTTTACAAAGTTTGCCAAGAATAAATCCATGTCTGGCCCTGAACTAAAAAGTGAATTAGGGCTAAAGTGCTCGGATAGACACGTATATGACTTTTTGGATACGTTAACTGGATTTGGATTTTTAAACAGAGCGGGAATTCTTGACAATGCCCGATATTCTAATGGCACAGATTCGGATGTGTTTTTAGACAAAAACAAACCTTCCTACATGGGCGGAATTCTCGAAATGATGAACAATAGATTGTATGGATTTTGGGATAATCTTGAGGAAGGATTTTTGACAGGACTACCTCAAAATGAAATAAAAAAAGGAGAGAATATTTTTGAGGCTATTTATCGAGATCCAGATAAACTGAAAGTTTTTGTGCACGGAATGACAGGTGTTCAGATGGGAGCGTTTATCGCATTTGCGGAAAAGTTTGATTTTTCATCCCACAAAACCTTGACCGATGCAGGTGGTTCTGCCGGAATGCTGTCCATTATGGTGGCAAAACATCACCCTCATATAAACTGTCTCACTTTTGATTTACCTCCCATTGAGGCTATCGCCAATGAGACCATCCAAAAGTTTCAGTTGACTGACAGGGTGAAAACAGCAAGCGGAGATTTTTTCACAAGCTCACTGCCTCCTGCAGACATTGTGGTCATGGGAAACATACTGCACGACTGGGATGAACAATCCAAAATAGCCCTGATTAAAAAAGCTTATGATGCTCTTCCTGCAGGAGGTGCATTTGTGGTCATTGAAAACATTATTGATGATGAGAGAAAGCAAAATGTTTTTGGGATGATGATGAGTTTGAATATGCTGATTGAAACAGGAACAGGCTTCGATTATACATTCTCTGATTTTAATAAATGGGCAAAAATGACAGGATTCAATTCAACAAATCTGCTTCCCTTGGTAGGACCTACAAGTGCTGCAATTGCTTATAAATAATTTTCCCATAAGAAACGGACCAGCCGAAAACCGTCCAGAGTAGGCAAAATTTAAACTATAAAAACAATGGCAACTTATGTATTTCGTCACAAAGTAGGGGATATCAATACTTGGCTAAAAGGCCATGAAGATAGAGTAAGAATATTCGCACCTGCGTCTAATGGATTCCGAACCTTCCAGGATGCTGATGATCCCAACTCAATTTTGATAGTGATCGATACCGATGATATCGAAAAATTAGGGGCAATTATCAACGATCCTAAAATTCAGCATATAAAAGATAGTCATACGGTACTGGAACCGATTACCATGTCCACAGAAGTGAAATTGTGATAAAAATTAAAGAGTGATGGGATCTAGGGGGATGCGTGTTTATCAGCATTACACTTGCCAAAAATCTTTATATATAATTTCTAAACAATTAATCATGAACTCTGAAAAACCCGAGTACTTCTGTCTCAGACCTGAAGTGGAAAAAGCCTATGGATATTCCCATGCTGTCAAGATTGGAAACAGTATAAAAGTCTCAGGTGCAGTCAGCATGGACGATGAAGGTGGGCCCACTGCGGTAGGTGATTTTCTCCAACAGATGAAAAATTGCTATTCCGATCTGGAAAAAGTGTTGAAGCACTACGGCTGCACCTTTGACGATGTGGTCGTAGAAAATGTATTTACCACAGATATGCCGACTTTTTTAGAACATGCGGATTTCCGAAACTCAATCTATACCAAACATTTTCCAACCGGATCTTGGCTTGAAGTGAAAGGCTTGGCCTTACCCGAATTTTTAATCGAAATAGAATTAGAAGTTCACATTTGGCGGAAATAGCCTTATTCAAATCCTTTTAAAAAGCATCAGATAGTCTTATGCAATGGAATAAAAAGTAACGCGATATATATCAGTCAAACTTTAAACCCAACCCTCATGGCAAAGAAAATCATTTTCGGTATTCTAATCCTTCTTATCGTAGTGATTGGAAGCTTCGTAATTTATGTTCAATTGTCATGGAACAAAACCTATGACATTCCTTACCCAGATCTTCAGGTAAGCACTGATTCCACTGTCATTGAAAGAGGTAGATATCTGGTTCATGGACCTGCTCATTGTTCCAATTGTCATGTGGGCAGTGTCGCGGAAATGATATCCGCTGATGCTGGAAAAAATATTCCATTAAAGGGAGGAGCAAAATTCCCTTTGGGTCCAATAGGAACAATTTATCCAAAAAATTTAACACCCGACCCAACTACTGGTATTGGAAGATACTCTGACAGTGAGGTCTTCAGAATGATGCGCCATGCAGTGAAGCCCGATGGAACGGCCACATTATCCATGCTGATGCCCTTTTGGGATATGGCTGATGAAGACCTGATAGCTGTGGTGTCCTATTTGAGAAGCATGGAACCTGTCAAGAATGAAGTTCCTAATAACGAGTGGACTTTTATGGGAAAGGCCGTACGGGTGTTGGCCGCCTCTTTTAAGCCGATTGAAAAACCGACTCCTCATCCATCTTCTCCACCGATGGAAGCATCTATAGTACGTGGAGAATACTTAGCTCGATATGTAGCAAACTGTGTAGGCTGCCATACCGCCAGAGATCCGATGACATTTGAAGCAATTGGGCCAGAATATGGTGGAGGGATGGAGTTTGAACCTTGGCCGGAATATGCATTGGCAGTTGGTGGGGATCCTGAACTTTGGATGAAAACTCCCAATATTACCCCTCATCCTAACAGCGCCCTTTCCAAGTTTAAGACCGTTGAACAGTGGAAGGCAAGATTCCGGCAGGGAAGATTGATCAAAATATCACCTATGCATTGGGGGCCCTTTTCCAGAATGTCAGATGAGGACTTGGAAGCACTTTATCTATATTTGACAAGCTTGGAGCCTGCCGACTATGAATTGGGTGAATTAATGTATAAGAAATAGAATATCCCCATTTGTATATGAAATGACACTTTCGGAGAAAGAAGTTGAGTAAATTCTGAAATCTTAAATGAAAATAAACATGAGACTATCATTAACTTCTTTAGTGATACATTGAAATTGCTCTAATAAAGTAATCGCCCGTTGAATATTTCAACGGGCGATTACTTTTTACTGTAAATAGACCCTTCAACTTTCACCTAAAGATAAGCAGGTACTTAGGCGACAGATGACACTAATAATGGAGACTAACCACTGCGACTGTTAACTGGAACTGTTCACTTACTGCGACTCAATACTCCTAGCTTCTTCAACCAATAGCTCATTTTCATCAGCTAATCCAGCCGTAATAAAGGTTTCGATTTCAGAATTTCTCACCTGACCGTTATTCAATAAAACGCCCAACGTAATCATCGCACCGATTCGGGTTCCAACCTTTTTGGCAGCCGTTTGAAATAGAGGGGCTAATTCCTCGTAGGTTACCTCTTCAGCCAATCTTGCGATATCATTTCTGGCAGCTGCAAGCTTATCACCTGAAAGGTTGGTGTACTTTTTTGCTATTTTCTGAATTTCATTCAAGGCAGATCGTTGGCCTTGAGGCTGTCCTCCGCCTTGATTTGTAGGCTTAGCTTGCTGATTGTTCTGAGCAGCCGGAGCAGGCTGTTGTTTGGCCCAGGAATCTCGTAAACCTACCGTTTTATTAAATACAAGTTTATCAGCAGAGGAATCCTTATCCACTGTGAAGTAACCTAGACGTTGAAACTGAAACTTGTCGCTTATCTTGGCTTCTTTCAAATATGGTTCTAGATATGCCTCTTTGATCACATTTAAGGAATCAGGATTGACAAACTCCATAAAGTTTTTGTCTTCGTGACTGTCTGGTGCTTCATCCAAAAACAGACGGTCATACTCGCGAACCTCCGCTTTGATGGCGTGCTGTATAGAAACCCAATGAAGGGTTCCTTTGACTTTTCGTGTACTGGCCTCGGTTCCGCTTCCGGAACGGGAATCCAAATCAGCAGTACATCGGATTTCAACAATTTTCCCAGAATCATCTTTTACAACAGATTCACCTTTGATGATGTATGCACTTTTCAAACGTACCTCATTTCCGAGAGTCAACCGGAAGAATTTGCTACCTGCCTCTTCTTTGAAATCTTCCCGCTCTATGTAAAGTTCGCCAGAAAACGGCAACTCATGTGAACCCGAATTCGGGTCTTCAGGATTGTTTTCTGAGGAAAGAAATTCAGTTTTTCCCGCCGGATAATTGGTTATGACCAATTTCACCGGATCCAAAACAGCCATCGCACGGGTGGCGGTTTTATTTAAATCCTCCCGGATACAATATTCCAATAAAGAAACATCAGTCACACTATCTCGCTTTGAGATCCCTGAGATATCTGAGAATTTACGGATGGATTCCGGTGTATAGCCTCTTCGTCTCAAACCCGAGATGGTAGGCATACGCGGATCATCCCAGCCCGTCACAGTTTTGCTCTGTACCAGTTCTAGGAGTTTCCGCTTACTCATCACCGTATAGCTGAGATTTCTACGTGCAAATTCACGCTGCTTTGGTCTCAACTTGGCTGGATCATAGATTTGATCGAGGAACCAATCGTATAATTCACGGTGCATTTTGAACTCCAGCGTACAAAGTGAATGTGAAATCTGCTCGATGTAATCCGACTCACCATGAGCCCAATCGTACATAGGGTAGATACACCAGTCAGTTCCGGTACGGTGGTGTGCCTTTCTCACGATTCTGTACAAAAGAGGATCACGCATCAACATATTTGGCGAAGCCATATCGATTTTGGCACGAAGCACATAACTTCCCTGCTCAAATTCTCCTTCTTTCATCCGCTCGAATAAATCCAGGTTTTCTTGCACAGATCGATCACGATAGGGGCCGGCCACTCCGGGAGTTGTCGGTGTTCCTTTTTGCTCGGCCATAGCTTCAGCAGATTGCTCATCTACATAGGCTTTTCCTTCTTTGATCAGCTGAACAGCCCAATCATACATCTGCTGGAAATAGTCGGAAGAATAACATTCCTGAGCCCATTTGAACCCCAGCCATTGGATGTCATTTTTGATAGCATCTACGTATTCCTGTTCTTCTTTGCTTGGATTTGTATCATCAAAGCGAAGATTGACCGGTGCATTATATTGCTCGCCCAAGCCGAAATTCAGACAAATGGAAGCGGCATGGCCAATATGTAAATAGCCATTCGGCTCAGGAGGAAAACGAAAACGAAGGTTGTCCGGAGAAAAGCCTGCGGCCAAATCGTCAGCAATGATTTGTTCGATAAAATTAAGTGATGCGGTTTCTTCAGTCATAGATCAAAATTGAAAATCAAAATTAAGTCAATTGACTTGAAAAGCAATTAGGGATTAATGTTAGAGAGTGATTGAAAAATTGAAAGATTTAAAGAATGAAAAATTGTTTCTGTGGGGAATCAGGAAAAGGAGATTTGGGATTTACGTAATTGTGAAAACTAAGCATGAGCTTGAAGCAATCTGTTTTTAGTTACGATATACGATCTTAGATTTACGAGTTACTTTTCCTTGCTGGGGATCTATTTGGCTGTTTGGCACTCATCTATATAAACTAAATCTTGTGTAATTTCAATTATTCTTTAGTACAATAGCCAGTTTTGTAAGCGCGGTGGGTAGGCACAGCAGCGAGCCAGCGTCTGGCATGTGCGGTGGGAGCTTTGCTGTGTCTTGATTTTTTGGTCCTTTTGCATCAAGGCAAAAGGACAAGAGAAAAAATAGGAAGAGGATGCTTTCCTACCTTTTTCTAAAGTTTATTATGAATATCCGCAATAATGCCAGTGCCAAAACAATCCATGGTTCACCTCAACAAGCTAGGTGACTGGATTGAGATTAGTGCTGAGGTAGGACAATCATAAAAATTATTTCGATAATTTAAGAGCTATTAAAAATCACTTTTAAAAAGACTAATTCTATGAACTTAACGATTTGCCAACATCCAATGGAATTGGGAGAAAAAGCCTCAAAAGAGGGTGCAGCTTTAATCCGAGAAGCAATCCAAAAACAAGACTTTGCCAATATTATCCTAGCCACTGGAACCAGCCAATTTAAAACCTTAAATCAACTTCTTGCGGCAAAAAGCATTGATTGGTCCAAAGTTACAGTGTTCCATTTGGATGAATATTTAGGCTTGCCGATTACTCATCCAGCAAGTTTTAGAAAGTACTTACTTGAGCGTTTTTTTAATCATTTACCTCAATTGAAAGGCTATTATTTAATCAATGGTGAAGTGAATTCTACAAAGGAATGTAAGCGTTTAGGTGAAGTGATCAGCAAACATCCGATTGATGTGGCTTTTGTTGGTATTGGAGAAAATGGTCATCTCGCCTTCAATGATCCTCCGGCTGATTTTGAGACGGAACAGCCCTATATTGTGGTAGATCTGGATCATGCATGTCGTATGCAGCAATTCGGTGAGGGCTGGTTTCCTACTATAGAGGCAGTTCCTCAGCAGGCCATCAGCATGTCTATTCGGCAAATCATGAAATCCAAGGCTATTATTTGCTCAGTACCTGATAGTCGAAAAGCATTGGCAATAAAAAATTGCATAGAAGGTCCAATTAGCCCAGATCACCCAGCTTCCATCCTCCAAAGTCACCCCAATTACCAATTGTTTTTAGACGAAGGCTCCTCATCACTACTTTCGAGGCATTGATCGGAAAAGCCTTGTATTACTGAAGAAAAATTTTGTATTTAAAGTGATACTCAATTGATCATTTTGAGATTCCCACTCTATATAATTAGCCCAAAAAAGCTATGCCTTCAAAAACAATGGCCGTAAAATCGGAGTCATTAAGTCAAAAGGATACCTGGATCTCGATAGCTATTATCGGAATTCTTTTTTTTGTTTTTGGATTCGTTTCCTGGATCAATGCCATCCTAATTCCCTATTTCAAAATAGCTTTCACACTCAGTAATTTTGATTCCTACCTAGTTGCTTTTGCTTTTTACATTTCCTATTTGGTGATGTCGATTCCCTCATCCTACCTACTCAAAGCAGTCGGATTTAAAAAGGGGATGATGTTTGGGTTTTTCATCATGGCTGTAGGAGCTTACATCTTTATTCCAGCGGCTATGACGAGGACCTACGAAGTATTTTTGCTTGGACTTTTCACCTTGGGAACAGGCCTCGCAGTACTTCAAACTGCCGCTAATCCTTACGTAACTATTTTGGGCCCAAAAGATAAAGCTGTTCAGAGGATCAGTATCATGGGGATTTTCAATAAAGGCGCTGGAATTCTGGCCCCTATCATCTTCGCTGCGGTAGTACTAAGAGTAGGGGATACCGAACTTTTCCAACAACTGGAAACCATGGGCGAGCTGGAGAAAAACGCTGTATTGGATGAATTGATCCAACGAGTAATCACTCCCTATGCTGTCGTTGGAACCGTGTTGGTGGGGTTGGGAATTATGGTACGTTTTTCACCACTACCAGAAATCGATACCGAGCATGAAAGTGCGGAGCTTGCCGAAGCAAATTCCATCAAAACCTCCATTTTACAATTCCCTCATTTGATTTTGGGAGCTTTGGCTATCTTTCTTCATGTAGGCACCCAAGTGATTGCTATCGATACAGTGATTGGCTATGCCAACTCATTTGGAATCGGATTGATGGAAGCCAAAGTCTTTCCATCCTTTACACTTGCATTCACCATTATCGGTTACCTGGTCGGGATTTCACTGATTCCAAAAGTAATTTCCCAAGTCAATATTTTAAGAATATGTACGCTTTTAGGTACGACTTTCACGCTCCTGATTTTATTCACTTCCGGCGATGTTACAGTTTTTGGCATTACTACAGATGTTTCCATCTGGTTTGTAGTGCTGCTAGGCTTGGCGAATTCATTGGTCTGGGCAGGAATCTGGCCATTGGCGCTGGATGGTCTTGGCAGATTTACCAAATTGGGAGCATCCGTCATGATCATGGGGCTATGCGGCAATGCAATTATGCCGTTGATCTATGGTTATCTAGCTGATTTGTACGACGTCCGGTTTGCTTATTGGGTACTTTTCCCTTGTTATCTTTATCTGGTTTATTATGCGGTTTATGGTCATAAAGTGAGAAAATGGACTTTTTCAACATGATGATTCAGGGCAACTCATACTGTGATGGATCTGCGATAACGGTTTCTTTTTCCGAAGGAATAATTGATAGCATCTCAGAAACTCAAACTTCATTAGATCCAAACCTGATTCTTGGGCCTGGCTTTACAGATATTCAGGTGAATGGATATGGAGGAATCGATTACAATGAGATTCAGTCAGATCCGATGAATCTAGCCGGCATTTCTAGGCTTTTATATAAAGAAGGTGTAACCACACATTTCCCGACAATCATCACCAATGATCCCGAGCAGATCAGTCAATTAATTCTTCAGATTGTTTCCCTTCGGAAATCCGACGAATTGTCCAGAATGAGCATCGAAGGTCTGCATATTGAAGGCCCGTTTATATCTCCAATCGATGGCCCAAGAGGAGCACATCCAAAAGAATTTATCCTTCCACCTGACTGGAGTTTGGTTCAAAAATGGCAAAATGAATCCAAGGGTTTGATTAAAATGATCACTCTTTCACCAGAATGGGATAATGCCCTTCCTTTTATCACACGATGTGTGGAACACGGAATTCTGGTTTCTATCGGTCATACGAATGCTACACATCAGCAAATATTGGATGCTGTCAATGCTGGAGCGAGTTTGTCAACTCATCTTGGAAATGGGATGCATCCAATCATAGCCCGCCATCCCAATTACCTCTGGTCACAATTGTCTCAAGATCATCTGGGAGCTTCAATTATTGCAGATGGATTTCATCTTCCGGCAGAAGTGATTCAGGTTTTTCAGAAAGTGAAAAAAGAAAGTCTCATGCTTGTTAGCGACTCAGTTTCATTGTCAGGAATGCCGGTAGGTGATTATAAGCTTCATATTGGTGGAGAAGTAACCTTGACTTTAGAAGGCAAGCTGCATCTCAAATCCAATCCTGCAATTCTTGCCGGATCAGCTTCCAATATCCGTCGCGGAGTTTCTTTCCTAATCAAAAATAAGCTTGCCTCTCACACAGAAGCATGGGAAATGGCCTCTTTTCGCCCCGAAAAACTAATAAATCCAGGTCATATTTTGTTCAAAGAAGGATCAATTGCCGATTTGATCCTGTGTAGAAAGCATGAAAATGGCGAGCTCGAAGTACTCAAAACAATCAAACATGGGAGGGAACTATTTTCCGCCTAATCATACGCGAAATCATCAACCCCAAAACCACTCACCTATGAAGAAGGAAGTCAATCGAAGAAATTTCATCAAAACCGTAGTTACTGGAAGTCTGGGTCTGGGCGTGATGAGTTCGGCGCATTCATTCAATATTTTGTCCCAATATCCCGTTCAAGATAAGGTTCGCGTGGCAATCATGGGTGTGAATGGGCGAGGCTCCCAACATGTTCAGGCATTTGCTAAAGTTCCCAATGCAGAAATCTCATATATCTGCGATGTCGATTCCCGAGCGGTCACCAATGGTTTGGCACTTGCTGAAAAGTCCGGAGTACCGAACAAGCCACAAGGAATTTCTGATTTCAGAAGGGCTTTGGATGATAAAAATGTAGATGCTATTTCTATCGCATTGCCAGATCATTGGCATACTCCGATGGCTATAATCGCTTTGAAAGCCGGCAAGCATGTCTATTTAGAGAAACCGGGAAGTCATAATCCGGCAGAGGGGGAATTGCTCTCAAAGGCAACTTCTGCCTATGGCAAAATTGTCCAAATGGGCAATCAGCGAAGATCTTGGCCAAGAGTACAGGAAGCCATCGCCGAACTCCACGGCGGAGTAATCGGCAATGCGTATTACGCCCGTGCCTGGTACACCAATTCGCGCCAATCGATTGGTTTTGGTAAAGAAACTTCAGTTCCTGAGTGGTTGGACTTCGAACTTTGGCAGGGGCCGGCTCCGAGAGCAGCTTACAAAGACAATCTAATCCACTACAACTGGCATTGGTTCTGGAATTGGGGCACCGGTGAAATCGTCAATAATGGGGTTCATTTTCTCGATTTGGCGCGGTGGGGATTGAACGTGGACTATGCGAAAACAGTCTATTCAAGTGGTGGCCGTTATCATTTCAAAGACGATTGGCAGACACCCGATACTCAGATTGCTTCATTTAATTTCGAAGATAATAAAAGCATTCTTTGGGAAGGCAGAAGTTGCAATCGCAGAGGAATCAACGATATGGGTTCAGGAGTTTCCTTTCATGGGGAAAATGGAACGCTGGAATTACTTGATAATTCTTATAAAATCTATGACAACGCAAACAAACTCATAAAAAGTGCTGAGCCAACAAGCAATACGGTAGTAAATCAGCAAGGCGCTGGATTTGATATGGATATTGCGCATTTTACGAATTTCACAAATGCCATTACCAAGGCAGAGAAACTGGTTTCCCCGTATCAGGACATTGTAAAAAGTGTCATGCTGTGCCATTTGGGCAATATTTCCTACCGGACCGGAAGAGCTTTGGAGATTGACCAGAGTTCAGGAAGGATTTTAAAAGATAAAAAAGCGATGAAGCTGTGGGGAAGAGATTATGAAAAGGGCTGGGAACCTAAACTTTAAGCATTGCAATGTCCAATAAATCAAAATTCTAGGAATCAAAGAACTTAGCTAACCACTACTCATGAAATCATCCCGCAGATCATTTATTAAGAATTCAACAGTGCTAGGAGCTGCCGCAAGTCTCAGTACTTTGCCCTTTTCTCTCTTCGCAAAAACTACTGCAGATCCAATAAAAATTGGAATTATAGGACTGGATACTTCCCACTCTCCGGCATTCACCAAGCTTTTCAACGCGGAAAATCCAAGACCGGAATTAGCTGGTTTTAAAGTGACCGCTGCTTATCCTTATGGCAGCAGGGACATCAAATCTTCTATGGATAGAATTCCTGATTACATTAAGCAAGTCAAAGAAATGGGAATAGAGATCACTGATTCTATTGAAGCTTTACTCGAAAAAGTCGATGTGGTGCTATTGGAGACCAATGATGGAAAACCGAGACTAGCTCAAGCCAGAAAAATAATTCAGGCAAAAAAGCCTTTTTTCATAGACAAACCTGTCGCGTCGAGTTTTGCGGATACCCAATTGATTTATCAAGAAGCGGCAGAAAATCAAGTTCCTATTTTCTCGGCCTCCTCACTGCGATACATGAGCAATGCGCAAGCAGTACGTCATGAGGGAAAAATTGGAAAGGTTCTCGGTTGTGATGCTTTTAGTCCAGCCATTATAGAAGCTGGACATCCGGATTTATTTTGGTACGGAATCCACGGTGTGGAAATCCTTTTTACGGTAATGGGGACTGGATGCGAATCAGTGAGCCGAACGAATACTACGGACAGCGATGTAGTGACAGGGATATGGAAAGATGGAAGAATTGGGACTTTTAGAGGGACTAGAACTGGAAAACATGAATATGGGGGAACTGCTTTCGGTTCTGAAGGAAACTTGGTTTTAGGACAATATGAGGGCTATGAACCCTTGGCTTTAAAAATAGCTGAATTCTTTAAATCAGGCATATCACCAGTGAAACCCGCGGAGACTTTAGAGATCTATGCCTTTATGGAAGCTGCCGATGAAAGTAAAAGAATGGGAGGACAAGCGGTGGCTATCAGTTCTGTAATGTGAGATTGGGAGAGTAGAGAAAGGAGAATGGAGAATAGAGAAGGATTATTTCTTACCACATAGCCCACATTAGACACATAGCAATAAAGAATATGTGTATCCGCTTAACTGCACGTAGGTGCTTTGAATTAATGCTAGAAGTTCAAATTTGGCAATTCCCCCTTTATAAAAGGGGGCAAGGGGGATTTTTTCAAGGCTAGAACCAGACATAATTCTAGTACGTGCATCCTTGCGGATATACATAATAAAGAAAGCAAAGAAGTATATACACAAATTTTTGACTAGTGAAATTCTCCAACCTGCTAACATTTGAGGTTTCCAAAACTTCGAATATTTTCTATTCTTCAGAGCAACACTGCTAAGAAGTCTATTCTAGGACAGCACCATGTATAACCGGTAGGGTATTACTTTAAGTTCTCATTAACCCTGAGGCATGGCCTTTGTTATTTTTTGATAAAAAAAACATATATGGCCATTATAGGGAAGCTCGTTAAAGCAGGTTTGGACATAACTGCCAAATTCCAATCAGCAGAAGATAATCCACAACATGCTCAAGAAAATCAGCTTAGAGAACTTTTAAGTCAAGCCAAAAACACGGCTTTTGGGAAGTATTATGGATTTGAAGAAATTCTAAAATCTTCTGATCTGATTTCATCTTTTAGAAAAGAGGTTCCAATTTTCAATTACGATAAAATGCATGAGCAATGGTGGTGCAGGCAGGAACGTTTGGAGGATATTACCTGGCCTGGCAAACCGGATTTCTTTGCTAGAAGTAGCGGTACCACCGGTAAAAGCAGTAAACGAATTCCTATTACAAATGAGTTTTTGGCTTCCACGAAATCAGTCGGGACGTCTATGATCAATTCACTTCATGAGTTCGACTTTCCCGAATCTCTTTTTGAATCAGAGGTATTAATGCTGAGCAGTTCCGCGAGTTTAGAAAAAAACGAACAGGGCTTTCGAGAGGGTGAGATCTCAGGAATCAATGTGAGTAATTTCCCCGATTGGTTTGATATTTTCTACAGACCGGGAAAAGAAATTGCTGCCATTAGTGATTGGGATAAGCGTGTTGATGCCATCGCAGAGCAGGCACCCGATTGGAATATCGGAGCAATAGCGGGAATCCCATCTTGGGTACTTCTGATGCTTCAGCGGATTATAGAACGCCATCAGTTAAATAATATTCACGAAATCTGGCCGAATTTTCAGGTTTTTGCTACTGGAGGGGTAGCCTTCGAAACTTACCGTCAGGATTTTGAAGCGATTTGCAAAACGCCTATTACGATTTTAGATACCTATTTGGCATCAGAAGGCTTTATGGCCTATACCAGTAAGCCGGGCACTATGGCTATGAAATTGGTATTGAGCCATGGTTATTTTTTCGAGTTTATTCCCTTTGATGAGCGAGGTATAACTGAATCGGGAGAGTTACAAAGCGACCCGTTGGTATTGGGAATAGATGAGGTGGAAGTAGGGAAGGAGTACGTTCTCTTGCTCACTTCCTGCGCTGGTGCCTGGCGCTATACCATTGGAGATGTGATACGGTTTGAAAGTCTGGATCCTCCTCAGATTAAAATTACGGGACGTACAAAATTCTTCCTAAACGTAGTGGGGTCTCAGCTTTCTGAGGAGAAGATGGATAAAGCCATTTTGGAATTGGCGGAATTCTATGATACCACGATCAACGAATATATGGTAGGGGCAATTAAAAATGAGAATGGTGACTATATCCATCAATGGGTATTAGTCTCTGACGTGAAGGCCGAAGGTTTAGCTGAAAAACTCGACGAATTACTCAAGTCAGCAAATAAGAATTACGCTGTTGCCCGATCACAAGCCCTCAAGGGCATTTCCGTAAAAGTTATCTCTAAAGATCAGTACACCGATTATTTAGCCCAAACCAATAAGAAAGGAGGGCAGACTAAAACGCCTAAAGTCATGGTAGCTGAAAAAATGGAAGCCTTGTTGGAAATTATAGCTTGACCTTAGGAAGAATCCGGACGCGCTCAACAGGGCAAAGCTCCGCTCCGCGCACAGACATGTAAAACTTCTTTATCTGACTCTGATAAGCTGGGGAAATAAAGTCGTTCTCCAGCAAGTATTTTTTGGCTACAATAATCTCATCTTTAAAGCCATGCCTGATAGCAATACTATCTGCTTCATGTTCGCGCTCACGCTTATATTGGTCGGAAAGAGAATAGCGTATTCCGTAAATGATCATTCCGGCATTTGTATGGTTCTCATAATCTACAATATGTCCCAATTCATGAGCAAACCATCCCCTTAAAACTTCATCTGGCAAATCGGCTACGTTAAGATCTCCAGAGTCTAAGACTTTTTCGGCCACACTTAATCTATACCCGCGTTTATTACCAAAAACTTCGCTGAAATCGATTACAGGCTGGGCTTGCATGGTAGAGGTACTCAAGTTCGTTTGTACCACTTCAAACCCGTAGGGATGCAGTGAATTGTAATGTTGCCAAACCTCAAGAAAAGCATTCCTGATTTTCTGATTGATTCCTTCCGAAAAGGCAGGGGATTTAGTTGTTGGGGAAGGATTTTTGGTCAATGTATACGAAAGCACTCCCAAAATTGTGAGGATTATTGCTCCCGCAAAAACTTTGTATTTGAATTGCATTGTGGAAAAAGATGCAAAGAACATACCAGCGGGAAGTTTTTCATCGTAAAGGCCGGGATGAACGCAGAGAAAGTGATAAGCGGGATTTTATGGTTATTGGAAGATTTTAAGATTGGAAAATTGTCCGCCAATATTTGAGGTTTTTAGAACCTCGAATGTTTCATTTTTCAACCCGTTGTCACTGAGTAGATCAGTGCCGGAATTACAAATTCCTGAGATAGAGGTTCGGGATTGCAAATCCCGAACAGCAGCGGGACGTCTTTGCGAGCGCAATGCGGCAATCTCTATGCAATCGGACTCCATAAATTCTGGTAATGAATAATGCTTTTTTACCAAAAAAAAGCCCAAGTAACCAACTTGGACTTTTAAAATTACTAGTCTATTATTTATTTATAATCGGATTATCCTAATGGCCAATAACAACTCTATTGGCATCATTGCGATTAATGAAAATCTTTAATCTGCATTACTTCCAATATTCCCCTGAGCTACGATAACACCAAGCTGAGCCATGGAAAGGTGCACATTCACATAGCCATCATAAGTCAATAAATCATCGTAGGTGATAGCGGTCATATCGTCTAAAGCCTCAACATTGGTCATGCTCATCCCTGTTGTTCCATCTACAGGAGTGAAAGTAACTACAATACCTCCTCCAACTTCAGCTGAATTTGCGTGGATATGGGCAGGATGAGAACTGTCAGGAATGGTATTTTCTACTTCCAAAATAGCCAGTGTAGTCCCATTCATTCTTTCTCTAAAAGTAACTGTACCATTGATGCCTGGCACATCTTTTTCATCCAAAACATAAGACTTCGATTCTCCTGTCAACTCATTTTGACCTATATCCCCTTGAGCTACAATTGTAGCCAGATTTTCCATGGAAAGGTGAACATTGATATATCCGTCGAAATCCAAAATATCATCATAGCCGATCATAGTCTCATCGTCCAGCATTGATACATTGGTTTTACTCATTCCAGTGGCACCATTTACTGGTTTAAAAGTCACTACGATGCCACCGCCCTGAAGTGCCGTATTCGAATGAATATGAGCAGGGTGCATTCCATCTTCTGGAGTATTCATTAGCTCTAGGATAGCCAAAGCTTCACCGTTCATACGTTCTTTGAATGTCGCTGTACCACTGATACCATCTACGTCTTTTTCTCCCAATTCATAGACTTTTTCCACTCCAGTCAACTCATTTTGACCTATATCGCCTTGTGCTACCAACGTTCCCATTTCTGAGGTTGAGAGGTGAACATTGATATATCCATCAAATTCCAATAATTCATCGTAGGTAATTGATGTTTCATTATCCAATGCTGAAACATTCGTTACACTCATTCCTGAAGTACCGTCGATAGGAGTAAACGAAACTGAAATTGGTCCACCTTCAGCGGCAGTATTCAAATGAATATGACTTGGATGCATCCCCCCATCAGGTGTTCCTTCCAGCATGATTTTAACCAACGTTTCATCATTCTTACGCTGACTAAATGTAGCTGTACCGCTGATTCCCGGAACAGCCACAGTGCCTAGGTCATAAATTTTTGTTTCGCCAGTTAGTGCATTTTGTCCAATATCACCTTGCGCAACTATAGTTCCCAAATCAGAAGCGGAAGCGTGTACATTAATATACCCATCGTAATCCATCAATTGGGAATAGGTGATTGGAGTGCCATCATCCAATTCACTAACTATTATGCTGCTCGTGCCGGTACCACCCATTACAGTACCTAAGGTTATGGCTATACCACCGCCCTCGGCAGCTGTATTAAAATGGATATGAGCTGGATACATTCCGCCAGCCGGAGCTCCGGAAAGTGCTAAAATGATGTTTGTGGTGTTATCGTCATTTTCGATAAACTGAGCAGTTCCGGATATACCTGGGTTCGATACAGATGCCAGATTAAACGTCTCCATGTTGCCTGTAGGAATTGGCCCAGGGTCGACAATATCCTTACAACTGAAGAGAACTAAGGAGAATAAAAAGAGAAATCCTCCAAGAAGATGTTTTGTGTAATTCATTTTCATAGTCATTGGGTTTAGTTGAAATTAAAATTGATTAAAGGCTCCAATGTTTTTGGACTCTAACCTAACAGCGAAGTGAGGCATATTGTTGGCACTAAAGAATACTTTTAAAACAAATGGCCCTAATTACAAGTCAGATATTAAAGATCTTCGAGTGCACTATGAACTGCGAACTAATAGGAGAGGAAGAACCTGGGGCTGTATAAGTGTCTTTTTTTACCTAAAAACAGGACTTACACACCTTCTATTTGTACCAATAAATAATCCTACAGTAAAGGAAAATTTAAACATTAGTACACTGACTCAATCACTTTCCAATTGTATTCTAATATAACAAATAAGGTGTTTAATAGCTAAAATATACGATTCAAAACATTGACTATCAAATGGATGAATCTAAAAGCTACAAATTACTTCGATAGAAGTTCGGGATTGCAAAGACCTAACAGATGGAAGAAGATTGAAAACCAGATTGCTTCGTCTAGCGAACTCCCTTTTGTAGTTCTTTTTCCTCGCAAAGACGCACAACTGATGGAGATTGCAATCCGATTCAGCACAATCGCTAGTTTGTTGGGCGTGGTGGGAGGACACTGCAGCGGGGTTTGGGCTTAATTACAGCGGGAAAAAGGTTTTCGACGATGATTTTACCATGGTGGGATTTGAAGTCCTGGCCTAATCTGGGAAACTATTATCAATTGGGCAGAGGAACCTAATCATAATCGTAACTTTGGAATTAACCAAGCCGATTCTAGTTGCTAGCATCAATACAGCTGAAAGAACGGTTTGATACAATTCAACGCAAAGAACTATGGAAAAACCCATTTTCTTTTACAAAACTAACAAACTATGAATGATCAAAATATGAGTGAGATGAAGAGAGTATGGGATAAGGGTCCTATGAGAAATTTGATCATTTTAGGTGTTGTCGTGGTAGTGATTTTTCTCTTCAAGCCCTGGGTTCAGGTTGGAGCCGGGCAAAGGGGAGTGGTTCAGAATTTCGGAGCTGTTCAGGATAAAGTCTTGAGTGAGGGAATTCACTTCAAAATACCTATAGTTCAAACGGTAATTCTAATGGATGTGAAAATTCAAAAAGCAACGACCGACGCTGCTTCCTCATCCTCTGACCTTCAGGATGTAGCTATGTCAGTCGCACTGAACTATCACATCATGCCAAATGAAGCAAATCTGGTCTATCAAACAATCGGAGTTCAATACAAAGAGCGTATCATTGATCCTGCCATTCAAGAAGTAATGAAAGCAGTATCTGCAAAATATACCGCTGAAGAGTTAATCACCAAAAGACCCGCAGTGAGTGCTGAAATGAAAGAAGCACTAAAGGCTCGATTACTTGAGTCAAACATCGCTGTGGATGCCTTTTCTATAATGGATTTTAGCTTTTCTCAGACTTTTACAGATGCCATAGAAGCCAAGCAAACCGCAGAGCAAAATGCGCTGAAAGCAAAAAGAGATCTGGACAGAATAAAAGTAGAAGCGGAGCAAACCATCGCTGCTGCCACGGCAGAAGCTGAAGCGCTAAGACTACAGAAGATGAATATTTCACCTGACCTGATTGAGCTGAGAAAGATAGAAGCCAACCTAAAAGCCATAGAGAAGTGGAATGGTATTTTGCCTGAGGTGACTGGTGCCGGTGCGATTCCATTTATTGGAGTGGGCGAAGTTGGAAAGAATTAGGAAGGAACTAGTTTATTAACCGCAAAGGAGGCGCGAAGATATGCGCAAAGGATGGTTAAGGAATTCAAGAAATGTGCCCGCCACAGAGGACAAGTACTTTAAGGATAGCGCTCTTAGGAGAAAAGTAGTATGCTTAATTTGCTTTATTGAGTTTAAAATTTCAAAACTACCGGGTGTTCTCACTCGGTAGTTTTTTAATGATCATTTCTGATTGATTGGAAAATTAATTGCTAATAGTTGAGGTTTTTAAAACCTCGAATGTTTTATTTTTCGACTCAAGTCTCTAAGTAGATCAATACTGGAATTACAAATTCCTAAAATAGAAGTTCGGGATTACAAATCCCGAACAGCTGATACTTTATTCATTGAGCACAATCGCTGGTTTGTTAGGCGCGGTGGGAGGACATCCCGAAAGCTTTCGGGACGGGCCAGCGTCAGGCATGTGCGGTTGAAGCTTTGCTGTGTCTTGATCTTTTGGTTCTTTTGCATCAAGGCAAAAGAACAGAGAATGAAAAAGGTTCAATTGCAAATCGCATTTTACCTAAGAGAAGAGAAAGTAGGGAATACCAATTCAGGATTGCAAATCCCAAACAGCGAGAACAGCTGGAAAAACCAGATTGCTTCGTCTAGCGAACTCCCTTTGGTCGTTCTTTTTCCTCGCAAAGACGTACACACCAAAGGAGATTGCAATCCGAAAGCTTTCGGAACCCGAACAGCTGGGTCGTTTGGGATATTAATTTATCCGTTAATAAACTCCCAAACCATTCTTAATTCTAGTAAGCACATTTCCGATAATCTGATTTATTCTTAAATAAACTCCCATCTGGGTGTATCTTTTTGGAATAGTTGCATTATACAAATGTGTCAAACAATGAGTTACTTTTTATGGGTAGTGAAATTTCGGTAAGTGAAGAATTTCTAATTAGGCAAGCTAAATCGGATCCGACTCATTTTCGTGAACTTTATGATCTATACTTTGAAGAGATTTTTCGCTTTATCATTAGGCGTGTTAGGGAAATAGAAATATCAAAAGACATCACCCAACAGGTATTCCTCAAAGCGCTACTAGGCCTGGAAAAATATGTTTATAGAGAGGTCCCATTTTCCTCCTATTTATATCGCATAGCGGCAAATGAATGCAATCAGTTTTTCAGAGACAGCAGCAAAGTGCGGTATGTCTCTATGGATGCCGACATCCAAGCCTCATTAATCACTGAAATAGAACCGGAAGAGTCCTCTAGTGAGACGGATCTGTCCAATCTAAGTAAGGCTCTTGAAGAGCTTTCCATCAAAGAACTTTTGTTGATAGAGCTTCGATTTTTTGAAAAAAAGGGGTTCAAAGAAATAGGGTTTATTCTCAATATAACTGAGAACCTGGCCAAGGTGAGAACATATAGACTGCTAAATAAAATTAAAAAGGTACTTGAGAAGAGCCATGAAAAATAAGATTGAAATTATTGAAAATGTCTATCTCACACCGATGGATATTGAAAAGCAGAAGGATTTTGATTCAATCCTTCAGAGTTACAAGAACAGGAAAGCGAGTCCATTTAATTGGCGAAAAGTCATGTGGTTTTCACTTGCTCTTGTTTCCTTCAGCGTAATAGGACTATTGATTTTCAACAATGCAAACCAAGCTAATAAGAATGAAAGCGCTGTATCTGATATCGTCGATTACCCTAGTGATGATATCGTTGATCAGCCGACTGGAGAACATAATAGTAGTGGTACTGAATTCATTAATGACTCAACAATAACTGACTCAGCACTTATTGAAAAGACGGAGATCCCTGCAAATGTACAGCAGCAAAAAGAAGACAACGAGTATATTGAATTCGAGTCAGAAACGATTGGTAAACGGGAAACCAATCCTATCGACATTGAAGTGCCTGAGAAATTACCGCTGAAAATTGAAGTTCCCAATAAGGTACCGTTGATTGTCCCGGAAGAGGCGAAGGATATTCAAAAGAAATTAAGCGTCACGTTAGAAGAAGCCCATCCTATTGATGGGTTTGAAAGTTTATACGCCTGGTTTGAGACAAATATTACTTACCCGGAAGAACATAGGAAAGACAGGATAGAAGGCTCTGTGAAAGTTTCTTTCCTAGTTGCCGAAGACAGCACCATAAGCGCAGTCAAAGTAACTCAATCCTTAGGATTAGCCTTTGACCAGGAAGCTGTTAGGCTGATCGAGCAGATGCCCAAATGGGTGCCTGCCAAGCGCAATGGAATTCCATTTTCAAAAAGATTTGTTTTACCGATTGGCTTCAAAATAGAGAGTCGGTGAGGAGTTCTTTCTTTATACTGGCCCTACTTCTTTCGACAATCCTAGATGCTCCTTGTCAAATATCAGATCAAGGCAATGCCTGTCTGTATCTTGAAGAGCCTACTAGAGATGAAAAGATAGCACTGGCAAAAGAATTCAGAGCATGGAGTGCCAGTCAAAATAATACGTTGAGCAGTAATGATTTAGAGATATGGACTGTTCCTATTGTCTTTCATGTGATTAGCTCAGACTTACCATCTCTGGCATATTTTGAGAATGCAGTGAGTGAACTTAATGATGCGTTTGCAAATAGAGGGAGTTTCAATACTTCTCAGGGAGCTGATACCGGAATACAATTCTGTCTTGCATCCACAGCTCCCGATGGGGGAGCCACTACAGGAGTCAATCACATTCCAAGCGATTATCAGAATACTGATAAGGATTTAGATCATAGAGAGCTGGTTAATCATTCGAAATGGGATGCGACTCGCTATATAAATGTTTGGCTGGTTAAGGATATAACCGGAGAAGCCTTGGCCTATTATGAAGGAGAAAACTGGTGGACAAGGCTAGGAGTCGGTGGATATGCATCTAGAGACGGAGTAGTTGCCACATCAGCTGGAGCCGGTCTTTTAGCGCATGAAATTGGTCATTACTTTGGGCTGTTACATACATGGGCTGGGAGAGATTGCAAAAATGATGACTGCCTCGTAGATGGAGATATGGTTTGTGATACCCCTCCGGATAAAAGCGTAGCCGAACCCTGTGGCGGCAATTCTTGTGATACGGATGTTTTATCGAATTTTAGTAATGGAAATTTCTTTACTGATGTAGCTGATATGAGTACAAATTTCATGGATTATTCTCCATGCAAGGTTGATTTTACTTTGGGGCAAGCAGAGCGGATGCGCTTTACTCTTGAAAGTACGTACCCCTCTTTGTTTTCTAGGGGTTTGTCACATCCATTATGCGAAACTCCTTGCGATGACAATGCAGCCGTCCAAATTTACATGGACCGCCAATATCCAATACCGGGCGAAAATGTATTTTTTACCAATGAACTTTCCGGCAATATCACCAACCCAACCTATAAATGGTTTGTAACTCCGCTTAGTGGTGACTGGTCTAGGTCAGAAAACCCATCTAACCAGGTTTCAGCATCATCTAATTTGAGTTACTCCTTTGCTAATGAAGGTCTGTATAGAGTTACTCTTCAGGTTTTGGATGCAAATGATCCTACTTGCTTTGTCTCATTTTCGATGAATGTAAATGTTAGCTGTGGTGTAGATTCCAGATTTTATCCAGATAAACGTTTGATAGCTTCCAAACAGCCACATGCTTTGTTCACTGACTCGGTCACATTCACCAATCGTTCCTACAATGGAAGTTCTTTTGAGTGGACGATTACCCATCAGAATTTTAACTCCAATTATCCAAGCCTGCCTCCGTTTCGTTCTGAGGAAACTAATTTGACCTATTATTTTAAAGAACCGGGAGATTATCAGATTTCTCTACTTGCACGAAACGGCAATTGTTTAGATGAGAGCAATACATTCCTTCTGAAAGTCGACGATCCCACCATAGATGGAAGTCCTGAAATCTCCCAAGTCACCTGCTTAAACGAAGATTCCTTTCAAGTAGCATTCACCCTTTACAACTATGGCTATGATACGGTTAACGTTAATACGCCTGTAGCATTTTACGATGCAAATCCAAGTCAATCGACAAGTGCACAACTTCTGGGTGTATGGAAGCTACCCAAGATTGTTTATGGATTTGATGAGGAAGATTTCTCAGCTGTAGTAGAAGGAGATATTCGATCTATCCAAGAACTGTTTATGGTGTTCAATGATACCGGTACAGTTGATTTACCACTTGTTTTCCCTCCCGGAGATCAAGACCAGCTAAGTGTAAATACCATTTTCCCACCTTCTGGATATTCTGAGCTTAGGTATGACAATAACTACAGTAGCTACCTGCTGAATTCTGAGAGTTTTGCCCCTTTTAGTTTGTCCTCTGAGCTGGATCAGCCCAGTTGTCCGGGAAATTCGGATGGAGTGATTCGTATCAGTGCAGAAGGAGGCTCTGGAACCTATAATTATGCCTGGGATCATGATCCTGAGTTGCTAGAAAATACTGCCTCCGGGCTCGCTGCAGGAACTTATACCGTAGAGGTAAGTGACCCATTGACCTGTGCTTTCGAGCTCTTGGAGTTTGAGTTGATTGATCCTGAACCGATAGAAATCACTGTGGAACCTATACTTGTACCCACGACTTGTGCAGCAGGAAATGACGGGGAAGTGATACTAAAATTAAGCGGAGCGGTAGGGGAATTACAGGTTATTGATTACCCTTCGGTTTGGGATGGGGAAACGCTTACCGTAAGTGGGATTTCCGAAGGAGATCTTTCACTTTCTATCCAGGATGAGTCTGGTTGTAAGATATCTTTTGATGGGGAAATGACCGGTCCAGAACCTTTACAAGTCAATTTTATTCAGAAAAGCCCAAGTTGCCCGGGGAAAAATGATGGAGAATTGATCGCTGAAGTTACCGGAGGAACTGCACCGTACACCTATCTATGGGCTGAAGGCTCCACAAGTCAAACACTTACAGGCTTAGACCCTGGAATATTCGAAGTAACGATTACAGATTCTAATGGATGTACTATAGCTGCAAGTGGTGAAGTAGAACAGGCTGTACCTCAGGTAAGAATGCCAACAGGATTCAATCCTCAAGAAGGTCCATATTTCCCTGTTTTCACCTGTGAAATAACCTTTAAACTGATGGTTTGGAATAGATGGGGACAGCTGGTGTATGCCGGATCAGAGGGCTGGGATGGCAAAATATCCGGAGTAGAATCTCTGTTGGGCGGTTATTCCTACTTACTCCAATTTAGCTATGTCCAAGATAATCTTATTAAAACCGGTGAGTTAAGAGGTGGGTTTGTTTTGATTCGTTGAGGAATGTGATGTGAGTAGGCATGGGCTGGATAAGGGGGAAGCTCTTCTTATACAGGGCTAGAAAAGAATTTTTTACCACATAGCTCACATCAGGCACATAGAATTTACAGGCGGACATGATAGTACCGGAATTACAAATTCCTGAGATAGAAGTTCGGGATTGCAAATCCCAAACAGCTGGTTGCATTCCGAAAGCTTTCAGAACCCAAACAGCTGAACAGCTGGCTTCCCATTTATCCTGTGCTATTCCACAAACAATATCTCACCCTGACCCGCACTGACTTCACGTCCCCAAAGCAAGTGGTTATAAACTTTACCTTTTTCAAAATCAAGAATTTGACTCACTCCAATTCCATTTGCTTCTCCCCAAGTGATAAATAAAAGATGGGCGTCAACCCATTCTGAAAAATAAATTTCGTCTTCACTGGCTCCAGTTTCATCACCAGCCACCGCCACCCAATGCAAGGTTGAATCCGAGTCAAATCTTACATGATATTTACTTTCTCCATATTGATATTCAATCGTTTTCCCCACCAAAGTCATTTTTCTCGGTTTTTGACAAGAAAAGGTGAATAAAACCAACATCATGAATAGTGTGCTTAACTTTTTCATATCAGAGATTTCCCTTCTGTAAAAATTCTAACAAATCAGCCATTTTCTGAGCGTCCATACTATTTTCTAAACCTTCCATCATAAGAGAGGTGCCAAGTGACCGAAAGGATTTAACCTCCGATTTTGGAATCCTTACATTTTCGCCCCCCATTTTTTTAATCGAAATTTCCTGATCCGTCTCCTGTGCTATGATTCCTATATGAATAATACCTTCTTTCGTTTCCAAACGATGATTGATGTATTGAGGGTCAGCAGCAGCATTGGGATCTAAGATATCATGCATCAGGGTTTCCTTACTCTTCCGGCCGATTTCAGTCAAAGCTGGTCCTACCTCATTTCCAAGAGAACCATAGCGATGACAAGAAGCGCAAACTTGTTCAAAAACTGCCTTTCCAGAAACTTCAGAACCTGATAATCCAAGAGCTGGCTTCATCTGATCTATGGCATGCTGGCGGTTGCTGACTCCTGAATCAGTAAAAAGGTTTTCCGCTCTTCTCTTTGTTTCGGAATTATCGGTCCACCAGAGTAACTGTCGTCTACGCTCCAAATCAAAATTCATCTCGCCAATATTGATGCTTCCATCCTCTAAGCCAGTAAGTAAAGCATCGTGGTGGGTCTCATTAAACAATAATAAATCACTGGCATAGCGACGGGTCTGAGGACTCAATTCACTCCATATCTCAACTAACTGATTTCCGATACTTGGTTCATTAATGGTAGCGAGTTGTTGCAATGCCTTTTCTTGGATTTTTAGAGGTTCTGATTGGCCAAGACAGAAAAACAGCGCGTTCGATTTTTCGCGAAAGGGTAGCAGGACAAGTAATTCCATTTGCTGAAGGCGGATGCTATCGGTCAGGCTATGATCCATGACCTTGGTGAGGGCCTGACGACTATATTGGAGAAATTGGGCGCTAGGGGGAAGTTTCAATTTATATCTCAGAACAGCCAACTCAGAAATTAATCCTGGATATTCAGTTTGCTCCAACAGTTGGATTGAAGTTAGTATACCAGGGCTACTTTTAGTCAATTGATTGGTCAATCCACGAATCAAGAGTTGTTTATCTGGTAATGGGATGATGGATTTCACCATCGCCTCCATCAGCTGGTCTACACCAGGTTGTTTTCCAGCGGTGTGTGCCAGGGAAGCCAAAAATTGGGAGGAAAAATCCTTCGGTTGTGTACTGTTAAGTATTTCAGCCAATAAAATCCCGGCAGCATCTTGGCTGGCCAATACCATTGCGGTCAAAGTCCATGATTCTACAATGCCTTTCGCTGATTCTTTAAGTTTGTTGAGTATTTGTTGTTGATGTGCCTTAAAAGACTCTTGTGGAAGGGTGGATAGTGATAAAGCAGCTTGCATGGCTACCCGCAGGTTGGGATCCTGAAGCAGTGCAAGGCAGATTTCCAATAGTTCGTCATTGCTTTGAAGCCGACCTTCCGCAAGTTTTAAAGCAGTTTCACGGATCGGAAAGGAGGAACCCTGTAGAGCCTGAATCAATTCAGGATCCGTTAATTCGTCCTTGTTATCCAACAACCAAAGGGCTTGAAGCTTCCCCATTTCGCTGGAAGTAGAAAGTAAACTCCTTAAATTTTTTAAAGCATTGGTATCAAGTTGTTGATCCATCAACAACCGATGAGCTGTCATGCGCACCCATTGGTTGGTATGTGAAAGACTTTCGATTAATCTTGCTTGCTCCTGAAAGTGAGAAAGCTGGAAATTCTCAGAAGTCCCCATTTTCCTAATCCTATAAATCCTTCCTTGATCTTTCCCTGCTTCCAGATCCAAGGTCTTTTCTATAGCATCAGGTATCCATTCTGGGTGTTCTATTACCTTTCTATACATATCCACAACAAACATGTCTCCATTTGGGACTACAGACATATTAACTGGTCGGAAAGAACGGTCAGAACTTGCTAAAAAATCTCTTTTTTCCCCATCTCTAGAGGCAGTGAAAGAAGCCCCATTATCTGTGATATGATCTACATGTATCAAATTTAAGACGACATCAGCTACCCATATAGTATGGTCATATTCTTTACCAAAAGCACTCCCTCCATAATGGGTGATTCCACAGGAACCAGAAAAGTAGCCAGATTGCTCTGGGTGATTTACTCGTGACTCCTGTTCTCCAATAGGGTAAATCCTAGCCAAACCATTGTCATCATGATCTGAAATGTTTTCCAAAAGATGTTCCTGATACAATTGATTTCCATTGACATAACGATCCGGAATGACCAAATGGGAAATGTGAATCAAATTATGAGTTTCAAAAATGTGCCCCCATTCATCAACCCCCAAACCATACCCACCAGATGATTCTCCTAAGCGTTCCAAGGTTTTGGTTTCCAAATTAAACCGGAAATCCTGTCCGCGAAGCTCCATCTGGCTGGTAGTATCTCCCCACCAATAGGGAGCTCCGTCATTTCCGCCATTGGCAGCATAAATCCAATTATCCAGGCCATAAGTCAGGCCATTGTAATTGTGTTGGAGATTTCCGGTAGAGAATCCTCCCATTAGGGTATCTACCTGATCCGGAACATAGTTTTGATCATCATCTCTTACAAATAAAAGGTAGGGGGGAGCCGCGACCAGCACCCCTTTTTTATAGGGTAGAAATGAGCTTGCCAATTTCAGGTTCTCGACAAACACCTGTGAATCATCATATATCCCATCCTGATCAGTGTCCTTTAGCAGTACGATTCTACTTTCCTGATCCTCAAAGGGATATCCAGGCATCTCCAGGACTAGGGCATTACCTAGTTCATCAAATTCAAGATCAACTGGATCCTTGATCAATGGCTCAATCGCAACCCGGGATAATTCAAAACCTGGAGCAATTTCAAAGCTTTCAAGAGTCTCCATACCTTTGTTGCAAGAAAACAAAGCACTACTGAGAAGGAAAGTTAAAGTGAGGTAATGCAAACGCATAGGAGTAGATATACAATAAAATAGTTTATGATTATCCGTATTGATGCCAGTAGACATATTTCCTTTGTTTTACTGGCTGGAAGACCGATGACGGATGACCCAAGTGGCCTTGACGCTAGTGTTTTCCGGATCCTATAATGCTTCTATCGCTTTACTGGCACAAAAGCAGATATACAATAAAATAGTTTAACTGAAACACGAATCAATACGTCATCCCCCAAAGCCACATAGAGAACTTAACTGCTTAAAGTACTGAAAATTAAGAAAATTGGACTAGTGATGCTTTGAGAATTTCACAGAGGGTCTCGCTGGCTCTGGCTGGTGCAAGTCTCCAGACTTGTACCCATAATAATGCAGTCTCCTGACTGCCAATAAAAGCTAATTATTGAAATCTAACCCTTTTGTGCAGCAGATGTTTATTTGAAATCGAGCATATCAAAGTCGGCACACAGAGGGATGATTATCTACCATGCGAGATTCCATGTGACCTTTGAAAGATAAATATAAACACATGAAATCGAGCATGACTCAAGAGTCACACAGAGGAATGATTATCTGTGATGCGAGATTCCATATGGCCTTTGAAAGACAAATTATAATCATATGAAATACCCATGACGGGCGGACGACACATAGGGGGATGATTATATCCCAGCATCCACCGCATCAGCAGATTTGTTTGTGGTTAGGGCGCGCTGGGGTGACGCAGCAGCGAGCCAGGCGGCTGGACTGCGGGATGAAGCTTTGCTGGCGTCTTGACTTTTTGGTTCTTTTGCGTCAAGGCAAAAGAACAGAGAAATCGAGCCTGCCTGGCAGACAGGCATGACTCAAGCGTCACACAAGAGGATATTTAATAACCCAGTAAACTCACACAACTATTTCTCTTAAAGAACTAAAAAATTTAACTTATAATCATATGAAACATTAAATATCCGAGTCTCTTTAGGTGCCAAACTTATTAATTGAATGCTACTGAACAGCTCCAGAGGAGCGACATAGTTGTATCCTGCCCGTGGTGGGGCCATGGGTGAATTTTGCGGAACCATGGTAATAAGATCACCAAACAATTCCTTTCCCAGGAAAAATATTTTATGGAGACGTATATCTATGCAGGAGGATGACAAAGGATTCTATTTAATCAAATATGTATATCCGCATGAGCGCACGTTTTAGAATTATGTCAGGTTTTAGTGATGAAAAATCCCCCTTGCCCCCTTTTAGAAAGGGGGAATTACCAAATATGAACTTCTAGCATTGATCCAAAGGACATACGTTCAGTTTTGCGGATACACATATTAATCAAATAGCCTGCAATAGCATCATAGAAAAGGTTGAGGCTTTGTTATCGGAATTACATATCAATAGTAAGTCTAGCGGGTATTTCACAGACCTACATATTTTTGATAACTTCCCTTTCGTCCAATTAATAGACCCGCTATGATCAAGCTAATACCTTTATTCCTTGCCATTTTTTTATTGCTTTATCAATTCAAAGTAAAAGCGGGTATACCAGATCAAATCCTCTTAAACCAAAACAATCCCAACACAGAAACTATCATTGTACCGGCCTCTGATTTTCTTTATGAACTTCCAAAAGGGGATGTCATAGCAAGCTCATGGGCTTTGAGAGAGGAATGGGTTTTTAACAACACAGCGATTGTGCTGAATTCCGCGAGCAACCTTTTGACTCATATTACGGTGCAGGAATCTGGTGAATACAAGCTGTTTGTAAGAAGCAAGGGCAAATCGAACAGCTCTTTTAAAGTAGCAGTCAATGAGCAAGTCACTGAAAGTATTTTCGGGAATGATTCACTGATGACATGGAAGCAGGGGGGTAGTTTCGACCTTCAGGCAGGAAGCAATGTCGTGAAGATAACCAGAATAAACAGTGGTGCTACATTTGACGTGTTGGCTTTCACTGAATCTGCCACTTTGGAAGAGGCGGATATCAGACCCTATGAACTTAATGAAGATGTAAAGCTGCTGAAGGAATATACAATTCCAGCCTCCAACTCAGTGAAATTTGGAGATCTCAATGGGGATAAGCTGACAGACTTTATTGTGTTTACAAGGGACTATTCCGCGCATGCATTTGATACTAGTGGAAAGGAACTCTGGTCTTGGGAAGCCCCTGAAGAATACCGTCGGGAGCGATCAGAATTTGAAGCTCCGGGCGTAGTTTGGGATTTTGATCAGGATGGACAGGCTGAACTGGTTCACTGGCGTATGTCCGGTGAGCAGGAATGGTTGGTCATAGCTAATGGTCAAACAGGTGAAGTAATCAGGCAAACGGAATGGCCTACCAAAGCATTACCTCATATTTACAATAACTTTCGCCTGGCCATAGGCAAACTCACTGCTGGAGATCCCAATGAAGTAGTGGTGTTCACAGACATGGGCGGAACCATCAGAGTGGATGCGTATGACAGCAAACTTACACATTTGTGGAACCATACCGAAAGCCGGAAAAAGGATAACCTGGGCCATTATGTGTACCCCGTAGATCTGGATGATGACGGACTGGACGAGGTATTGGTAGGGTCACTTTTACTTGATTCGGAGGGAAAGGAAATCTGGAACCGTTTTGACTTACTAAATGACAACCATGATCATGCTGACAACTACAAGTTTGCGGACATAAACGGAGATGGCAAATGGGAAATTATTAGCGCCAACAGCGAAACAGGTGTTTTCATGTATGAGGCATTAACGGGCAAAATCCTGTGGCAAAACATCGCGGAACATTCCCAGCAGATAGAAGCGGGATATTTTCTTAAAGACAGGAGCGAGCCTCAGGTTGTGGTCGGTGCCCGGACCTATGGCAACCGACAGGCCGGAGAGCAATATCTGTGGAGCCAACTGTATTGGTTTTCCAATAAAGGGGAAATGCTTTTTAAGTGGCCTAGGAAACCCATCAATGGAAATCCCGATTTCGTAAAAGGAGATTGGAAGGGTGACGGAAAGGATTACTTATTCTGGTTCAAATTTTTCATCAATGATGAAGGGGAAGGGGATTTATATTTTCCCGATCCGGTCTTTCATATGTTTGACTTTACCGGTGATGGGGCAGAAGAGGTAATAACGCTGGATGGGAGAACACTACGCGTATTTGGCACAAAGAATCCTCAGGTAAGTAATGACAAAAAAGAAAATCTTAATTATCTAAAACACAAAGTGGTAAATCATACGCATTATTAGTAGATCTGAATATTTGGGGAAGAGGTAGAATTATTTTTTTTACCGCATAGGAGGCGCGAAGGGCACAAAGAATTTCGCAAAGTTATTCTTCAAACGAAAAGCTCCGAAGGTCGCCGCTTATACTATAGCCAGTTATTTTTCGAAAGACTTTTGCATATTTATGCATACAACTTATCCCAAATGAAAAAATTAGCGTTTTCGTTTTTCTTACTTACTTCAGTGATGCAACTTGGATTTGCTCAACGGGAACTGATCCATGCCAAGCCCTCTACATTAGGATTTGATGAAGATTTCATCAACCAAAAAGTGGATTCTATTATGGAAATGGGAATCGACAGTTTGGCTTTTCCGGGAGCACAACTTTTGGTAGCAAAGAACGATACGGTTATTTTTCACAAAGCCTACGGTTATCATACCTACGGCAACAATCAACCTGTCGCATTGAACGACTTATACGATTTAGCCTCGGTGACCAAAATTGCTGGGCCTTTACCCGCTTTAATGAAGTTGGTGGACGAGGGGAAGCTTAATCTGGACAAACCTTTCAGTACCTATTGGAAACCTTGGAGAAACCGAAAAGACAAAAAAGACCTAACGCTCCGGGAGATTTTGGCACATCAGGCAGGTTTAGTCCCCTACATTGTGTTTTTGGAAAAAGTGATTCGGAAAAATGGCAAGATCAAAAGAAGATTTGTGCATCATTTATCCGATAAACGATTTCAAGGGCAAGTATACGATGGGCTTTATATCAACAATCGTTTTGAACGGAAAATGAACCGGATCATTAAGCGGTCCAACGTCTCGGATGAAAAGAAATACCTGTATTCGGGACTCACTTTTTTGATTTTTCCTAGTTTGATCGAGCAACTCACAGGAACGGACTATCAAACCTATTTGGAAGAGAACTTCTATCAACCTATAGGGGCTAATACCTTGGGATATCTACCTGAGAGAAAAAATTATGTAAACAACATTGTCCCCACCGAAGTGGATTCCCTCTTAAGAAAAACCTTGGTAAAAGGATGGGTACATGACGAAAACGCAGCTCTTAAAGGAGGTGTCTCGGGTAATGCAGGTTTGTTTGCTACGGCAGATGACTTGGCCAAATTGATGCTCTTTTATCAAAATTATGGCAGTGTGGATGGCCATCAGCTTATTTCAGCCGAAACTGTGAAAGAGTTTACTGAGGTGCAATTTCGCGAAAATGATAACCGCCGTGGTCTGGGTTTTGACAAGCCTCTCTTGAATAATGCCGAGCTACCCTTGGCGGAAGCTTATCCTTCCCCTTTGGCAAGCCCCAAAAGTTTTGGCCACTCTGGTTTTACGGGAACTTTTGTGTGGGCCGATCCCGATAAAAAGCTCACTTTTATATTTCTATCCAACCGGGTTTATCCGTCTAGAGACCACCAAAAATTGTATAGTTTGAATATTCGAACAGCTTTGCAAGATGTTTTTTATCAGGCAGAAGACCACTAGTGATTGTCATCTTCTTTAACCATAAGGCTTAGAAATTTGTATTTGAGATAGCCGCTCTATAGTAGGGCTACAATAAAAAGCTCCTTAGGAGAGAAATTTTGTATCCAGCCCCCATGGTGGGGCCATGGGTACAACAGTAAAGTTCTTTTTTCTTGTCCTTTTGGCTTGACCCAAAAGGACCAAAAGGTCAAGTCGTGGCAAAGCTTCCACCCGCTTACCTATCGCCGGCCCGCTGCCACGACCGCCCACCGCGCCCACACAACTGGCGATAGTGGTAAATAATTAAGCACTTGCTTATTGCTTTGAATGAATATATCAATTTATATCACCACCCAGCAAGCTCCGTAGTAGTAAAAAATAAGCCTCCAAAATCTGAGTTATGTAGGTTTTGGAGGCGATTTTAAAGTTTTTTGGGCTAATTAATCCGTTTGGCTTAGTCCATGTTTTTCTTTTCCACAACCCAGCCTGCTGATTTTGCCAATGCCGGAGGATTGCTGGTGAAAAGCTTTCCTGCTTCCTCATCTCCTTTAAGTTGCCACTTATACCAGTTAAGAGCTACCCGGGCAAATTCCCCACCATGTGGCTGTCCATAGGTACCCCCATGTCCCACATCCAGATTGCCCACAAATATGGGAATATGATTGATGCGGCTGAAATCGTCCATTCCATTTCCATAGGCGATGTCTGATTCTCCACCCAGCAAATAGAGGGTAGGAACTTTGATTCTTTGCAATTGTTCCTTACTGACCTGTGGCATGCCGGGCATCCCCGCACCTGGATTGCCCAATACTCCACTGTTGAATACTCCAACTGTCGTGATTCTGGGATCACCGGCAACTTCAATAGTCTGTAGGCCCCCGCAAGACATACCGCTCACTGCAATGTGACCGGTGTCGATCTTTTGGTAATAAGGGCTTTTGGGATCATTATTTTGTGCAATGGCCCAGTCTAGGGCATCCAGTAGTTTTTGCGACTTGGAACGAATATCGGTCTGTTTAGGCATCGTACCGATTGCGACGACCAGAAAACCATGGGAAGCTATTTCATTCAGGAAGTTGACATGCTCCCAAGGAGAATCGTAGCAGGCACCATTGCCCCAAGCGATAACTGGAAGTTTGTGTGCTCCTCCAAAAGCATCTGTATTCTGCGGCCTAAAGATGGTATGCGTAGGCAAGCTGGTTTCCGATGTCATCACGGCAGGATATTGTCCTGTACCACCATTTTCAATGATTTCGCTGACAGTGCTTTCCTGAAAAACAAGGTTCTCAGTAAAGAAAGGCAAGGCTTTGGTTTCTATGCGTTCAGCGATGCGGTTGAGATGGTCACCTTCGTAGCTTTCATAAAGATGCTCGATCTGATATGCGTCCAATACCTCATGTAGCTTTTGGGTAGCCTCGCTGATGCCTCTATCCTCTGTGCCGGCATCCATTCCTATGGCTTTTAGCTTTTTGAGGTTTGGGATATATTGATCTATAGTGGTGAGCGTTCGGCTGGCGATGATCTTATTGATAATGTCCTGTCTTGGTGATCCGTCCTTCGCTGGGAGGTCCAGATAAAATGGAGGATTTTGGGAATTTGGCGCAAAGGCAGCAGAAGTAGCAAGTGCCGCTATCTCGAAAAACGAGGCATCCTGCAGTTGATCAGGAGTGAAGTTTTCCAACTTGGAAATCATCTCAGGATTGCCGCCTGCTCCGCCGTCCATACAGCAAGGGCTAAGGGCATAGATTGCAGCATAAACCTCCGGATATTTCATGCCCAGTCGTAGTGTACCATAGCCTCCCATAGAATGTCCGGCAAGTCCTCTACTGGCCTTATTGGGCAGCGTTCGGTAGTTGGAATCTATGTAGCTCACTAGCTCTTGGGTGACAAAGGTTTCCCAGTCGCCTATGGTGGCCGAACTTGCATACATGCTCCCTTTAAACCTGTTGTAAGCATTGGGCATTACCACAATCATCTCTTTGGAACTTCCGGCCGAGAGGGACTGCTCGATCACATCCTGAAGGTTGATCCAATGATCTTCCCATCCAAACCACTGGGAATCCGTGTCGGTAAATCCATGTAACATGTAGAGTACTGGGAAGTTTCTGTCAGGATCCGTTTGATAAGAAGGAGGGAGATAGACTGTCACATCCCGGTCTGCAGGGTCACCAATAAGGTTGCCCTCCAGTGCTTTGCTATGTACTTTGACTCGTTCTTTGGTTCCGTTTTGTGCCTGAGTGACAGTCAATCCGAGACATAGGAGTAGGGTAAGTAGAAAAGTTTTTTGCATAGGTTAATGGGTTTAGGTCTTTTGTAAAAATAGGTCAAAGTGAGAAGTTGTCCAACCGCTCTTGCTTAGATTATGGTTCGCCAGGGCAATGACATTTCCTTCAGGAGAATGGAAACGAGTTTCATTTTGTTCACATTGATGAGATCATCCGATAATTATGATTAACCGAATTACAAATTCCTGAAATATAGGTTCGGGATAACCTTTGAGGTTTTTTTACACCTCGAAGGTTTCAGATCTGCAGAACAATCTTCGACTTTATATCTTCGATATTCATCGGGAGCAAATAGCTGAGTGATTTTTTTTAAACCGCAAAAGGAGCGAAGCACACAAAGGTTTCGCAAAGAAGATTATGATTCACTAAACCCCAAATACTATTGAAGCTTCAATATCCAGCTTTCGGCTTATATCACGGGCCACTTTTAGTGTAGGTTCACTTTTCCCGCTGAGGTATTCAGGGCAAAAGGGAAGACCATTGTGCCTTAAGGATTTTTTTTAGCATGCCTGAATTAATGGAGGACTATTCTCTGGAGGAAATCCTGAAAGGAAAGGTACCACTGCCCATCGCCTGTGATAAAGAATGCCGTTCCATGGTTAAAATTGGGTTCTATCTGTATACGTTGTTCCATTTAAGTTGGAGCTTGGTGGGAGAGGGGCTTTACCAAAACCCTTCTGCCACCTGGCCGAAGATAGACCCAGAGGATTCCAAAAGGGAAACCATCTCATTGGCCTTGGGTACAGTCAGTCATGGTGAGATACAACAGGAATTTGGGCAAACGATAACGTCTATTATCGACGATTCCTATTATCAGGAGTTTATGGAAAGCTTTAAGGATGTGGACATAGATATCAGTGCTGAGGAAATTTATGCGTTGGAAAACGACCTCAAACTTAAGAAACATATGCAGCTAATGATCTGGGCAGTTATGATGCGATGTATTTTTATTTTCGGGATTGAGGGGGAGTCTCTACACTGGGATATAATTCTCAGCGAGCTAAATAAAACTGTAGCAATTTGAGCGATATGCTGTTGTAATTGGGTTCAAATCTAGTGAACCCATTAAATGAGTTAAAACTAAATCATTTGCTTATCTTGGTTTCTGAAGATACGGAAGTAGACATGTAGGAGAATTTTTGGTGGCAAAAAAACTCGGTATCAATAATTCAGCTGCACAAGGACAATTTGAAGCACTAAAAGAAAGTGATAGAAGGAGTTGGAGGAACCAGAGGATTTTGGAGAATAAAAAAGCAGGTAATCATAGACGCAATTAAGTGTTGGACTGAATTGGCTGAAAGAGGAGGAGAGGGTATGGTCGTCACATCATTGGATAAGAACATAAAAATCTTGAAGAATAGAGGGATGTATATTTGGAGTGATGGCTTTAGAAAGCAAAGCTGTTGATCCGAGGTTGTAAAATTGAAAGTATGAGATTCAGAAAAATTCTTTTCCAGAAAGATGGAGTTCCAGATCAAACCCTCAATAAAAAGCTTGAGTATTTTCATCATTACTGGTCATTGGTTTTACATACTGACAAAAGGGATAAATCACTGTACTTAGATGCAGCCAAGTTTGATTCTCACCGATCACTACTTAGTAATTGTCTTGTAGAATTAGAATCTACAAGTGATCAACATGTAAAAAGATCAATAAGCAATATTCTAAAATTGTACTTGTCGTCTGGCTTATTTCAAAAAGGAAACCTTTTTATTCGAGAGAATTTAGAGATTAAAAAAAGCTTCGACAAGATTAAAAAGGAGCTTGAATCAAATAAGGATAAATATTCACGGAAAGAAGCGGTCAATAAAATTCCGGAGATACGGAATTTAATATTAGGTGATCAAAACTCTGATTACACGGGGTTTATAACTAATTATTTGGTCAAAATATTCTCTAATGAGAAAGACTTAGATAGCAGAATAGAGCAAGATTTAGATTTTTTAGTTAATGCTTTAATTGTTGAGTTTTTCCACATAGGATATTCCATAGATTTCATAAAAAGAGTACCTGATATTATTCTCTTCATGGAAGCAGGGTTTCCTCATGAAGTTTTTGAGGAAAACAAAATCCCTGAAAATACCCAAAAGGTTACTTTAGATACACGATTGAAGGGATTACAAGCCTTTCTTCTAAGGGAGGCTCTCGATGGATATTACCTTTTCAAGGTTGATGGAATTGATTTCCAGTTAGATAAACCAATTAAACTTTGGGGTAAAGAAATATATAATCCAAAAACTCAATCTAAAATAAACAGACAAGGAGTTGAAGAGTGGATTTATCAAAGTTGGGTAGAATCAGAATTGTTCTACAGTGGAAACGAAATGTCTACTTGCAATATTTTAGTTCCTTTCCAATATCAGTATGAGGATGGTTTCACTGTTGGCCAAGGGAGTCTATTCAAGGCTTTTAGAAGCGCACAGGAAACACTTGTGGGTCTAAACCGGATTACGAATATGTACAACACCATTGGTAACCGACATAATGGCACCATCGATATAAGGAACCGTATTATTCTTTCATCACAGTTTTATTCGGTTAAATCTCCCCATCGTCCATTCAACCAAGTTGAGAAATTGGAATTACCGATGCCTCAACTAAAAATGGCACATAACTTTGTGGACTACATGAATTGCCTCAGTGTGGAAGATTTATTGCACAAAAAAGTGATCGAGTGTAATTCATTGCTTCAGAAGTATCGGAACGAACCTTGGAAATTCAAATTCAATGAACTGTGGATTAAGGCATTTGAATCATTTTTTCCTAACGATGTTCACGAGATTAAGAGGTTTTCGTTAAAATGTCTTATTCTAAGATTGGACCGGCATTATATCAACTACTTAAAAGGCTTTTTTTATGACTCACTAGGGAGACAATTCAATCCTTTGGAAGGATCCTATCAATCTTTTTCAGAAGCAGACCAAATAAAACTGGAAATTCTTCATATTGAAATTGGGCAGGAGATTATTGCTGGCAATGATTTTAAACAGAATTTCTTAACCATGTCAGAGAAAATTGGCTCTCGAGTATTAAGTAAGAATCTGCAAATGGCTAAACATCACACAGAAAGAAAAGAAGACTTTATTAAGGATATAGAGCGATGGGTTGACACTGTTTTAGATCAAGTATATGCACAAAGAAACTTATATGCTCATTCAAATAGTATTGATGAATTTGGAGCTATGAAGCTCAAAGAAGACTTTATCTATTTGGCGAGCGTAGTAATTGGAGAAATTCATTCCAAAATTTACCACGGATCAGCTGCCCCAATCAAAGCAATCAGTGACGAATTTGACATAGTGGAGAAAACTTATGAATGAATTGATTAAGAATCAGCTTTCTGAGATAGAGAATACACATTCAATCAAGATCCTCTTTGCCTGCGAATCAGGCTCACGGGCTTGGGGATTCCCATCTCCAAATAGCGATTATGATGTCCGCTTCATCTATACGCACGATCTTGATTGGCACTTGTCGCTTCAGGATAAAAAAAACACCATTGATCTTCCAATTAATGATGATCTGGATATTGGTGGTTGGGAAATCAAGAAAGCGCTCGGGCTGCTTTGGAAATCAAATCCACCTTTATTGGAATGGTTACAATCTCCAATCGTCTATCAGGAAGAAAATAGATTCTTGCAGGATATTCAAGACTTATCTTTAGCGTACTTTTCACCAATTGCCGTCATGCATCATTACCTGAGTATGTCGAAGAAGTACTATGAAGCTTGTAAGGAAAATGATCCTGTTAAACTTAAGAAGTATTTCTACGCACTTAGAACCGCTATCGCTGGAAAATGGGTGCGAGAGATGGGGACTATGCCACATATCGAATTGACAAAGATGTTTGATGTCGTAACGGAAGAGGTGCGTGATAAAATCCAAGAACTCATCAAAATAAAATCTCAGCAAAATGAAGATTATCTGCACAAAAAAGAGCCTTTGATTGATGATTTTCTTACAGAAACCATCAGGGAAAATGAAGCTGTTGCCAAAGACCTGCCTTCAGCAAAAGGAGATATTGAGCGGTTGGACAGTTTCTATCGAAAAGTAGTAAAAGGAGAATACCAATGACATTAGAAGAACTCTATTCAAAAGATATCATTGTCTTTGACTGCCTCAGCGGAAGTCACGCCTATGGGTTGGCCACTCCTGAATCTGATGTTGACATAAAAGGCGTGTTTATACTGCCAGAAGAAGACTATTTTGGTTTGAATTATGTAGAGCAGGTCAACAATGAAACCAATGATATTGTCTATTATGAGTTAAGACGTTTTGTCGAGCTACTTTCAAAAAGCAATCCCAACATCCTGGAACTACTCTACACACCAGATGATTCAGTACGCAAGGTTCATCCAACATTCGAAAAACTTAAATCCATGAACCTTCTGTCGAAACAATGTAAAGAAAGTTTTGGTGGCTATGCCATGACACAGGTTAGAAAGGCCAAAGGACTGAATAAGAAGATTCTAAACCCGATGGAAAAAGAACGAAAAGGTTTTTTGGATTTCTGTTTTATAGCTTATGAACAAGGCTCAATTCCGGTCATGGATTTTTTAGCCATCAACAAAATTGATCAGTCTAAATGCGGTCTTTCACGAATTCCACACATGCATGAGATGTACGGATTGTACTACGGAGAAACGTCGTTTAAAGGAATTGTAAGAAAGGAAAACGCCAATGAGGTTTCATTAAGTTCTATCCCTAAAGGCATTGATCCACTTGCTGTTATGTCATTCAACAAATCGGCCTATTCTAAGTATTGTAAAGATTACAGGGAGTATTGGGAATGGGTTGACAAGAGGAATGATGCCAGATATCAAGACACATTGGATCATGGAAAGAACTATGACGCTAAGAATATGATGCACACTATCAGGCTTTTAACCATGTGTGAAGAGATTGGTTTGGAGGGAAAGCTTAGTGTCAAAAGGGAAGATAGAGATTTCCTGATAAGAATAAAGAAGGGTGAATTTCAATATGATGAGCTTGTTGAAATAACTGAGGCCAAGATTGCCTCTATCAATGCTGTGTATGAAAAATCTGATTTGCCAGACCAACCGGATAAAAAGGAATTGAATAACATGCTTGTTAAAATCAGAAAGGAGTTTTACGCGGCTTCTAGCCCTAGATGAAGTTTTACTATTTGTTACATAATTTACGTTATGTTAAATAGTAAAATCAATACCCCTCCATTTCCCATTTATTTTTTAACTTAAGTCTCTGGATTCCCTTATACCCCGACCAGCAGCTTTATGAATAATCAACTTCCCCGACTGGGGCTTTTTCTTGGACCTATAGCTTTTCTGCTGATTATTTTTCTCGTAGACTCTCCAGGCCTGACTCCCGAATCCCGGGCCATGCTGGCGCTTGCTGCCTGGATGGCGATCTGGTGGATATCTGAAGCCATTCCTATTGCAGCCACGGCATTTCTCCCGCTGATATTTATGCCTATGCTCGGGATATTGCCTATTGGAGATGTGTCGAGTAATTATATGCATCCCACAGTCATGCTCTATATGGGTGGCTTCCTACTGGCCACAGGAATTGAGAAATGGAATCTACACCGCAGGATTGCACTTAACATAATAAATTTATTGGGGACTGATCTGCGTCGTATCGTTTTGGGATTTATCCTAGCGACCGGAATTCTTTCCATGTGGATCTCCAATTCAGCTACCTCACTGATGATGCTGCCAATCGGCTTGGCTGTAGTCAATCAATTCAAAGATCAACTAGGTTCTTCTAATTCAGTGATTGCGCATAGTCTGGGTAAAAATATTATGCTGGGGATTGCCTACGGGGCATCCATCGGCGGAGTGGCCACCTTGATCGGTACACCCACCAACACGATACTTGCTGCTGTTGTCTTTGATCTGTACAATTACAAAATAGGCTTCAATGAATGGATGCTTTTTGGCCTTCCATTGTCCATTTTCCTCTTGTTTTTCTGCTGGTACTACTTAGTGAGTAATGCCAATCCATTGCCCAAAAAATTCAGCCTCAGTGAGGGTAAAAGCATTATTTCCGTGCAACTTAGAGCCTTGGGTAAGATCAGTTTTGAAGAGAAAACGGTGATGATTGTGTTTGGATTGGTTTGTTTTTCTTGGATTACCAGAAGCTTTTTCCTGGAAAAATTCTTACCGGGAATAGACGATACGATTATTGTATTGACAGGTGTAGTTTTACTTTTTGTCCTCCCCTCCTCCTCTGGTTCAGAGCGGATTTTGGACTGGAAAACCGCCGAAAAAATCCCTTGGGGAGTCTTAATCCTATTTGGAGGTGGATTGGCATTAGCAGCTGGTTTTCAGAGCACTGGGCTTGCAGAGTGGATAGGTCAGAAATTCACCTTGTTGGAAGGTATCAGTTTCTTCCTGCTATTATTGATCATAGTGGCTTCCGTCAATTTCCTCACAGAGATTACTTCCAATGTAGCGACAGCATCCATGTTGCTCCCGATTCTTGCTTCTGTAGCATTTAAACTTGATTTGCATCCTTTTGGGTTGATGATTGGAGCGACCTTGGCGGCCAGTTGTGCGTTTATGCTTCCTGTGGCCACTCCGCCGAATGCCATTGTATTTGGTTCCGGCTATCTGCAGATGAAGGATATGGTGAGTGCAGGTTTTTGGCTGAATATTATATCGATATTTCTGGTGACTTTGATGGTGTACTTTGTGCTTCCGCTGATGTGGGGAATTGATTTGATGAGTAATCCGTTTTAGCACTTGGTTCACTTCGACATTCGAGATTCATCATTCGGCGTTCGTCATTGCGAGGAAAAATCAATGACCAAAGGGAATTGAGTTTGACGCGGCAATCTCTTATGAGTACTCATTACTATGAGATCGCCGCGCTTTGCTCGCGATGACGGATAACCACTGTGATGTTTGGTTTGGTTCACTTCGACATTCGATATTCATCATTCGGCGTTCGTCATTGCGAGGAAAAATCAATGACCAAAGGGAATTGTTTTTGACGCGGCAATCTCTTATGAGTGCTCATTACTATGAGATCGCCGCGCTTCGCTCGCGATGACGATTAACAACGAGCTTGTGTGCTTCAGCTTCGCAATGACGAACAGGAAGAAGACTGTCTAACCAAAGGTTATCTGTGATCCCGTAACTCCCCTACCACCTTCTTCACCCATTTTACGGCATCCATTACTTCTTGCTCTGTAGTATTCCTACCTAGACTAAACCGAATCGAAGCTCTTCCCAGATCAGCATCCAAACCCATTGCCTTTAGCACATGTGAAGGTTTAGGAGAAATACTGGTACAGGCCGACCCTGAGCTCACAGCTACTTTTTGACATACTTTGCGAAGCAACTCCTCTCCTTCCACTCCACCAAAAGAAATATTGCATACATGCGAAAGACTGTCTTGACCCCTGTTCAACTTTGTATCCGATAAAGAAAGAAGGTTGTCCTCCAGTAAATTACGGAGGTATCCTAGGCGAGTAAATTCTGCCTTCATTTCCTTCATTCTAAGTTCAGCAGCTTTCCCAAAACCTACAATTGCCGGTACATTAAGTGTTCCGCTTCGGAATCCTTTCTCATGTCCTCCTCCATGGATTTGGGCCAATGGCTTGGGCAAAGAATGATTGTGCCGGATATAAAGCGCACCGATTCCCTTCGGTCCATAGAGTTTATGAGCTGAAATAGCCATAAGATGAATTCCAGCTACAGATACGGGGATCTTTCCAGCTGCCTGTACTGCATCACTTAGGAAAATGATATTCTTCTCTTCAGCTAACGCTTTGATTTCTTCGATGGGATGAATGACTCCGGTTTCATTATTTGCCCACATCAGACAAATCATTTTTGTATAAGTAAGTAAACTTGATTTCAGCAATTCAACATCAACATTTCCTTCCGCATCCACAGGCAAATAGGTCACTTCAGCCCCATTTTCTTCTATGGATTTCATGGTATCTAGCACTGCCTTATGCTCAGTTTCACAGGTAATGTAATGCTGCCTCTCTCCTTTAAACAAATCAAAAGTGCCTTTAATGGCAAGATTTAGAGCCTCGGTAGCTCCCGAAGTGAAAATAATCTCTTTGGCTTGAGCACCTATCAAGTTGGCGATTTGCTCTCGGGCCTCCTCAACTGCATTTTCAGCCACCCAACCATAAGCGTGAGATTTACTGGCAGCATTTCCAAAATGCTCTCCAAGCCAAGGTATCATCGTTTCAATGACTTCTGGAGCGCAAGGTGTAGTGGCATTATAATCTAAATAAATGGGGTAATTCATGTTCTAAAGTAACTACTCAATAGTAATTAGACCATAGTCCAAGGTCATTAATCTTATTATTGGTAAATAAAATTATTGTTCACTGACCACTCTGTAATTAATTCTAATTTTTAAAGTCGAAGCCTGCACAAGTAAGCCGGACTAGCTGATTTGTCAGGTTGAGCGGAGTCGAAACCTTCGACATCCTCCCTGTGGGTGGCTGGAATTCTCTACAGTAAAACAGCACTCGGTATAACATGTCTCCATTATGATAAACACGTAAAGACATTTAGAATTTGTTAATTTTAAGCATGCAAGAAACCTGGATACTATCATTGCCTAAATCCGATCAATCCATTTCAGATCAAATCCAACAGGTCTTAACAGACAATCAGAAGGAATTGGGAATTTACCTTTCTTACTATTTCAAAAAAGATGGAGCACTTGCGGAGAAAGTAGATTTAGGGTCAACGATCAACTTTAATGATCAAAGTTCAGGGAATTTCGAATTGGAATTTGATCTAGTACACTTTAATGCCTGTCTTGCTATCCACGAGCAAAAGCGTGATCATATAAAAATCACATTTGAGATTGAAGACAACAAGCTGAACCTCAAAGGCCCCTATTGGCCGGAAAGAGGGATGGATGAGATTTAATAAAGTATCAAGTAGCTAGTAGCAAGATGATAGAGACTAGAACCAAGAGTCAAGAATTTACTGGCTGGAATTAACATTGAAATGGCCTCGGAGAGCTCGTCCACTTGATTTTATGATTGTACCGCATAAATACTAAAGACCCTTCCCGAATTTCCGGAAAGGGTCATGGTTCTTAAATCTTGATTCTCTTATCTGTTGTCTAGTGTCTTGATACAAAAAGACTAGATACTTAAAATCACACTCTCCTTATCCCTAGATTAAGATCAGTAAATTCCATCTGCTCAATAAAAGGCTGACTTCTTAATCTCCTTTCGGTTGCACTGAAGATAGCATTTGCGATAGCTCCTCCTGTAGGAGGAAGACACGGCTCGCCAAGACCTGTAGGATCATAGCCGCTATCCACGTAATAAGTATCTACAGCAGGAACTTCTTTCATCCGTATCAGGCGGTATTTGTCAAAGTTGGTCTGGGTTGGTAAACCTGCTTCGAAAGTGAGGTTTCCATACATCGCATGTCCCATTCCATCTACCACACCACCACGAACCTGATGATCGGCTCCAGTTGGATTTACTACCATTCCACAGTCAGTGATCACATGGATTTTCTTTAACGTAGGACTTCCGTTTTCCATCTCAATATCAGCTACTTGAGCTACGTATGTTCTATGAGAGAAATAAACTGAAAAGCCTTGCTTTACATTTGGATTTTTACCCCAATTGGATTTCTCGGCTGCCATTTTGGTCACACCGATCATACGATCTACATTGTATTGAAGCTCGCCTCCCACAGGATTTGCTTTAGCTTTTTCCATTAATTCCAGCCTAAATTCAACTGGATCTTTTTTGGCAGCCAAAGCCACTTCATCCAAAAATGACTGCTCGGCATAAGCCAGAAAATTTGTGATAGGTGCACGCCATGCATTGGTGGTTATCGATGAATTGTAATTCACATTTTCTATCAGCAGGTTATCTACTGCACCAGCTGGGAAGTTATTCTCCCTAGTGCTGTTTCCGGCATTCATCCCTACGCCCCGAAGTTTGTATCCGGTCATATTGCCATCGGCATCCAAAGCAGCTTCAAATCTATAGCGTACAGCAGGTCGATAAGCTCCACCAGTCAGATCATCTTCCCTACTCCAGGTCAATTTCACCGGTGCATTCATCAGTTTGGAAACATGAACTGCTTCAGCCACATAATCTGCGCGAAGCCTACGACCAAAACCTCCGCCTAACCGAGTGATTTCAACCGTTATTTTTTCGGGAGCAATTCCCGTCAATTCTGCAGCCATCTTTCTGGCACTTTCAGGAGTCTGTGTTGGCCCCACTAATTCCACAGAATCCTCTTTGACATGGGCAAAGAAGTTCATAGGCTCCATAGGAGAATGTGAAAGAAAAGGACATTGGTATTCAGCAGTCACTACTTGTGCTGCATTTTTAAATGCTGTATTCACATTGCCATCTTCCCGCTTTACTTCTGCTTTCCCATTGGCTAATAAGTCTTTGAAAATCTGATCGTGATCTGCCGAACTTTCAACTGTTCCATCAGCTTCATATTCAACTTTGAGAAGTTTCTTGGCTTTCATTAATGGCCAGGTGGAAGTTCCCACCACGGCTACACTATTTTCAAAAGTGATTACATCTTTTACTCCAGCGACATTTCTGGCTTCAGAATCATCTATGGATTTGATTTTCATTCCAAACGGGGCTCGCTGAATCATTGCATGCAGCATCCCTTCACGATAAAAGTCCAATCCAAAAAGTGGCTCTCCTGTGAATAAAGCGGCATTATCCACATTCTTCACTGGTGTGCCGATGATCTTAAAGTCCTTCTTGTCCTTCAAGGTAACCTCTTCAGGGGCAGTTAAGAGGGCTGCATCGTTGGCAACTTCACCATATCCGATTTTCTTACCACTTGCCATATGGTAAATTACACCTTCAGATGTACTCAATTCATCAGCTGAAACCTCCCATTTCTTTGCCGCTGCAGCTACCAAAAGGTATTTTGCCGTAGCCCCGGCTTTGCGAAGCCGCTCCCAAGAATGAGGCATGGCTCCAGAGCCTCCAGTAAGCTGACGCTCAAATTTATCAGTGTCTAGATTCGCTTGTAATACACGAACTCTACTCCAATCCGCATCCAGTTCTTCGGCTACGACCATTGGAAATGAAGTCTTGATATTTTGTCCCAACTCAGGGTTCGGTGAATAAATCACAACATCACCACTTGGTGCAATACTTAGAAAAGCGTTGAAATTCTTGGCATTTGCCAAAACCTCTTCAGTACTCAGTACTTCCATTTTTGGAGAGTCGCAGCTCATCCAATTGAAGCCAATAAATAAGCCTCCTGCCGTAGTTCCGGCGATCTTCAGGAAGTCTCTTCGGTTAGTTTTTGTTAGTGTTGCCATGATTATTTGGAGTTTGCAGCCATCGCAACGGCTTCTCTGATCTTATGATAAGTACCACATCTACAAAGATTTTTGTTCATAGCTTCGTCTATTTCATCCATTGATGGAGCAGGATTTTTTTTGAGAAATGCTGAAGCATTCATAATCTGACCAGCTTGGCAATAGCCACATTGGGCTACGTCCACTTCTGCCCAGGCTTTTTGCACTGGATGATCACCGTCTTCCGAAAGTCCTTCTATGGTGGTGATCTCATCGCCGGTCAAACTTGACGCTGGGGTGACGCAGGAGAACATTGCTTCTCCATTTTTGTGAACAGTGCAGGCACCACATTGAGCGATGCCACAAGAATATTTTGTTCCGACTAATCCAAGATGGTCCCGAAGAACCCAAAGTAACGGGGTATCTTCTTCTACATCAACTGAATGAGCCTTTCCGTTGATTTTGAGATTTATAAGTGCCATAGGTTATTATTTAAGTTTATCCGATTAAGTTAAAGAAAATCAGATGAGTAGAGAAACCGACTGTATAAAATTCAGATAGCTGCATGTCAATTTGAATTCATTCTAAAAAAATCGCAAATGCTAAGTCTTAATCTCCCGCAATGGCGCAGAGGCGCAATTTTTAAGTTATTTATATGCAATCAAAGCCTTTTTAGCTGTCTCTGGCTACAATAGGAACGATGCAAAAACAACCTCTAGAGAAAACCATCACTATTTCAAAAAGAATAACATCTGTGATCTCCGTGCTACCCTCTGTGTTCTCAGTGGTTAAAATAAAATATAAAAAATGGCTTGACATGCACCTTTTAATCTGTTTTGGAGTTAAAGCCTGTAGTTTATTTCCCCGCTTTTAAGGCTCTGTATGCTTAAGTTTTTATTCAAAACATTTAAATATCTAATGATCACTATCATTTCAATCATACTTCTCACAGCTATCATTGCTACTCTCTTTGTAAATCTTAGTCCTCAATTTGGTGCAAACCCATCTAAAGAAAAGCTCCTTCAGTATGAGAAACTGGACTATTTCGAAGATGGAAAATTCAGTAATCTCATGCCTACCAATATGGATATGGATTTTGCGAAAGCAGTCAAAATGCTTCCCGAATTTTTTAAAAATGACCCTACAAGAAGACCTGATTTTAAGTTGCCAATAGCACAAAGGGATTCTTTGGAGTTGGTGAATAAAGATCATCCTACTCGGTTGGTTTGGTTTGGGCACTCTACATTTCTACTTCAAATTGAAGGTAAGACTATTCTTATCGATCCCATGTTCGGAGAAGTACCTGCTCCAAATCCGCTGTTGGGGAAAAAACGCTACAGCGAGGAACTACCGATTGAGATAGAAAAACTTCCTCAGATCGACATGATAATTATGTCACATGATCACTACGATCATCTGGATTATGGATCTATTCAGAAATTGAAGGAGAAAACGAAGGCTTTTTACATGCCTCTGGGGATGGGAGCGCATTTCGAAGATTGGGGAGTGGATTCTTCCAAAATCCATGAACTAGGCTGGTGGGATGAGATCGAGGCTGATGGTTTACTCTTGGCTTTGACTCCTGCCCGACATTTTTCCGGACGTGGCTTAAACAATCGCTTCTCCACGCTTTGGGGTTCTTGGGTGATCCAAGGAAAGAGCGACAACATCTTCTTCAGTGGAGATAGTGGCTATGGCCCACACTTTAAGCAGATCGGTGAGAAATATGGCCCATTCAACTTTGCTATGATGGAATGTGGGCAATACAATGAACGCTGGACAGATATTCATATGGTGCCTGAAGAAACGGCACAGGCAGCAAAAGATATCAATGCAAAAGTTTTTATGCCTATACACTGGGCAGCTTTTACACTTGCCATGCACTCCTGGACTGACCCGGTAGAAAGAGTGATGGCAAAAGCTAAAGAAATAGATCAGCCTATTTATGTCCCTAAGATCGGAGAATTCATTGAGTTGGATAAAAATCTTGTGACAGAGCGTAAATGGTGGCTAGAGCCAGTATTGCCATCTAATCAAATGATTTCCAAACAGTAAAAATCAAAACTTCAGGCATTATTACCGCCTTTTCCTTTTCCGAAGATGGATTGTATTGAATTCAACTTTTATAAATGGGAATGTTTTGAGGCATTTTTCCTAATTTGAGGTTTTAAAAATTAATTTAAAACAACCTAAAAAAACCTATGGCTCAGACTATCAAAGCTGCTATCGTGGGAACCGGATTTATCGGCCCAGCACATTTAGAAGCACTTAGAAGAATCCCTAACATCGAGGTTACCGGCCTTGTAGAAGTAAATCAGGAAGTAGCAGATGCCAAAGCCAAAGAGCTTGGAATCCCGAATGCCTACACTTTTGAAAATATGCTGAAGGATGACAGCATCGATGTAGTACACATTTGTACGCCTAACTTCCTACATTTTCCACAGGCAAAAGCTTGTTTATTGTCAGGCAAACATGTGGTATGTGAAAAGCCACTTTCAATTTCTGTAGAGGAAGCTGAAGAACTTGTTTCATTGGCCAAAGAAACCGGATTGATCAATGCCGTTCACTTCAATCTTCGTTACTATCCTATGGTTCGCCAGATGAAAGTGATGCGTGAAAAAGGTGAATTGGGTGACGTTTATTCTGTAATGGGTTCTTACCTGCAGGATTGGCTAATCCACAAGACCGACTACAGCTGGAGATTGGATCCTAAGCAATCAGGAGGATCAAGAGTAGTAGCGGATATTGGTTCTCACCTGTTGGATATGACTGAATATGTGACTGGACTGAAAGTCACTGCTGTAATGGCTGATTTCTCTATAGTTCATCCTACCCGTCTGAAACCATTGAAAGCAGTTGAATCTTTCTCCGGCAAAAAACTTGACCCGTCGGATTACGAAGAATATAAAGTAACATCTGAAGATTATGCTACTATTATGCTTCGCTTCGATAATGGCCGTACAGGTTCTATCGTAGTGAGCCAAGTGAACGCAGGGCGTAAAAATCGTCTGAACATCGAGATCTCGGGTTCAAAAGCCAATTTCGAATTCAACGCTGAGAAGCCAAACGAACTTTGGATAGGAAAGAGAGACAGTGCCAATTCAATATTAATGAAAGACCCTGCTTTGGTAGATGAGGGAGCACGCTCTTTGGTAAGCTTTCCAGGAGGCCACCAAGAAGGTTTCCCGGATACGTCCAAGCAGCTTTTCAAAGAAGTGTATGCAGCGATTAGAGAAGGTAAGCAGCCTGAGTCTCCTACTTTCCCAACTTTTGCCGACGGCTTGAGAGAGCTCATCATCGGGGATGCAATTGTAGAAAGTAATACGAACGAAGCTTGGGTGAAAATCTAGTAGGGAAGCTTGATGTCCGGTGACCGATGTAGCTTTTCCCAATGTGTTATACCTTGCTTTGCCCTGGCAATCACAAAACATCGGACATTATTCTTCCTTAAAAAGACTTTCTGTTTTGATAAAAAGTAGTATTTTGATGTCAAATCTAAAACCAATGACAATGAACATTAAAAAGAGCTTTTTAGCCTTTGCCCTACTCGCTTTTGTAGGCTTTGCTGCTAATGCACAAGAGAAAGCTAGCCCAGCCAAAACCGCAGAAGGAATGGTAGGCGATGCCAAAATCACAATCAATTACAGTAGTCCGGCAGTGAAAGGGCGTATGATCTGGGGTGACCTGGTTCCATTTGATGAAGTATGGAGAGCAGGAGCCAATGAGGCAACTACCTTTACTACTACTAAGGATATCACAGTTCAGGGACAAAAACTTCCTGCGGGTACTTACGGTTTCTTCATTATTCCTAGCGAAACAGGACAGTCTACATTCATTTTCAACAAAGTTTCCAAGCAATGGGGAGCTTTTGACTATGATTCAGCTGAAGACGTATTACGAGTGGATGTTCCTTCTGGGGAAAACTCAACGCTTGAAGAGCGGTTGGTATACGAAGTTAAGCCAGACAGCTTTGAAGTAAGATGGGAATACGGAAAAGCTTCAGCTAAGCTAGGTTCGTAAGAATGTCAATCTAATTGAATTTGAAACCACGGGATATATCTCGTGGTTTTTTTATGTAAGTCTATTTTTAACCAAGAAGACCACGGAGGGATACACGGAGAACACAGTTTAGTGATATCCCACATTTATTTTTCTGTTCCTCGTTGTCCTGCTTCTCCAGAAGCTGGAGGATTTAACTTGCTCTTCTATCCCCGTTTTTGAAGTCCTAATTTTATTTACTACTGAGAGGACGAAGTGGTAAGTCTAAATTAGTGGAATGTGATTTTCACCTAGCATCGCCGCCGTTCGTGTCACACGAATGGCTTTTCGGTTGATTGTTATCCTGCTTCTCCAGAAGCTGGAGGATTTAACTTGCTCTTCTATCCCCGTTTTTGAAGTCCTAATTCTATTTACCACTCAGAGGACGAAATGGTAAGTCTAAATTCGTGGAATGTGATTTTCATCTAGCATCGTCCCCGTTCGTGTCACACGAATGGCTTTGCCGTTGATTTTTATCCTGCATCTTCCAGAAGCTGGATTTAATTTTCACTTCTATCCGACTACACTGCTACTTCAGCATGTTCGTAACTCATAAGGGAAAAGTTGAACGTACTGCCATTACCGGAGCTGCTTTCGGCCCAAATTTCACCTCTGTGCTTTTGGATAATCTCCTGACAGAGTACCAATCCTAATCCGGTTCCCATCTCTCCCATAGTGCCTGATTGTTGTTCGCCTGATCTTGAAAACAGCTTGCTGATCACAGTTTCATCCATTCCTTTTCCATGGTCTCGCACAGAAGTGATGATATTTCCTGATTTTACTTGAACTATGATTTCGATTCTGGAATTTTGATTGGAAAACTTGATGGCATTGGATATCAAGTTTCTCAGGACAGTCAAAATCATATTCTGATCAGCGTGGATAAACGCATTTTCTGAACATGACTGTTCAAGCCTGATGTTTTTATAATTAGCCTGGGAAGAAACCATCCCTACTGCAGTCTCCACCAATTTACTCATATGGATCACTTTGGGTTTTACCTCAAATAACTTCGTATCCTTGATTGCCCATTGTAAAAGATTTTCCAAGAGATTATGGGTGTTTCGAGAAACATTCAACAGCAATTGGATATTTCCCAAGTGCTCTGAATTCTTGGTGTTTTCAAATTCTTCCTCTAAAAGTTCCATATACCCAATAATTGAGAAAAAGGGATTTCTCAGATCATGGCCAATAATAGAGAGAAGCTTATCCTTTTCATTGATATGTTTTTTCAATTCACCGTTGGCGTGTTTGAGCATGGTCGTCCGCTCTTCCACTGTATTTTCAAGCTGTCTGTTTCGGTCATGGATGCTACGTACTCTCAGTTTATATGCAAGGATTAAAAGACCTATAGCCAAGAGAGTTGAGAGAGTGACAAACCAAGTTGTCTTCCAAAATGGAGGTGTAACGATCAGAACTAAGGACGTACCAGCTTCATTCCATAGTCCATCACTGTTGGCAGCTTTGACCCGGAATATGTATGTGCCAGGATTGAGATTGGTGTAAGTGGCATTTCGCTGCAAGCCCACGTAATTCCATTCTTTTTCAAATCCCTCCAAAATATAAGCGTATTGGTTTCGATCTGGGTGGGTGTAATTCAGGGCTATAAAATCAAATGTGAGTACATTTTCCCTATGGGAAAGTGTAAGCGTGTCCGTAGCTCCTATATGCTTTTGCAAAGGCGAATCGGATGCTTTGAAATCCACAGGTTGGTTAAATAATTTAAAACCCGTCAGGTAAACCTGTGGAGCATATGGATTGGAATTTAGATGATCGGGATGGAACAGGTTAAATCCATTCATTCCCCCAAAAAGCAATTCTCCTTTCCGCGTCTTGAGCACGGAATACCGTGAAAATTCATTTCCCTGCAATCCGTCATGTTTTTCAAAATTGGTAAAGACTTGATTGACCGGATCAAATTTGGATATCCCCTTGATGGTACCAATCCATAAAAAACCTCTATCATCCTCAACTATGGAATTGATTTCATTTACGGGTAATCCATCTTTTTGAGTGTAGGTGATGAAATTGTCCCCTTCCGTCATATAACGGGAGAGCCCCCTATCCGTTGCAATCCAGATATTTTGATTCTTGTCTTCTACGATCTGCCGGATGGAGTTGCTGGGAATGCTGGTGGAATCCAACTTAGAGGGCTGATAGACTTTGAATTTGACTTGGTCCTTGTCTTTTGCTAGGATCACGTTCAACCCAGAAAGAGTTCCCACCCAGAGATTGTTTTGGCTGTCCTCGAATATCCGAAGCGGAAAATTGGAAGAAAGAGAGTTAGGGTCATTTTTATTGTTTTTATAAACTTTCAGCTCTGCTGTCTTTTGATTATAGCGATACAATCCTTCCTCCAGGGCAACTATCCAGATATAATTTTCGTCAAAATGCATATCAAATACATGCTTAATGGGATAGGTGTCATTTTTAATCCATTCATTGAAGCTGGTAAATATGCCTTTCTCCTCGTCCAGTAAAATATTTAAGCCTCCAGCCCAAGTTCCTACCCAAAGATTCCCATCCTGATCTTCGTTCAAGCTTATCACCGCATCCGAACCTAAAGATTTTGGTTTTTTTGGATCATGTTTAAATGCTTTGAATGTGCCCTTTGCCCGATCAAAGTGATTCAGACCACCACCATCCGTCGCTACCCAAATATTCCCGTTTTCAGTTTCCAAAAAATCCCGGATGATATCATTATTCAGGCTTTCCGCATTTAATGGGTTTTTGAAATAATGGGCGAATTTGGAAGCGTATGGATCTGACAGGTTTATTCCCGATTGGGCAGTGCCGATCCAGTACCTGTCCTGATTGTCCTGAAAAATATTCCAAATTGAATTGTGGGTGAGGCTATTTGGGTCTTTTGGATTATGGAGGTAGCGGTAAAAGGTATCCTTCTCCTTATTGTATAGATGCAGTCCACCATTTTCATGACAGGACCAAAGATTGCCTTTCGGGTCTACGAATAGTTTATAAATGGTATTGTTGAAGAGGCTATTAGGATTTCCCGCTTCATTGAGATAGCGGACAAAACTAACCTTTCCCTGATCTACGACCATCCTGTTGAGCCCTTCACTTCTGGCTCCTGCCCAAAGATTTCCTTCAAGGTCTAAGGTGACAGCTTTTAGATTATTCGAACTGATCGATCGTGGATTGGTGGTGTCATGCTGATAATATTCCGTCCGCCCGCTTGAAGTACTCAGCTTGATTAGCCCGCTATTCAAAGTCGCAAGCCATAAAATATCACCTTCACCGGCAACCATGGAATTTATGGTCATAACTTCATCGACCTTGTAGGGCAGAAATTGCTGTTGCTTTCGATCAAAGAATAATAATCCTGAAGCTAGGTTGCTCACCCAAATTGTACCCTTATTATCTTCGAGAATGGTGTTGACCAAATTGCTTTCTCCCCCTTGTACAAGAATAGCAGAGGAGAGTTTAAATCTGGTGAAATCATCCGTTTCTCTATTATAACGTGCCACTCCATTACCAGTACCAACCCATAATTGACTTTGGCTGTCCTCGTAGATAGATCCTATATAGTTGTCATTGATGGTGCTGGAGTCAGCACTACTGGAATAGACTTTGAAGTCCAATCCATCGTATTGATGAAGTCCACTGTAGGTTCCAATCCACATGTAACCGTGACTATCCTGGAAGATTGCCGAGACTCGGTTGTTGAGGAGTCCTTCGGAGATTCGTTGGAATTTGAGATCAGGCTTTCCTTCTGTACTTTGACTTAGTACATTGGTCACAGATAGTGATAATACTACCAAAACGCATAATATCGAGAAGCACAGTTTGTTCATTTTGGGTACGAAATGAATAATCTTGAAAAACTCCATTTTCAAGTAGGTTTTGGGTATTTATGGTAGATTGTGAGGGTGATCTCTAAAGGGAAATACAAGCAGAATTTCCCTTAACAATCCAGTTATATTAGCGAATGTATAGTATATATATTTTGTAACCAAGAGTTTAGACTTGACAGATAATTCGAAAAAGCGGATTCAAAATCACTAGATTTTCTCCAAAAAGTTCAATATGCAATTTCTACCTAACCTTGTCTTCCGGAGATTTTATCAGGATCAACTAAAAGGCTATAACGGAAAACATTTTTATATATATATCTGAAAATAAAGATTCCTCCTAAGGAATTTTGGTCAAACTGGTAAATAAGAAATTTCAAGATTTTATTGAATTTTTGGATGTAAAAAAAAATGAAAATATTTCAAAAAAATTCTCTTACACCGCTAAGTTTTGTAAATGAATGGGTTATCTATGAGTGAATGGTGATTTAAAATGGATAGAATTAGATAGCACCGCAGAAGAGCGAAGGTGAGAAAATGAAGGATTGCTAAAGATAGCTATGCTGCTTCTCCAGAAGCTGCGTTTCCCTCCATAAATTAACCCGCTATACTGCTTCTCCACAAGCAGCATATTCCTACATCAATTATTAGCTCTTCCAGCCTATTCTACTCCTGGTCCCCTAGCCAAGAATTGAGTATGGTTTCTTGAAGAAGGGTCGTATTGTAAAGTTTTTTTAACTGAAAGACTTTCTTCTCAGCAGTGCCGCTATCTTCTATCAATTCCAAACCACCATAACCCAAGTATTTTTGGTAATCCAGTTCTTTGGTGGTGTGAACGTATTCAAAAATTTCCGACAAAGGCACTCCTGCTATGTTTTCACAGGCTTGCTGGAATTCTGCATCGGTAAATCCACGCTGCTTCTTTTTGTAGTATTCCCAGTACATGAATTGCATCACATGATCCAATGTCTTTTCATTCTGCGAGGCATTGCGAATGGCAAAATCCAGCAGCAATCCCACAATTGGACCTTTCTGGTAATAGGAAATCGTTTTGCCTTCATTTCCTCCAAAAGGACCATCATTCCAGGTATTGTAGCTGGATTGAACTAAGGATTGGTACGATCTACCTGGGTTGTTTTGGACAGTGTTGATGTGTTGTTCAAAATTCCTTAAAAATACTTCTTCTGAATCCACTCCCGCTCTTTTCACTATCAAATACTCAAAATACACCGACAATCCTTCGCTGATCCATAACTGACTTGTCTTACTTCCATTCTGATAGTCAAACGGTCCCAACTCTACCGGTCTAATGCGTTTGGCATTGTAATGATGAAAGTACTCATGAGCCAAAAAACTCATCATCCGGGACATCCCATCCGGAGTAGCCAGCTGACTGCCATCGAAGCTCACTGTTGTATTGTTTAAATGCTCTATCCCTCCCCTTCCCGGACCGATTCCTATAAATGTGTATTCAGAAAAAGGGATATCGCCTATCACATCCACTGCCGAAGAAATCACAGCCTCTAGATTTTTCATAAAACTCTTTTCGTCAAAAGAACCCATTTTATAACCTATAAATCGGTGAGGAATGCCTTTCACATGAAAAGCCGGCAATTCCTTCAAATTTCCAATGAGAATGGGAGAATCAAACAACACATCAAAATCAGAAGCTGCATACACATGCGCTGCTCCATCTATCAATTCCAATCCAGTGGCAATATCCTTCCAGTTAGAGTTTTTGAGGATTTTCACCGTCACAGGCGTATTGATATAATCCTGTGCGTAAAGGAAAGAATTGGTAGGAATAAGATAGGCATGGGCTTCATCCACGTAACTGTTTGCCACAAACTGTTTGGAGGTTTGAATATCATAAGACAGCGAGAACGACTGATTCTTCACTCCTATCACTTGCCAGGTATAGGGGTTGATTTGTTCCAAATTCATCTCTTCACCAGCGTCATTCTTTGCAGTCATACCCGAGAGGTCATTGTAATAATTCATAAACTGATAATAGCCGGGCATCCAGTTGGGCAGCTGCAACTGAATAGTATCCATATCCCAACCGCTGGTATTCAATTCTACATGATAGCTATGCGTCTCAGGATGAGTAATTGAAACAGAATAAGCAAAGGTAGGTTGATCAGTTTGAGCCTGAGTGACTGAATAGCAAAGAACAACAAGAGCAAAAGCAAACAGATATTTACCGCAATTACAGGGATATTCTAAATTCAAAAACTTGAGCATAAGATTGAGGGCTTTAGATTTTGTAAAAATAAAGTTTTGAGTTTAAAAACCGATATCCTGCTTCTCCAGAGGGTAGATTCGCGATTGGGTTAATGTTCGAATTCGTTCTGGATAATGGCTCATTGAGCAAGGACCGATTTTAAAGAAAGAGAAATAGTAAGACTAGTGCAAGTCCCCCATATGTTTCCTCTACGAATAATGGACTTATACTTAGTATTATGTATTGGTCAGCTTACCCAGTTAGGTTAACCCAATATTTCTTGTTTTATATTATTGTTACCACTGAGCTCAATGTTAAATATTAACATCCAAGCACCTTCCTGAAATCTAGTTTTGGATATTCTTAAACCAATTTCCAAACTATGAATTCAACGAATTTTACCAAAAGTTTAGCAGGAATTCTCTTACTATTCCTGATTCTGGGGTATGCCCCTCCCTCCTTTTCCCAAGCTACTAATGCCACAATTTCAGGAGTAGTAACTGATGATGGAGGCGAAGCATTAATCGGTGCTGCCGTAACATTGAAAAATGAGCAGACTGGTTTCACGGTTTCCACTGTAACCAATTTGACAGGTAATTTCATTTTCTCACAGCTTCCACTGGGAAACGATTATTCACTCAATCTTACCTACTTAGGATATGGTGCGAAAACGATCAGTGGCTATAAACTCAATCAAGGAGATCATATAAAGCTTGAAATCGAATTGACAGAGGAAGCTCAAAGTTTGAATGAAGTTAGTGTGGTAGCTAATTCATTAAGCAACAGCATTGATCGCTTTGGTAGCTCAACAGCGGTTACCGCAAAAGACATGAATACGCTACCGGTTAACGGAAGAAACTTCAACTCCCTTGTAGATCTTTCTCCGGTGAGCAATGGCAGTAATTTATTGGGACAGTTGTATTCATCTACTAACTATACAATAGATGGAATGACCAACAGAAGTCCCCTTTCAAGTGGCTCAACCAACAGAGGACCTTTTTCCATTTCTATGGAAGCCATCCGGGAGTTTGAAGTGGTAACCAACGGATATGATGTGACCAATGGAAGAAGTGGCGGAGGTATTATCAGTGCAGTTACCAAGGCTGGCACCAATACGTTTTCAGGTTCGGCATTTGTATTTAACAGAGCCGACTGGCTTGCCAGCAAGTATGACACCCGGGGTAATGAACGAGAGGACGAGTTCTCCATCCAACAATATGGTTTTACATTGGGGGGACCAATCATCAAGGACAAACTTCACTTTTTTATTGGATATGATGGTCAGCGGGATGCCCGTCCCCTTTACATCGCAGACATCCGTACACCTGAAGATGAAAACAGGTATAACCTTTCCCAAGAAAGTTTGGACAGATACCTACAAATCTCCCGTGACAAATACGGGGTGGCTGATTCTCCACAAACAGGTAGTTTTGATAAACTCAGGTATTCTCACACCGCATTTGCACGAATTGACTATCAGATCAATCCGTCCAATCTGTTAACTATCCGTAATAACTTCTCCAGAGATCTAAACAATCAAGGTGTATCGGATAACAGCTCCATTAACCTCTATGAAGTTTATGGTTCTCACCTTTCCACAGCCAATAGCTTGATGGCTTCTTTGCGGACTACCTTGAGCAACAACCTGACAAATGAAGTTAAACTTCAATATTTATACACCCTTGATGATGGTCGTCCAAGTGATCAATTGCCAAGTGATAACATCCCTCGTGCGATTGTGCAGCGGGTAGAGTCAGTAGTAGATGATCGAAATGTAAATACCACAATTCAGCTGGGAGGACAACGATATCTTCCGGAACGCTTTGAATCCCATGTATATCAGTTGGTCAACAACCTTTATTTCAATCAGGGAAAGATAAATTACACGTTCGGAATGGATCTTTTGCTAAATGACCTGACCTCACTGGCTACCAGTGAATTCAACGGTAGATTTTATTTCACCGGATTGGATAATTTCGACAATCAAACCCCTTATCGCTATGCCAGAGAAGTGGCAACAGTTGATCCGACTGTGGAGCAATCCATTTTTGGTGGTGGTATTTATGCACAGGCAGATGCAATTCTCGGACGTGGAATGAATCTGATCGTCGGACTTCGAGGGGACTATACCGGCTATAAGAATAGCCCAAGTTACAATCAGACTGTATTTGATGAATTGGGATTGAGAACCGACGTGAAAACTGGAGGCTTTCAGATACAGCCAAGAGTTCAGTTTACCTGGGATGTCAATGAAAAACAGCGTGATATTGTCAGAATCGGGGGTGGAATCTTTGGTTCTGCACTTAACAATTACTCCGATGTAAACAATCTTCAGTTTGACGGTACCAAGATATTCGCGGTGGATATTACTGGCGAAAATGTTCCTACTCCTAACTTTGAATCGTATAGAAATGACCCGACTACAGCTCCTGGACAGGATCTTTTAAATCTTCCCGGTGTCATGCCAGTCACAACCATCAATATGAATAGTGAAGACCTCAAAGTACCTACGGTGTATAAGGGTAATGTGATGTATAACAGAATCATCAACAACCGACTTCGTCTTGGTGTCAACTTTATGGCTTCATTGGCACGAAACAACTACATGTATGTAGATAGAAATATCGTAGATGATCCTTATTTCAGATTGGAAAATGAAGGAAACCGTGGGGTGTATGTGCCAGCAGAAACGATCAGTACTTCTAATGGAAATGCAGATTGGACTCAAGGAAGAAAAACCACGGAAATCGGACGGGTATTAGAACTCAACAGCGAAGGAAGAAACAATACCTACACGGTGGTTTTGGATGGAACTTATCAATATTTCAGAGATGGGCAGATTACCTTCAGCTATACTTGGAACGACAGCAAAGACAATACTTCCTACAACGGAAACGTGGCAAATAGCGCGACTTTAAGCCAGATGGTAATAGATGATCCACGGGATCTATCGATGATGAGCTATTCCAATGGACAATACAGAACCAAGATCGTGCTCTACGGTACTTTACCTACCTGGAAAGGCATCACAGTCGGTGTAAGATATTCCGGTATTGGCGGAACCCGTTACTCCTTGAGAGTCAATGGGAATGTCAATGGTGATTTTGTAAACTCGAATGACCTTGCCTTTGTATTTGATCCCAATACTTCTGGTCTTTCAGAAACAATCAGTGAGGGGATGAATGAAGTTCTGTCCAATCCAGACAATCTTGCTGTCGACTATATCAAGTCAAGTCTTGGCAAAGTTGCAGTAAGAAATGGTGGTGAAAATGGATATTTCGGAAACTGGGACATCAGAGTAGCCAAGAAATTCTACTTCGGAGCAGCCAAAAAAACTGGGATAGAGTTAGGTGGGGATATTTTCAATGTAGCCAACCTATTGAATAAAGAATGGGGAACTTCTAAAAGGTTGGGTAATCAAAACCTACTTACCATAAGAAATTTTGATGCTGCCACCCAAGAATATATCTATGAAGTCAATCCCAATGTCGGTGTGACTACTCCAGGAGGAACTCCTTATCAAATGCAGATTTCAGGGAAAATATTTTTCTAAAACTTTCAATTCAGTCCAGGGCTAAGCTCTGGACTTTTTCCACCCTTCTTTATTAACTATATCAAATGAAATCGAGCATGTCGAAAGCGACACACAGCGAGATGATTATCAAGCCTGCGAGATTCCTCCCGATAGCTATCGGGATCACCTCTAAAAATCAATTATAAACATATGAAATCGAGCATGACTCAAGAGTCACACGGAGGAATGATTATCTATGATGCGAGATTCCATATGGCCTTTAAGAGACAAATTATAATCATATGAAATATCCAGTAATATTCAAAAAAGGCATCTTCCTACTGATGCTTGTATTGACCTTTTCCATTTCGCATGCCCAAACCAATACCGCCAGACCTGCAGAGCATGTGGTCTTGATTTCCATTGACGGATTTAGACCCGATTTTTACTTAGACACAAAGTGGCCAGCTCCTAACCTTCAGATCATGGCCGAAGAAGGAGCAAGATCTCTTGGTGTCACCGGCGTATTCCCTTCAGTCACCTACCCGTCCCACACTACTGTCATTACGGGACAGACTCCTGCCAAACATGGGATCTATTATAATGCGCCATTTGAACCGGATGGTCAAACAGGACGATGGTATTGGGAGAGTGAATTGATTCAAGTACCGACATTATGGTCTTCAGTACGGGAAGCAGGTCTTAAAAGTGCCAGCTTTATATGGCCAGTGTCGGTAAATGCGCCCATCGATTATAACATTCCTGAATTCTGGAGTCTGGAAGATGGTGGCAGAATTGAGCCTATGCGTCAGATGGAAACGCCAAAAGGTCTTTTGGCTGAAATGGAACTGAATGTTTTAGGTAAAATGAATGAAACAACCTTTAATGGGGATTACCTTAACCGAGAGGATAGAATCGGCGAAATGGCCGGATATGTTCTGGAGACCTATCAACCAAATCTAATTACACTTCACCTGATTGCTACAGACCATTTTCAACACAGCGAAGGCAGAGATGGACCGATGGTAAGGAAGTCTATTGCCGGAACGGATAGAGCTATCGGAAAAATAATCGAAGCTGCTGAAAGAGCCGGGATATTGGACAAAACTACATTCATCGTAACCGGAGATCATGGATTTGTAAACATCCATAGCTCACTCTCTCCTAATGTTTGGTTAGTTGAGGCTGGTTTAATGGAAGATAAGCCTTCAAGAGGAAATTGGAAAGCAGCATTTCATACCAGTGGTGCTTCTGCATTCTTACATGTAAAAGACAAAAATGACCAGGAGTCAATTCAGAAAGTGGAAGAGCTTTTGGAAAACCTACCCGAAAACATCAAAAAGCTTTTCCGGGTGGTCAATCGTGAGGAATTGGATCAAATCGGAGCTGATCCCAATGCAGTTTTGGCCTTGGCTCCTATTCAGGGGATCTCATTTTCTTCAGCTACAAGCGGTGCAGAGCTCAAACCTGCCAAAGGAGGAACCCATGGCTATTATCCTGACTTTGATGAAATCGAAACAGGTTTCATTGCCTGGGGAGCAGGTATAAAAGAAAATGTAGAAATTCAGGAAATGGGTTTGGTAGATGTAGCAGCGGTAGTAAAATATCTGCTAGACTTATCCATCGAATTGCCGCAAAGCACCCTATATCCGGGGATCAAAAAGTAATTAAAAGTATAAATTTACCATATGAGCCCCTGAAAATTCAGGGGCTCATATGGTAAATTTATTTTATGTATATCCTCATTTCTGCTAAGATCTATTAGACAAAATGACTTCGATTTGGTTAGACTTCGCTCACCAACCATCGCCCGGTTACCGAATTCAGTATTATATCGGGAGGAAAGGAATAAAAGCAATAAAGGATACGGTAAATCCTAGCATTGAGGTTACTTCGGTCTCCCGATAGCCATCGGGACGTCTTCGCTCTTCCTACAAGCAAGTCAAAGAAAATGAGGATACAGATATCATTGCGGATAATTTTAATTTTTAGTATTTAAACCGCAAGCACATCCTCTTTGATCGTTTTGGAAACGGTCTGTCTGGTAAGTCCGGTCAGATCTGCTATATCCTGAAGGGTTACTATTTTCTTTAGATTGAAGCTTTTACCAGAACCATCTTCAAGTACTTGGTCAAAATCAGCAATAGTCTTTTTAACCTTATCCACTGCATTTTGACTTCTCACCGCCGATAGGCGATCCTCAGTCCTACACCATCTTTTCACCAGTTGTATGTTGAACCATTCAGAAACTGGTGGATCATAAACAATTATCCTTTTAAAAAAATCAGCGTCATACTCTCTCACCAACACAGAAGTCAAGGATTTTGAAAACTCCGAAAACTGACCGTTTAGGTAACGTAGATTTCCAAAGAATTCTCCAGGCCTTAGAATATCATAACAGACTTCATTTCCACTTGAAGAATAAGTCCCGATTCTGACTGCACCTTTCACAATTTCATATATGGGTGTCACCCGTTGAGGGGGCTTGTAGAAGATATAATTTTTATCAACCTCAAGGGTTGTGACAAACCGGCTTAATGCTTCTGGATTACTGCTGCTAAGAAAATTATAAGGGCTAAATTCCATTTGACTGCAATTTGCTATCAAATTAATTGAATGTAAGCTTAGTAAAAACCCTCAGAAAAAAGGTAACATCAAGGTAACATCCAGAACATATTCAGTTCAATTTTTACTCACAATTTCCAACGAAATGACTTTTTGAGTTAATATAGGTATACTTGACCTTTAGCGTTTGGTCACAACAGTGACAATCGACCTTGCTGGAACCTGGATCGTAGAATCAGTAGATTCAACTTCATCAGATTCCAGATTCGCATCCTTGGATGTGGTATAAACTCCCCGGATAGCGTTAAGAAGATCATTATCACTCAAGCTCACCTTCATCTCTTTGATTCCTGAATTGACAAGGACATATACTAGTTCTTCCTTGTCAATTGATTGGTAAGCAGAAACCAAAAAATCCGGTGTCTGTTGTCTTTGTTTGTCAATCTCTACGGCAACCCGCTGGTAACCCGGTCGGATAAATCTGCTGTAGTTGCCCAAAGCCCAAAGCATTTTGCTTTCGTATAGATTACCGTCTTCCTTGTTCTTATCAATATAAATAAGGCCGTCCTTGTAATCATATGGAGAAATAGCCAACCACCAATGCCATGCACTTGCATTGGATACGGTAAGGTCATTGTGAATCACTCGCGCCATGTAAAGTGCCGGATCAATTCCCAAGTCTCTACCATTTCCATTGATTTCACCACCGTTATCACCCAATATACAATATTCACTCATCCAATAACTTAAGCCTTCCACAGACTTAATTTCTGTAAAAAGACTTGCCCGCTGTTGTACAGCTGATTCAAAAGGAGAAGTTGTAAAATAACTATGTGCAGAAATGGTAGGGCTGACATGCGGTAGATCCCCTATGAAGTTTGAAGATTCAGGATTGAAGAATTCATTAATCTGTCTCCCCCTTTCCTGCTTATCTGCCTGCTCATAGAGGTAATTGATCTTACCTGCTTCAGCAACATCTATCTGAGTAGTCAGGTTATTCTTGTCCAATGCTTGGTCCACCGCTTTTGTTATGCCGGCAATTTCATCATTCCAAAAAGGCGTTCCCTCCTGTCCACCATCTGACCAGTCCCACTGAGGTTCATTTACAGGACTGACATAGTCTACTTTAAGTCCCTTTACTTCAAGTCCTTTAATAACTTCAGCGAGGTATCCTCCAAATGCGTCAAAATTATTTTCAGCGAGATTTGACTTCCCATCAGCGGCGTATGCCTTTCCGGTTTTGGTCATGGAAACCGGAGGGCTATTTGGGAAAATCAACAGTTTTTCCACTCCGAATTCCTGTGCAGCTTTGGCAAACCATACCTGTCCGGCCTGCTTGCTCCAGTCATAGGTTCCATCAGGAGATAAAAATGACTCAGCCCTTCTCCACTCATCCCGAATACCACTCCCATCACCTTGCTCAGCACTTCCCGCACCCACATTAAATCGCCATAGAGACAATCCTATTCCTTTAGGGTTTCCGTCTTCGTTAGCTTCACTGCTAAAAAGCAACTCTGCTATTGCATTTTTCTTTTGATCCGGCCAACCTCCCACAAATTGTGCTGCCCATGCGTCGGATGCTCCAAAATGTGCGATAACCTGTTGGGGTTCATTGCTGAGGGCATTTACTTTTATTATCTCGGTTGCTGGTTGATCTATTTGTTTTTCCTGTCCTGAGCTCTGGCAGGCAATGAGCAATCCGCTCAGTGCAAAAAGAATTGATTTGTAAAGGGGCTTTTGCATGTTGATTATTTTGCTTCTCACTAGCTAAGGTTTCTAAAAAAAGGGAAACTTAAAAGTTTCCCTTATAATTCATCAATAACCTGGATTTTGTTCCAGTTGATTATTGGAAGCCAATATTTCAGATCTAGGAATAGGCAACCAGTAATTTTGAGTTTGGAACATTTTACCGTTCAAAGACACCTTCCTGGTATAGGTAAGTGAACCATTGCTGTCTTTCACAATTTCAATCCCATAGGCAGGCGTATTTTCCACTTCCTCCGCGGTCATCCATCTTCTCACATCATAGTAGCGATGCTCTTCAAAAGCAAGTTCAATTCTGCGCTCATGTCGTATTTTTTCTCTCATTTCATCCCGGCTTAAACCAGCTGGCAAAGCAGGCATTTCTACTCCTGATCTATTTCTGATGGTATTGATCGCATCATAAACAGATGCATCTGGACCTACTGCCTCATTTTGTGCCTCAGCATAGTTTAACAGAATCTCCGCGTAGCGGAAATAAATCCAATTTTGGGTTCCAGCCACTTCCCAAGGATTTCTGATCGGAAGATCTTCATCGATGAATTTCCTCAAATAATACCCTGTCTTACTGGTATTCCAGTTAGAAGGTCCACCTTGGCTATCTCTTCCGTTTGGAAGAAAAGTCTCAACCTCTCTATCTCTGTATGGGGCCCCATTGAAGAGAATACTTTCATAAAATCTCGGATCTCTATTTTCATACGGGGCACTTGCCTGCTCTTCATTATCCCAGCTGAACGGTGTACCATCCATCATTTCATAATCATCAATCAGATTCTGAAGTGGCACATTTCCTCCCCAGCCATCATAGCCATTTGGACCGTTTGCGATCTCTAAGGCCGTATGTCTTGCATTGATATTATAATATCTGGCAAAAATGATTTCAGAATTACTCTGAGGGGTCAGGAACAACTCACCATAGCCATTTTGGTACAGGCTGTATTGGCCTAAATCCATCACTTCCTGTGCTGCTTGTGCAGCTTCCTGCCACTTCTGGGTATCACTGCCTCCGTCATTGTAAAGTGGGCTGGCCGCATAAAGCAAAAGTCGTGATTTCAATGCCATAGCAGCACCTTTTGTCGCTCTGCCTTCTAGCCATGCGCCACTGTTGGTCTGTGGCAAAACTGATGCTGCGTCATCCAATTGTTGGATGGTGTAAGCTATAGCTTCTTCCTTTGGAATTCTCTCATAGAAAGAAGGATCCGTAAAATCCTCTCCCAATTGAGCCACATTATCTCCCATAAAGACCACATCACCATAATTTTTGATCAGGTCAAAGTAGCGGAAAGCACGGATAAACTTTAGCTCAGCAATCAGCAATTCCTTACCAGACTGGCTCATTTCCAGCTCAGCGATATTTGCCAAGGCATAGTTGCATTCTCTGATACTCCTGTAAGATCTACCCCAGAACGTACCCGCAATCCCTGTATTTTGAGGTGAAAGCTGACCTTGCTGGATAAACCAGGTATTATCATCGTTATTATAAATTGACTCATCTGTAAGTGAGCTCCACATGGCGTATTCAAAACCACGTCCAAAACCTGGCTGGTAGGCATCCCCCTCTTTGTTGGTCAGCCTCACTCCCAGGTACCTATTGATTACATAAGCCTCAAAGAGGGTAGAATCTGAAAGTATAGACGCATCTGACACTCGATCCGTGGGCACTACATCTAGAAAATCTTCTTGACAGCCAACCAGCAAAAATCCGATCAGCACAAGCCCCATAAAGGGTTTGAATATATTTTTATTAGTCATTTTGGTCGGGTTTAGAATTGAATATTTACACCTAGGTTGATGATCTTCTGCTGCGGGTAGAATTGTCCGCTTTCACTGGATCCTTCAGGATCATAATCTTTCACCCCTGTAACAGTAAATAAATTGAAAGCATTTGCATAAATCTTCAAGCTGCTGATTGATAGTTTATCCAAAACAGGCTGTGGTACATTGTAACCAATCTGCACATTTTTCAATCGGGCAAAAGTGGCATCGTTCAACCAGAAATTATTTCTATATAAACCTCCGCTCACTGCGGAAGAAGACCGCTCACTTACTCGTGGGAAGGTGCCCTCTGGATTCGTAGGAGAATACCTGTTGTCTGCCCAACTACTGTAAAAGTTGCCTACAGTACCTGACTCAGGCAACACATATTGATTAACCTGGGATTGTCCGGAAATAACTGCTGCGAAATCCCAGTTTTTCCAGGCTGCATTTAGGGTCATACCAAAGGTGATCTGTGGGATATTACCATATTTTGTTCGGGTCATATCGTCTGCATTAATCTCACCGTCACCGTTGAAGTCCTCATAAATCAAATCTCCAACCATTGCGCCTGGCACATGTGGCGTATTATCCAGCTCTTCTTGGCTTCTGTAAATACCGATAGCGTTGTATAGCAAATAGGTGTTTAGGGAATTACCTGTCTGACGCTGATAATCTAAGACACCAGGTGCCTCATCTATATAGACGATTTCATTTTTAGCATAAGTAAAGTTCCCCGATACACCAAAGCTGACAGTTCCTTCATGCTGATACCCTACTGTGGACTCAAATCCATGGCTTTTCACCTCGCCGATATTTTCGGCAGGAACCAAAGATCCTCCATCGTATGGGTTTACGATTCCAGAAGAACCGGGAATAGAGGCATTTCGTATCGTCAGAATTTTACTTCTGTCCTGTTGGAAGTAGATAAATTCAGTTGTGAATTTCTTCAACCAAATTGCATTAAACCCTATATCGGTTTTGGTTGCCACTTCCCAAGTGATATTTGGGTTGGCTAGACGGGTAAGGTCAATTCCTGTTCTTACCACATCTCCCAGTACATAACGGTTGTTGAAGGAATAATTATCAAAATACTGGAACTGACCTACATTATCATTACCAAGCTTACCATAGGATGCTCTAAACTTCAAATCATCTAAAAAGCCTACATTATCTCTAAACCAGCCTTCTTCGGAAATTCTGTACCCTAGAGATAAAGAAGGGAAAAATCCATATCTGCTATTCTCAGGGAAGTTAGATGAGCCGTCTACCCTCATTTGTACCTCAGCGAGGTATTTCTCATTATAGTTATAAGCAATTCGGCTTAAGTAACTTTTTCTGGTGTAGTTGTAGCTACTTCCCCAGTTGTCATAATCCGATGCAGCGGCACCACCCTGAGAAAGTTCAGGAGTTTCTGCCGTAGGAAAATGAAGTCTGGAAGCTCCCAGCGTATGGGATCTGTTTTCACTTTGTTCGTATCCTGCAAAAGCATCAATGAAGTGGTCTCCAAAATAATGCTTGAAGTTCAATCTGATGTTGGACACCATCATAGACTGAGAATAGTGGGACTCAGAAAGTGTAGGTTGCTGATCTGGTCCGCCTCCTACTACGACTGGATTGTAAGAATCGGCGTTACGATCATAGTTATACAAGGTATAAGGCTTGCTGAAGTTTCTTGATCTATCCGAGCTTTCATCTATCGAGAAAAAACCTTCTGCTGAAAGACCTTCCAAGAAGCCAAACTCATATTTACCTCTAAGAATACCATTGAATACATAGCGGGGATTTTGATTCAACCCACCTTGTTCTGTAGCCATAACCACTGGGTTGGAATTCTCTATTCCTGAAGATGGAAGGCCGTTTGGATAGACAGCTGCCACAGTTGGATAAGCCCTGTATATTGAACGGAAAATCGCTCCTGCACCAGATGTTGGATATTGCCTATCTTCTTTTCTGCCTGCCAGAGACAGCCCTACGGTCAATCGCTCGGTAATGTCAGCATCCACATTGGATCTGAAGCTATATTGATCATAGCGGGTTGCACCATCTCTATACAATCCGTCCTGACCCGTTTTACCCAAAGACAAGAAATAAGTCACATTGTCCGAACCACCTCTAATACTCAGATCATGTTGGCTTTGCAATGCTGTATTATTAAGCGCTGCTGCTGCCCAATCTGTATTTGGATAGTTTACCAGATCAGTTCCATTTTGGAACAGGTTAAGCTCATCCTCTCCATACACCTGGTTCATTCCTCCCTGAGGATTGTTGTAATACGCTATTTCATTTCTGATCTGTCCATAGGTGGATGCATCTGCCATTTCCGGTAATCTTGTCGGGGAAGAGAATCCTTGATTGAAGCTATACGAAATCACTGGCTTACCGGATTTCCCACGCTTGGTAGTCACCAAGATGACCCCATTTGCAGCTCTGGAACCATAGATTGCAGCGGAAGCATCTTTTAAGACAGAGATGCTTTCAATGTCATTGGGATTGAGACGCTCCAGTCCTCCAATTTGGCCTGGCACTCCATCCACGACCACTAACACATCGTTATTTCCTGTGGTAGCAAGACCTCGGATGCTGATGCTAGACCCATCGTATCCCGGTTCACCGCCTCTGTTATTGGCAATAAGTCCCGAAAATCTTCCTGAGAGAGAGTTTGAAATATTTGGCTGAGGACTGTTCTGAAGGTCTTTACCCTCTACTTGGGAGACAGAACCTGTAAGTGTTGCTTTCTTCTGCTCACCATATCCTACCACCACTACCTCATTGAGGGATTGTTCGTCCGGCACAAGTTGAACCGTTATAGAACTTTCTCCACTTTGAATTACCCGCTCCATTGTCACATATCCAATAAAGGAGATACTTAACGTAGCATTTTCTGTTGGGGCAAATGACAAGGTGAAATTGCCATCTAAATCTGTCACGGCACCAGTAGTAGTGCCCTTCAATAAAACGGAAGCTCCTGGGAGACCCGTTCCGGTTTCGTCAAGTACTTGACCAGAGATTTTTTGTTGACCAAATACATTGGGCACACTGCACATCATTACAAGCATAAATGATATACAATACAGCCATGCCTTGGCTGGTAATTGTGTTAGCATGTTTTTTTAGGTTTATTGTTAACTATTGATAAGTCTAGAGACCAAATGAAAAAATCGCTCAGTCACTGCAACAATGTTCAAAAAAATACGAATGAAGTAAGGGACACAAATCAGCAAATTATGGGGCATAAAATGAGCAAAAGGGCTCCATTTAGAAAATTACTGGTTTTATTCATTACATTTTTCGTGATTGTGAGCTGATGAGACCCCTAGCAATAGCCTTCTTGTTTTTCTGCATTTCTGCTATTGGAAATGCCCAAAGACTTGATTCCAGATCAGTATTTTCTGATCAGAATCACCTTACATTTTACCTGCTGGACGTAGAAAATGGACTATCCAATAACTACATAAATCATATTGAGCAAGATTCCCTGGGATTCATCTGGATAGCCACAATCGATGGGCTTAACCGTTACGACGGCCACGACTTTCAAGTTTATAGGAAAAGCAATCTCAATCCTTACTCAGGACCAGCTGCTAATTACATTGAGCATTTACAGATCGGCCAAGACCAGCAACTTTTATTGGCCACCAATAAAGGACTAAGCGGATATGAACCGAAGTCGGACTTGTTTTACCATTTTGAAAATATCCAGGGTCCCACCCAAAACGCTATTAGTTATATACTCAATGGGCCAACAGGGCAAAAAATCATTGCTAATTATGAAGGAGGAGTGCATATACTAGCTGTCGATAGCATAACCTCATCTTTCTCCCATTCCCCCGGCCAGTCTAATTCACTTTCCTCTATCCGAATTTCCTCTCTGGCACTTCAAGGTGATACAGTGCTTTGGGTTGGACATTTTGACAAAGGATTGGATAAAATCGACTTGCAGAAAAAAACAGTTACTACTATAGCTCCTGCTAATCCGAATTTCCCGGAAACCATAAACACCCTCTATACCGATGAAACAGGAAACCTCTGGATAGGTTCTAATGATGGAATCCGCGTCATTACTACAACTGCTGACACACTCCAAATCAAATCGGCTGAATTACCACAATTTGGGTTAAGCGATGGAAATGTGCTTTGCTTTGAAAAAGGACCCGAGGGAAATCTATGGATTGGCACCAGAAATGGTGGCCTTAACATTCTGAATTCAACTCGATACCTGAGAAATCAAACCTTACAACTCAAGTGGTTTCTCCCGCAGTTAGACGGATCAAGTGTCTTCAACAGAACTGTATCGGCTCTTAAACTGGCTGATGATGGGTATATGTGGATAGGAACCAGCACCGGGCTAAATTTTGTGAATCCTTCAGGTGATCCGGTAAAACTAATCGCCAGAAACCTATCAAAGAATCACACGATCTCCCATGACCGCATCGGTGCATTGGCCGAAGGTGAAAACGGAAGCATTTGGATAGGAACCGATGGTGGTGGCCTGGATCATTACTTTCCCCAAACAGAGACCATCCATCATTTTGAACATGACCCTTCCAATCCCCAAAGTCTTTCCAATAATTACATCATTTCCCTTTTACATGATAGCCAAAACAATCTCTGGGTAGGGACCTATCAGGGAGGGCTGAACCTGATGAATCCCTCCACCGGTAACAGCAGACATTATTTACAGGAAAGCCAGGAGAAAGGAAATGATGTCCGAGTGATATTCGAAGGTAAAAATGGGCAGATTTGGGTAGGCACTAACCGTGGTGGATTGTATCGTTACCATCCACCCATAGATAATCTTGATTATGTCAAACTGCTCGGCAAAATAGACATCCGTGACATCGCCGAAGACGATTTGGGTAATTTATGGTTGGCAACCTTTGGTGATGGGATAATCAGGTATAATTACCTTACCGGAGAGCAGGAACTCTTCAATGACAAAACTATTCCGGGCTTCCCTGTTGAAGTAGTATTTGCTTTAGAAATTCTTGAAAACGGGGATCTATTGGCAGGAAGCAGGTATGAGGGACTGATCAGATTGAACCCCCAAAATAAAAAGTTCACCCTATTTACTGATGAAAATGGGCTGAGCAATAATTCCATCAACAGTCTGGCAGAGGGGAAAGACGGGAAAATCTGGATGGGTACCTATAGAGGTATCAGTTATTTCGACTCCAATACCAATGAAGTCGGCAACCTCAACTCGATCAATAATATACAACTCGGCGAATTCAATATTGGCGCCTCGTTAGTTACTGCCTCAGGGGAGGTGTACCTGGGAGGAAATAAAGGAATCAATGTGTTTAATCCAGAAACTTTAGAAAGCCAAGCTGACAATTACCCACTTGTTTTTACCGATTTAAGGCTAATGAACAAAAAGGTCTCTGTAAAACCCGGTACTGAGGACTATCATCTGGAGCGCAGTCTTCCCTACCTTAATCAGCTCAACCTTACCCATGATCAGAGCTTGATTTCCCTGGACTTTGTAGCACTGAAATTCCCATTGGGAAAGGATGTAAACTATGCCTACAAACTTGAGCCTTTTCATAGTCAGTGGATTGAAACCAATCAAACCGGAACTGCAAATCTCAGCAATATCCCTCCGGGAAACTACACACTGAAAGTCAAAGCCAGCTCTGGGGCCACAGCTATTTCAGAAAACCAACTAGCCCTTATCATTGCTCCGCCTTTCTGGAAAACCTGGCCTGCTTATCTACTCTACTTTATCCTGATCGTGTCAGTGACTAGTGCGGGAATGAGGTATTATGCAGAAAGGCTGAAGCTAAAAAACTCCCTCCTTTTCGAGAAAAAACAACGAGTATTGGAGCATGAGCTCAATGAAGAACGTGTCCAGTTTTTCACCGGGTTTTCTCATGAGCTGAAAACGCCCCTTACATTGATCATGGCTCCTCTGGATGACCTATTGATAGACATTAAAGACTCAAAGCATCTCAAAGGATTGAAGCTGGTTCAAAGGAATGCGAAATACCTACACGAGATGATTTCTAATTTATTGGAATTTAGAAATGCTGAGCTGAATGTCAACCAGCTTCATTTAAAGTCTCAGTCAATCGTCAAACCTATCAAGCAATGGGTGGAGCAATATCAGCCTCTGGCAAAACATAAAGGGATTAAGCTCAAAAGTCAATTACCAAAGACGGACTTCTCCGCTGAGGTTGATCTCCAGAAGCTTCATATTATTTTCAATAATCTTCTGTCAAACGCACTAAAATATTGCCGGGCTAAAGATCAAATCACAGTTTCGTTAGAAGAAAAACAGGATGAATTTGAACTACTGGTAAGCGACAATGGCCCAGGAATTCCCTTTGAAGATCAAAGCCGAATTTTCAACTGGTACTATCAGAGTGAAGCAACATCAAAAGAACAGGGTGCGGGGATTGGCTTGGCGTTGACCAAAAGACTGGTAGAAGATCACCAAGGCCACATCCATGTGATCAGCACCCCTGGAAATGGAAGTACTTTTACTATTGTAATCCCCAAAAAAGCCAGTGTCATAAAGGTATTTTTGCCAGAGAATTCCAACAGTAAAGAATGGATGCCAGAGTTTGATCCCGTACAGTTGGAGTCCACTGTCAACTTTGATCTTAATGAAAACAAGGAGGTTCTTTTGATTATAGATGATAATCCCCAGATTCTGGAATACCTGAATAATTCTCTTTCGGAGGAATATGACCTGATCTTTGCCAAGAATGGTCAGGAAGGACTTGAAAAAGCAATTCAGTTTATACCGGATTTGATCATTTCAGACGTTATGATGCCCGAGAAAAACGGCATTGATTTATGTGGGATTTTGAAAGAAAATCACAGCACCACCCACATTCCTGTGATTTTGCTTTCTGCCAAAGACAGCACCGACAGTATAACTTCGGGTTTTGGAAAAGGTGCAGACGATTACATCATCAAGCCCTTTAAAGGACCGATTTTAAAATCCCGGATAAGAAATCTACTGGAGGCAAGAATCCGGATGCGTACTTATTATCTTGGCAAAAGCACTCAAACCGCCGAACTGACCTCCTCCCAAAAGAGTGCCATCAACAAGGAAAAATCATTCTTGAAGGAATTGGAAGGACATATACTGGCGGGCATCTCCCAGCAGACAACTGATGTGGATACAATCTCCCAAGCCATGGGAATGAGCAGAACCTCACTATTTCGAAAATTAAAAGCCCTTACCGGACAAAACATCAACCAATACATTCGCACGGTCAAAGTTGCGAAAGCTGCAGCTCTGATTAAGGATGAGAAATTAGGTGTGGCTCAGACTGCCTATGAAGTAGGTTTTACCAGCACCAAGCATTTCAGAAAGTTGTTTAAAGAACAATTTGGCTACCTGCCCTCTGAAGTGAATTGAAAAGCACAAGTGCTTAAATGGTATGACGGTAAGATTTTCAATTCATTCAACAACCACCCGTACTCTTTCTAAATTTCGAATCAATGTGTATGGAGTTATTGAATCTCCATTCCGTTGAGAAGCTATTCTGAGGGTAACAAAATAAGTTCCCTGCTTGGTATAGGTATGGGTAGTATTCAATTGAGTGGTCCCTTTTCCTTCATTAAGTGACAACTTCTCGTCAAAACTTCCCTCTCCTTCAAAGTCCCATTCCGCTGATACCAGTGATCCTGTTCCTACCGGGATTTCAATGAAAGCGCCGAATTTAACTTCTTGACCCACCTGAATAACGGCTTTTTCACCTCCATTTGCCTTCAATACTATTGTAGGCTGTAGTCCCTTCCGCTCAGAAGCTAAACTTGGAACCTGCACTTGTCCATCCACCACTTCATAGACTGTACCTTGGGGAGGTGAAATGCCTTTCTCCACCCAATCACTTAAATCCAATAAGGCCTGCTGTATAACACCAAGATAACTTACCAGATGAGTTGGATCACCTGGGTTCTTTGAATCTGCGTGATTGGCATGGTCTGTAAAATACAACCTAAAATTCTCATCCAATTGATCTCCAAGCTGCTCCTTCACCCTTGCGCCATACCAATCAGATTGCCAAGGATAGGCTTCAGTATCCCACAGTGAGCCTAACAGGATCATTTTTCCATTGAATTTACCATTGGGTATTGATCCAACTGTTGACCTGGTGAAAAGCGGACCGATAAGCATGGGTCGCTGGGGATACAACGGTTTGCCATCACTATCCTTAAATTGATCCCAAGTGGTGTATTGATCACCTGGAACTTGGTGACGGTGATAGGTTTGTGCTGCCAGGTAATTAGAATTGTCAATCTGAATTTCATCCCCAGTTTTGAGTTGACTGGATACACTTGGGTCAACCTGTCCTAAAACAACAATATCCTCATAAATTGATTTTATAGCCAGTTCTTTGCCCTGCTGAGTTCCCGACAGTATATTCAATTCGCCTCCAAGGAACTGAACCTCTGGGAGCAATGACGTTAATTGGAAAGCTACAGGAATAGTGTCAGCTTTTGTATCCAAATTTTGCCAGGCAAGGTCTGCACTGCCCCTAGCTGTCCCCGGACCATTTCCAGTCTCAATTCCCATTTCGTAGGCTGCCTTTTTGGAAATTATCTTCTTAATAGTTGACTTCTCTTGTAGGCGATCTTTCACCAGGGATTCAGGAAAATCAGCCCCTAAGTAACCAGACTTAGTCCAGAAATCATTAAAATAGGTCGCATCAGCCATTCGCATACCACCATAAATAGCTGGAAAAGCATGAATCCCAAGATGCTCGTAATTGAACCAGGCTTGCACAGGAAAGCCCATTTCTGTTGCCTCTTTCAAGGCAGAACTTTCTCTCTCATTTAACCCCGCATACATATCTCCGCTACCGCCAGGCTCCAGTGCATCTGCTATTTGAGGCAACTTATGTTGTAAGACTCGCATCGCATGCATACGAACGGTAAAGACATTAGGAATTGCCATAGGTGAACCAGCTACAAAAGGAACTGTTCCATCCCAAACTCCACTCGTATTTTCTGCACCACCAATGGTCCGATATGCTCCCCCACTTCCCCCAAATGCATATCCATAGGTTCTATGCTCACCATAGATTTCGGTTGCTTTTTGCTTAGAAAATTGAGCTACTGCCGCATTTGCCCTGTACGCTCCTATGGTTGGATCAGGTGCCATTACACCAGCATCAGTTCCTCCCCCGTTGGATTCTATGAAATAGCCGCCATGAGAAACCGCAAAACTTATTTTGTCCGATTCTCCTCCATCGTTGTTCTGCGAAAGAAATTCATTGTCAGGAACAGGAGTGATGTATTGAAAAAATCTTCCGGTGTAGGCTGCTTTTTCTGGGAAATAAAGGGAAAATCTAGTGTCACTTCCTTCAAATCCTCCATGTATGTATAAATGTCTGATAGGCTCCTCTCTCCATTCTTCGATATCCACATAAGGTTTATTGAATAAAGAATCCTGAATAACTTCAATAGATGCATCCTCAATAGTACTACGTCTTTCAAGACTACTAGCTGCTGCATGACCGAAAGTCAAAACTGAACCTAGAAATAGAATTCTAGCAGTGAAATTGAACAACTTAGACATATTTATCTTACTTAATAGTTAACCCTTACAATACTATCTAGTTATTGCCTCACAGCACTAGCATCAAACATTCCCATCATCTTGCCATTCATGGTACTTTGATCCGCTTTACTTAGCTCAAGGTTGACATCAAACCCTTGCGTACTAAATAAGACAGTGATCTAGCCTACAGATTCCTCGATGTTTGAAATTGGAATAGCTGGATTAGCTCCAGTAGGATCAGTTAGATTTCCCACCAACTTCCCTCCTTCGCGCTCCAAATCCATAATCAACTTGGTATCACCGTTAGGAGTGCCTTTCACGGTTAAATTCCATTTTCCCACATAATAATTTTCTCCAGAGACGGTCGCAGAAGAATTGCTGGCTTCAACTATCGGCCTTTCGTTGATCATCTTAAACTCTGCAGACATTACCACCATCATTGCTCCCTGAGGAATATCTTCATTTTTAAAAACGATATATAAATCCTGCTTTTTGCCGTCGAAACCTGAAGGAAGAGTAATCGGAATATGGAGCTGACCGGGAGCAAATCCTGCTTCGTCACTGGCTTCCAAAAACTTAGATTTGCCCAGTAATGGCCCTGTTGGGCTTCCAATATGAAGTTCAACAAATCCACCCACAGCATTTAGTTGAGTTTTTGGTGCTGAGGCTCCCAATTCCAATGCTGCCAGCCCGGTGACATCAATTTGCTTAAGAGAGATATAGGCTCCTGATAGAGCAGGAATAATTAAATTACTTCCACCAAAGGCCATTTTATTCACATCCGCAAATTCATCGAAACCATGCACATCTACCTTGGCTGATCTCAATACAAACGTTTGCTCGGCAAATAAAGACGGCAGGTTAGCGGCACCTTTGTCCTGATAGGCTGCGCGAAGTATGTAGACCCCTTTTCCTGCATCTCCCGCAGGTACACTTGCTACAAAAGATCCCTTTGTAGGCAAAGTTTTCTCTTTCGCTTTTTCATTAGTAGTGCTGAGGATATACTTCACCATCTCTGCGGCTTCGTCTGCAGATAGCTGTGGATGACCAGCCATGGCCGTCTCACCCCATACCCCACTTCCTCCAGAAATCACTTTCTTGGCTAACATTTCCAGTGCGGAGTCATCGCCCTTGTATTTCTGAGCCACTTCTTGATAGGATGGCCCAATGGACTTTTCAGTCATTTTATGGCAAGCCATACAATCACTTCCATCGATGAGTCTTTTACCTGAAGAACTCAAAGCATCGGCATCGGCAGCACGGTGGCCCTGCGCAATCTGAATCTGGTCAAAACCCTCCTGCAAATAGTCGATACTCACAGCTACTTCATTTGGATCTATCCCATTATCCAAACTACCATCTTCTTTGTCACTAACTTTTATCTCATAGTCTATGGCAGTATTTGGCACATAGAATGTCTTGTTGCTTCCGGGCAGTTCCAGACTTAGCACGGGTGGTTCGTTGCCGGCAGTGACTTCCATACTTTGGGAGATTTCCCCTCCCTGACCATCATCGACGGTAAGCATTACAGTATAAACACCAGCTTCCTCAAGCGTGATATTTGCTTCTTTGTTGTTCAGCTTTTCCTTAAAACCTGCCGCAGAATTGATCTCCCATGTATAGGTCAGGTCGTCATAATCAGCATCAGTAGTTCCGTCAGCTGAAAGTTCCAACTTAAATGGAACTGCTCCACCCATCTTTGCTGCGGACATTTGAAGCTTTGGCTTTCGGTTTCCACTGTTGTACTCTATTCTCACCAATCTCGCATCGTCATTGGCAGTAAACCAGCCGGAACCATACTCAAGGATATACAAGTCCCCGTTGGCAGCGAATTCCATATCCATGGGATTACTGAATCGATAGTTGGGCATAAAACGATCCATAGACAGGTAATTTCCTTCTTCGTCCATGGTAATAGCCATAATCCATCCACGCATCCATTCGTAGGCGAAAAATTTGCCGTTATAGTAATCAGGAAAAGGTCTTTCTGCATTTTTGAAATCCTCGGAATAGTATACCGGTCCGGCCATTGCGCTTCTTCCTCCTGCCCCTACCTTCGGAAATTCCTCTGACTCTGTATAGGCATACCAGACAAATGCATCTTGTGCAGGAGGCAATTTCTCAAGGCCCGTATTGTTTGGCGAAGTGTTCACCGGAGTTTCTGGATCCCACTTTTTTAGTGATTTATTGTTTTGAAAATCATACTTGAAATATGGCTTGTTATCTCCTATAAAGTGAGGCCATCCAAAATTACCAGCCTGACGAGCCTGTCCTATTTCATCCTGACCTGCAGGTCCACGGAGAGAGTCTGGATTTGATGCATCCGGCCCAACTTCTCCCCAATAGAGATAGCCAGTATGCTGGTCAACAGCAATCCGGAATGGATTTCTATGTCCCATGGTATAGATTTCAGGCCTTGCTTTTGAATTTCCTGGAGGAAATAAGTTTCCTTCGGGAATCGTATACGTGCCATCTGCCTCAGGCTTGATGCGTATGATTTTACCGCGAAGATCATTTGTATTGGCAGAGGATTTCTGCGCATCCCAAGGACTTCTTCCTGCACGCTCATCTGATGGACTGTAGCCATCAGATGCATGAGGATTGGTATTATCACCCGTGGACAAGTAGAGATTACCGTCTTTATCCCATGCAATGGAACCTCCTGTATGGCAGCATTCCTGTCTTTGGGTAGGGATCTCCAACAGTATCTTCTCAGAATCCATCTTCAGTTCATCACCGATCAATTCAAATCTGGAGAGCACATTTCTGGCATCTCCCAGTGCTGAATAATACAGGTAAATCCAATTGTTTTCTTTGAAATTCGGATCAATATTCAGCCCCAACAATCCATCTTCAGCCATTGATTCCTGACCATCTTTATTGACATATTTAAGACTGACAGGAAGTTTGGCAATGGTTTTTAACTCCTTGGTATTGAGATCATATATTCTCACTTCACCTTTACGCTGGATAAACAAAACCCTGTTTTCGTCTAAAATTGCTAGTTCCATCGGTTCATCTAGCTTCTCAGCTAAAACCACTTTGGTAAACCTGTTTTCCTCAGGTTTGGCTTTGGTATAATCCAATGGTTTCGGAGAATCTCCTCCCATGGCGTAATGGATACCAGCCCATAGGTGATTCAAAAAAAGTGGCTCCAAATAGGTCTCATCTGTATGACCCATGGCGGTATAAAAAGCTCTACCTCCATCGTATTCCTGATACCAACTCATTGGGTGGTAATCTGGATTTGCTCCTCCTTGATACGAATTATCATCCAAGGTCAAAACGACGTTGATGTTAGGAGAAATATTCTTAAAACTATAAAACTCATCCTCACGCTCAAACTCTTCCGGCATGCCCTGAGTAGCCCAATGGTCTTTGTGTCACTGTAAATTTCCCATTTTGCACATTGCTGGGTTCTGAAGGATGAAGCAAAAAATAGGCTCCAGCCAAGCCTCCATACCATGTCCAGTCATACTCTGTATCAGTAGCTGCATGCACACCTACATATCCTCCGCCCGCCTGAATGTATCGCTCAAAGGCATCTTGCTGCCCCTGATCCAGGACATCTCCAGTAGTATTGAGAAATAATACAGCGGAATATTCCCTCAACTCTTTTTCGTTGAACATATCCGCGTCTTCTGTAAAAGTCACATCAAAGCCTTTCTCTTTGGACATCTTCTCCAATGCATTTATACCAGCACTTATAGATGCATGTCGGAAGGCAGCAGTCTTACTGAAGACCAATAAATTATTCTTTGGCGGCTCAGAACAGGCTGTAAAGGCACATAAAGCAACCAAAAAGATGAAGATTAGGGTTCTTGAATTCATTGCTAATTTTTTGTTAATCAGCCAAATGTATACTATTTTTTTATTATCTAAAAAATAGATATTAAAATTTTTTGATTATTTTCTTTTTTAAAGACAATAAAAGTTTTATCCCTAACTTTATGGCATTTCAGTAGAAGAATATGTTCTTTTATTGCTACAATCGCCAAAAGCCATGCAAGTGAATGACTTTCTTAATTTCATCAATCAAGTATCGATTGACTGTGTCATATTTGGGTATCAGGAGAATAATCTCAAGGTTTTGATTCCCAAACTCGTTCTTAAAGGTGATCTCTGGACCTTACCAAGCGGATTTATCAAACAGGAAGAAAGCATTGATCAGGCAGCACTCAGAGTTCTTGAGGAAAGAACTGGAATCAGAAATGTGTACTTGGATCAGTTTCGGGTTTTTGGAGAAGTTCCCCGCACCAATAAGGATGTGATCGATCGGATTTTTGAGCTGAATCAAGGTAGGACTGATTTCCAGGAAATAGGTGAGCCTTTTTTTGACTGGCTCAAGCAACGATTCATTTCTATCGGGTATTACGCGTTGGTGAATGCAGATGAGGTGATTCCACACACGACTTTTTTCGATGAATCGGCAGATTGGTATGATGTCGATAGTTTACCAACTATGGTTTTGGACCATAATGATATAGTCGCCAAAGCATTGGAAGCCTTACGGATCAATTTTGACAATAAGCTGATTGGTTTCAACCTATTACCGGAAAAATTCACCATGAAAGAATTGCAACAACTTTACGAGACAGTCTATGATAAACCCTTTCGTAGCAATAATTTCCAGAAAAAAATGCTGGACTTAAATGTCTTGGAACGATTGGAAAAGAAGTTCACAGGTGCAGCGAATAAAGCGCCATACCTATACCGATTTAAGTCCTAAACAAGCGGGCTTCTATCCAATTTTGCTTACTAATTGCTTCAAGCTGCCTTGCCTTCTGGCCTACAGACTTTTCCTTTCCGGTAACAAACTTCAATTCCCCTGATTTCATTGAAAACAGGGTTGTATCATAAATATTGATGGACTTGAATTTAAGCTGACTGATTTCATCTATTTGAAATCCACCACAATTACCTCCGCAGTCACTACGCTTTCTTCACAAATTCACTTTTCAGCGCCATTGATCCAAAGCCATCGATCTTACAGTCGATGTTGTGATCTCCTTCTACCAGACGAATACTCTTTACTTTAGTCCCCGCCTTAATTGGTTTAGGTGCTCCTTTCACTGGCAAATCCTTTATGATTGTCACAGCGTCACCATCAGCCAACACAGTTCCGTTAGCATCTTTGACTACCAATCCTTCGACTATTTCCTCTTGAATTTCATTAAGTTTCCACTCAAAACTACACTCAGGACAGATTAATTTATCGTCCAATTCGTAGCCATAAGGCGAGTTGCATGCAGGGCAAGGAGGTATATTTTCCATGTCGCGAAGTTAATGGAAAATCTCAATAGCCTCAGAAATGACTATAGGCATTTTACCCCAAATTTCATCTTGGCTATTCAAAATTCTCAGTGCACAGGCATATAGCTATGGACTACTGCTTCGGCAGCTATTCGCCCTGACGCCATGGCAGCATTGATAGAACCATTTAACAGGTAATCTCCGGCCAGAAATACATGATCATAAATCTTACTCTCAGTAAATGGAATGGTCCCTTTCATATCTTCTACAGTAGGGATAGCATAGTTAATATAATAGGACTTCACAAACTTGAAATACTCTGAATTGATACGCGATATTGATTCCAATTCACTTTGTACAGCTTTAATCAACTCTTTCTCTTTTAGGTCAGTATCTAGTATTGAAACGCATAGTAATGCCCTTCCATTTTTAGAATAGGCTGATGACACATCAGTCATAAAGACCAAGTTGTTTATCAGGTGATTTTCTCCTGGAATCAAACCCAGCATGGCCCTGCTCATAAATGATTTGTGAAGGGAAAAATATAGGGTAATCACTGATCTGGAAGGCGCAAATTGTCCCTGTAACTGCTTCATGAACTTATCTGGCTGAGTCGCTATAATGATACGGTCAGCTTGTAAAGTCTCCCCATTATTTAAAACAATCTCCTTTCCCTGTACTTCAGCTACCTTAGTATTGAATAAAAACTGTGTTTTACTCAATTGTCGTCTGAGCATATTCGGAACCTCGATCATTCCTTTCTCAGGTATGGCTCCCAATCCTTGTGAAAACATTTTAAACACAAATTCAAACATTCTGGAGGATGTATTCAGCTCTTTTTCTAAAAATATTCCACGGAAAAACGGTTTGAAAAAGTTTGAGATAATCTGATCTGAAAATCCATACTCATTCAAATACGCATGTGTAGGAATGGAAGCCTCATTGAAGATGTCATCTATCGTCTTATTCCTTAGCATTTGAGTAAGGTTAAACATTTTGACCTTATCCAAAAAACTCCCTACATGGGAAAATGCCATACTCACTACTTTGAGTGGATTACGAAGAGGATCAGAGATAATAAAAGTCTCCTTTGCTCCAAATATTACCGCTCCTGGTTCGAAATATTTTAGATTCAATGCACTCAAATCCAGGTATTTTTTCACTTCAGGATAAGCCGTCAATAGCACTTGAAAACCATGGTCCATTAAAAAGCCTTCCACTTCATCGGTTTTAATTCGGCCCCCAATCCCATCACTAGATTCCAATATCACCGGAGAAAAGCCAGCTTTTTCTAGTTCCAAAGCTGCTACTAAACCCGCCACACCAGCACCGATAATATATATATTTTGCTCTTTCATCTTATGCATAGAGATTCTATTATTAAAAAGCCTAAAAGAATGCCTTTTTACGGCGTTTAGAAAGCTAACCCATTCTTGAATGCATTGTTTGGATTTTTCGCAAACTGATGAAGACAAATACTAGCGAGATATATTTCATTATCACAGTATCAGGACTTTGCCACAAACCTAATGGGTCAAATTGAATTAAAATTTGTGAGAATAATAGAAAATCCATTTTCAACATATAGCGGACTTCTATTAGACAATTTTATACATGGCAACTAAATCAATTTTTTTTACTAAAATCAAACTATGAAATCGAGCATGTCAATGGTGACACACAAAGGGATGGTCATTATCCGTCAGCGGCAGTTCACACTGGGGAGGAGGAATGATGCTATCTGCTTATGATCAGGCGACATTTGGCTATCTGACGATGAATAGTGGCATGTGGAACGGCGAACAACTTATCCCTACTTCCTGGATAGAAAAGTCCAAAACCTCTGCCAATCCAGGTTATGGCTTTATGAATTACTTCTTGAACTGTGATCAAAAGGACATTCCTGCTGCACCAATTACAGCCTACTCCCATATCGGGGCCGGCACCAATATGATCTATGTGGATCAGGAAAATGAGGTGGTAATCGTCGCTCGATGGATTCCCGGTGGAGACAAAAATGAGTTGGTGAGGTTGGTACTGTAGAGTTTGAAGTAATATATTAAAAGATCAAAATTGCGAACCAACAACTATCTTAAACCCATTATGTCGCCTGTCGAATTGATAGTAGAAAAAGAAAAGGAACTGGCCGCATTAGCAGCAGTTTCCTATATCCAAGATCAGCAAGTGATTGGACTTGGTACCGGCTCCACGGCTAACTATGCTATCCATGAAATCGGCAAGCTTGTACAGAGTGGTTTACAGATAAAAGCAATCCCAACATCCACTAAAACGCAACTACTCGCTGAGTCACTCAATATCCCAATTATTGACAGTAATAGCGTTGATTACATCGACGTCACCATAGATGGTGCGGATGAGTTCAATTCAGATATGGTGCTGATTAAAGGTGGCGGAGGTGCGTTGCTTCGGGAAAAGATAGTTGCTTCCATGAGCCGAAGGCTGATAATTATCGCTGATTCGGACAAACAGGTGACACAGCTTGGATTAGCGTTCAAATTACCAATAGAAGTAATCCCATTTGCATCTAATTCTGTGAGCAATCAGATCAAGGAGTTGGGAGGAATTTGCAGTATTCGCAAGAAAGAAGGCAAAGCTTTTGTAACTGATCAGGGCAATTGGATTCTCGATGCAGACTTTGGTCACATACAAGATCCTCACTCCCTCTCGAAATCTCTAAATGAACTAGTCGGAATTGTTTGTCACGGTTTATTCATAGGCTTAGCTGATGTTATTATAGTTGGAGAAGGTGACACCACGCAAACTATTCTTGATGAAAAAGTCAGTTGACTTCTGTAAAAACACTGACTAACAGGGATTAATTTTTAACTTAATAAATCTTAGTAAAAAAAAGCGACAATCTTTTTTTTAAAGGGATGGCCTTTAAGCAAATAGCATGAACAAACCCAAAAGCTTCTCCATTAATCGACCATGGGCGATCACAGTCATATACCTAATAGTGGGGATCAACTGGATATTTTTCAGTGATATACTACTCTCGAGCATTTTCAGTGACGATATCAGTGAGATGTCCCGTTTCCAGATGATCAAAGGCTGCCTCTATGTGTTAGTCACAGGTTTGTTGCTATACTTTTTGATCAAGAGGCTATATGACAAGGTCAACGGAGGAAAACAAGAACTGGAGCTGCTATTTACGAATCCTAATTTGGGAATTCTTAAAATTGATAAAAATGGTCATTTCACTTATACCAGTCCGAATATTTTAGAGATTATAGGCTATACTGATAAAGAGATTATAGGTAAAAAAATCATCGACCTCACCCCTCAAGAATTTGTAGTTCAGGATCGAGAAAAATTTGAAAAAATATCAGAAAACGGTGCAAAAAAAGGATTCATCTTCAATAAATATCTACAGGATAAACAAGGAAATACAATCATTGTTAAGTTGTATGGAATCGCTCTTAAAAATAAAGAAGGTGAAGTGATTGGCTATTTAGCTGCGTTTCAAAATATCACAGATCAAGAAACATTTTTAAACTCTTTGGAAGCTAAAAACAGGCAACTTCGGGAACTGGCAACAGACCAGTCTCACTTGGTCAGAGCTCCATTAGCAAGGATTCTTGGGATCATTGAATTAATGCAAGGTGTAGATCTGGAATCTTCAGAAAAGGTCGAATTGATCACGCATCTTAAAACCTCTGGAGAAGAACTTGACGAAGCACTAAGAGATATTTCTCATAAGATGAGCAACAGAGCGTACAATTAGTTCAAGTAAGCTATAATAAAAACCTAGTAATAAAGTTTTCCGTAACCTATCACAAAGCTCTTAAAATCAAATAATAAGATTAATTTTTACCACTAATCATTCGAGATGAAATCGAGCATGACTCAAAAGTCACACACTGGGATGATTATAGTGCGTGCGAGATTCCTCCCGATAGCTATCGGGATGACCTTTTAAAAACAAATTATAATCATATGAAAGCTCTGTTTTTCCTTTATCTAATCAATATTGCAACTTGCTTATCTGTATTTTCTCAGGATATAAGTTCCAAAAAGTATGACTTTAACTTGCGTCTCCCCTCCTATGACAGCAGTCAAGAGCTTAATATGTTTCAAGACAGCTTCTCAATGAAAGGGCTTCAGAATGACACGATTTACTTTAAAAAATTCGATAATCCTGATGAGTTTCTAGATCTTAATTTGGGAGAAACCAATCTTTTTCAAAACCAGGATAATGTTCAGTTTATCCCAAATCCAGAAACGGTTTATTCCCTACGTATAATGAAGCCAAGTAGCAATTATCCCATTCAGATTTATAAACCTGACTCTACAAAAAAGTACACCCTTCTTATAAAAGATTTTTAATTTCTGAACACAGAATCTGATTACTGCGACTGAAAACTGAAACTGTTTTCTAAAACGCTATTCCTTCCAGCTTCGGTTCGCCTTCTTTTCAGCCTGATTCTTCTTTGCTTTGAGCCGCTTTTCAATTGCTCCTTTTTTTGGCTTAGTAGCTTTTCGGATTCGTTTTTTATGAAAAGCTTTCCGCATCAAATCCTCAAACTTGCGAATAACCAGTTCTTTATTTTGAATCTGTGAGCGCTTTTCCTGAGACTGAAGTTGCAATACGCCTTCCTGATCGGTTTTTGTTTGCAGCTTATCCAGTAACAAAGTCTTTTCCTCTTCACTCAATTGACGGGAATTTGGAATATCAAACTTCAGCTGAACCTTGGTTTCCACTTTATTAACGTTTTGTCCGCCAGCCCCGCCACTTCTAGAAGTTATAAACTGGAGCTCTCCGAGAAAGTCTCCCCGCCTCAGCCTTACTTCTATATTTTTCTCCGTATTCTCCATTTTGTGTAATCTTAATTAATCGCAATACTTCAAACGAGTATATAACCAATCAGCCCTAAAATAAAATTATGAGTAAACTTTTCAGCAAAAAAGAGAAAGTAAATACTAATTTGATGTCAAACTCAACACTCAAACCCAAAAGAACATGCAAAATAGAAGAGAATTCCTCATAAAATCCGCCCTTGGTGTGGGCGGACTTGCTTTGACACCTTCTTGGCTGCAAGGTGCTCCGGCAATAATCAAGTCTCTCAATAAACCAAACTCACTGATCAATGGCGTACAAATTGGGTGCATTACCTACTCATTCCGATCCATGCCTGATCAAAGCGCCGAAGCAACACTTCAATATGTGCTCGACTCAGGTCTCTCGGCAATCGAACTCATGGGTGATCCGGCAGAGTCTTTCGCTGGAAAACCTGCAAACCCTGTCAATATGCGGGAAATGTACCCACTCCTCTCAAAGCAAAGAAAAGGTGAAGAACTCAGTTCGGATGAAAAAGCAAAACTAGCTGATATGAGCGCTCAGGCTGAATCCTATGCTAAAGTGGCCGCAGAATGGAGAAATAAAGTAGGAACTGCGCCTTTTGAGAAAATGCGCAAAATGTACAACGACGCAGGAGTATCTATTTATGCTTTCAAGCCGAACGCATTTGGAATGAATGCTACAGATGAAGAAATCGCCTATGGAATGAATGCCGCAAAGGCACTTGGCGCCACTCATGTCACACTAGAGCATCCATCAAATGATGCCCATACGCTTAGATTAGGCAAGTTGGGTGAAAAGCATAAAATGTACGTGGGTTATCATGGCCACGAACAAGAGACTTTTACTTTTTGGGATACTGCACTGGAGCAAAGTAAGAGAAATGCATTAAACCTAGATGCTGGTCATTACATCGCTGCAGGTAATACTGATTTGATTCCATTGATAGAAAAACAGCACAGCAGAATCCTAAGTATGCATACCAAAGATCGCCAAACCCCTGCCAATGGAAAAGGTAATTTACCTTGGGGAACTGGAGATACACCTATCCCCGAACTTCTGAATTTGATATCCAAAAACAAATATAAGTTCCCTGCCACCATTGAGTTAGAATATCAAGTGCCAGAAGGATCGGATGCTGTAAAAGAGGTTCGGAAGTGTGTTGAGTTTTGCGAAAAAGCTTTAGCCTAATATTGCAATTCTGATTACCATAAAAGCTTATCAAATTATTTCGAAGCGGCAGTTAGCACTGTCGCTTTTTGTATTTAGCTGCTCTTTGGTTAAGCAACAATAAAATAACTCTGCTCACAAAATTGATAAAAATCCGATTGAGATAATTTAGGAAAAACTGCCATCCTTAGCGAGTGTAGTGATGGGCCGCTCCAGAATTGGCAGCATTTCATTTCGAAGTTCAGAAAAGAGTTTTCGAATTCTACAGGTTTTTTCATCGGTACATTCGCCACAAGACTCATAAAACCTCTCTGAAACACATGGTATTAAAGCTATCGGCCCGTCCACCACGCGCATAATCTGGGCAATAGTAATTTCACTGGGATCCTTTGCAAGAATATAACCTCCCTCTGCTCCGCGCACACTTTTTACCAGCTGATGGGTTTTTAGATCGCGAAGGATATTCTCCAAAAACTTATACGGAATATTTTCATTGACCGAGATCAACTTAGCCGAAAGAGGTTTGTCTTCCACGTGATCTTGAAGATAAAGAATAGTCTTGATTGCGTACTTGGCACGTTTAGAAAGCATTTGAGGGATTTTGTTACCTAAACATACAAAAATACTTCTTAAGCTCAGGTTTCTTTAAGCAAGTGTGATATACATAGTCCGAATACTTAGGAAAATGATCAAAAGCCCCACCATTATCATAACATATTTAGGCTTGATCAATTTGCAAATATAGGCAGCAAAGGGAGCGGCTACGACGCCTCCTACAATTAGTCCCAGCACTGGGGCCAAACTCAATTCCTTAACAAAATATAGGAATGTACTTGCACTCGCTAGCGACACAAAAAACTCTACAAAATTACCCGTACCAATGGCATATCTCGGGATTTTACCTTTACTGAGCAACGAACTATTTACAATAGGTCCCCATCCTCCCCCACCTACTGCATCAGCAAAACCTCCGGTGGTTGCCAGAATAGGTAAACTTCTACTGTTAGGATCGAACTTTTGTTTTTTCTTCTTAAACACCTTGCTCAATATCACAATGCCCATCACAAAAAGGTAAATCGCGATGACTGGCTTCACAAGATCTCCATCAATATTCGAAAGCAAAAAAGCACCAGCTATGGAACCTAAGACTCCTGGTATCAATAGTTTCTTAGCCAGCTTCCAATCTACGTTCCCCATTTTCCAGTGAGAAATCCCTGAGGCCAAACTCGTGAAAACCTGCGCAAAATGAACCCAGGCCGAAGCTGCAGCCGGAGGAATTCCAATACCAAGCAAAATTGAATTGCAACTGACCCCATAAGCCATCCCTAATGCGCCATCGATACTCTGTGCTACAAATCCAACTAGCAAAAACCAAAGAAAAGATTCCACATCCAGTTCCCAACTATCAATAGCTTGTGAAAATGTCTGTGTGACTACCAGCCCAAACATCATTAAAGCAAAACCAAAAAACATGGCCCAGAAAGGCTCGGTCTTAAGTCTTAGGAGAATTCGCTGCATCGTAGTAAGTAATGAAAATTCAAGAATGAGTTTCAAAATTAATTCATACTATTTTTATTTCCTACCATTTTTATAGGATTTGTAGGTTTTATCATATCTGCCACTTTTATTTGTATCATTCTTTTCCTACCAACTTAATATGATATAAAATGAAATATCTGTTTTACACCACAGTCCTATTGGCACTAATCTCAAATAAGCTGATTGCACAACAGCTTGAAATCAAGGGGAAAATCATAGACAAAGAAACCCAGGAACCCCTTATCGGAATAGCAGTTCTTATCAAAGGAACACAACAGGGAATAGCAACTGATTTGGAAGGAAACTTCATTTTAAACTCCAGTCAATCGGTCCCTTTTACATTAGTGATTTCAGGCTTAGGATATATTCGTCAAGAATTTTCGATAACAGAAATCAGTAAAGAGATACAAGTTATGTTGCGCCCATCTGTGCTGAATACCGATGAAGTAGTAATCACAGCTTCTAGGGTGGAAGAATCGGTCATGCAATCACCTGTTGCTATAGAAAAGCTAACTATTCGCGATTTGCGCGAGACCCCTGCCCCTTCTCTTTTCGATGCAATGGAATCTGTCAAAGGAGTCCAGATGACTACTCTGAGTATGGGTTTCAAAGTCCCAAATACGCGCGGTTTTGCTAACACTACAAACGCTCGGTTTCTCTCGATGGTAGATGGTGCCGACACGCAAGCTCCTGGATTGGGGGTTTCTATAGCAAATACCGTGGGGCCAACAGAATTGGATGTGGAAAGTATAGAGATCATCCCAGGAGCTTCTTCCGCATTGTATGGACTGAATGCACTAAATGGCACATCGAACATGATCACCAAATCTCCATTTCTATATACTGGTTTCAGTTTTTATCAGCAATTAGGTCTGAACCATGTGAACAGTACTCAATTTGCTCCACAAATATTTAATCAGTCTGCCCTACGCTATGCCTACAAAATCAATGAAAAATGGGCGTTCAAAGTGAATGTGGGCTGGATGAAAGGAACTGACTGGGTAGCAAATAGCTCTGAGGAGCTGAGTCCAAACTCAAATCAATCCACAGGTTTATTTGGTGCAGAAAATCCAGGTTCAAATCCGCTCAATTCCTACGGAAACGAAAATCAAAACCGCAAAAATCTTACACTTGCAGATGGAAAGCGCTATGAGGTACGCAGAACAGGATATTATGAAAAAGATCTTGTCAATAATGATTATCAGGTAAGTAATCTGAAAGCTGATGCAGCAGTTCATTTCAAACCCAATGAAAAGACAGAGGCCTCCTACGTATACAGAATTGGAACAACTGATGCAATCTATCAAAGAGGTAATCGGATCAGGCTAGACAACTATCAAATCCAGCAACATAAACTGGCAATTAAGGGAGATAGCTATTTTGTTCAAGGGTATCTTACCCGAGAGCACACGCTGGATTCCTACAACCTCCGTCCTATCGGAGAAAATATGGATAGGGCATTTAAATCAGATGAAGTCTGGTATGCAGAATATTCATCCGATTATAATCAAGTTTTTGCCGACGGACAGAATCCAGCAAATGCACATGCCCAAGCGAGGAATGAGGCGGATGTGGGGAGATTCCAACCCGGGACTCCTGAATTTAATCAGAAACTTAATGACCTTGCGCATATCAATAATTGGGATATAGGTGCCCAGCTGATCATGGAGCATAGTTTTTACCATTTCGAAGGTCAATATGATTTTAAAAATCTAATACAAAAAGTGGATATTTTGGCAGGTATAGATTTTAGAGACTTCACTATTCATCCTGAAGGAAATAGCTTCACTAATCCTATTGGAGAAGATCCCTTTGCGACACTTCATTACAAAAAAGTTGGTGGATTTGTACAACTTAGCAAGCGATTTTGGGATGAAAAGCTAAAAATTCTAGCCTCCGGAAGATTGGATAAAACCCAATATTTTGATGCCAAATTCAATCCAAGACTGGCTGCCGTTTTTTCACCAAATGAACAGCATCATATTCGTGCTTCCATACAGAATGGTTTCAGATTCCCTACTCTTTTCGAAGCATTCAGCACTGTAAATAATGGAGGCGTGATCAGATATGGTGGTCTAGAGCTGATGTCCAAGGATCAGCAGCTTTTTGAAAACTCCTATCTTAGAACTTCCGTGGATGCTTTTCAGCAAGCTAATACAACTACTATCAACAACGGCAAAACAACCAGAGAAGCTTTGATCGAAAATTCATCTACCTTGGTAAGAAATGATTACACCTATTTAGTACCTGAAGAAATCAAAGCAATAGATTTTGGTTATAAGGCCAGTCTTTTAGGTAATAGGCTATTTCTTGATGCTGACTTTTATTATAATCAATACAAAAATTTTATTGACCAGATAGAAATAGCAGTACCAAATTTTGGCACAATAGGGATAGTAGATGGAGAGGTGGATCCCACCTGGTTTGAAATGGAAAACAATTCTTTACACACACGCTATCGCATGTGGACCAATTCCAAAAGTATCTATCAAAACTTCGGCTTCTCACTTGGGCTATCGTATAATTTCTTTAAGAAAATGGTTCTTTCAGGAAACTACAGCCATGCCCAGCTCAGCAAAATTGACAGTAGAGACAGCGGGCTGGAAACCCCCTTCAATACTCCGAAGCATATCCTCAATCTAAATCTTACTGATCGGGAATTATTGAAAAACCTCGGATATAGCATAGCCTACAGATGGGAAAGTAGTTTTGACTGGAATGCACCACTTGCCAACGGAATCGTGCCTTCCTACCAAACTATTGACGCGCAGTTAAGCTATAAAGTACCCGCTGTCAAAACGACTTTCAAACTTGGTGGAACCAATCTCCTCAATAAGCCTTACATTCAATACATAGGAGGTCCAGAAATAAGCGGCTTCTATTATTTGGCAGTTACTTTAGACGGTCTGTTTACTCAGGAACAGTAATCATTTCCACATAAACATTTACCTAAACCGAAAAAAACCGCAGCTCTAACTGCGGTTTTTTTAAGTTTAATTCTTTTCAAAATTACTTAGTAAACATGGTAAACATCCACATTCTCTTCTCTATATCTCCGACAAATCTGGTGAGCATATCTGCAGTGGCAATATCATCAGCTTCTTCAGCAATCTTTGCTGCTTTTCTATGGGACTGGGCCAAACTTCCCAATCCATCAATCACATGCTTTACACATTCATCGCCATCGGACACATCCGTAATCTCCTTATGAATTGTGTTTTTTAAATAATCTGAATACGCATGCAAAGGATTGAAACCTATGGTTACAATTCTCTCAGCCATTTCGTCTATATTTTCATACAGCTGAGTATACAGCTCCTCGAATTTCACATGAAGATCGAAGAAATTTTCTCCCTTTACATTCCAGTGAAACCCTCTTACATTTTGATAAAATATATGGTAATCAGAAAGCAAGTCATTGAGCTTATCCGATACATTTTTCATGGCTTTTGTGTCCAATTTCAAATGATTTCCGATAGTTGCTTTAGTAGTTGACATATGTAGATTTATTTTAAGATTTAAAATTATACTCTTATAACTCCAAGGTGCATGCCATCCTACTGGTTTCAAAATCAACTATTGGTAACCAAAATCTTACACCAATACTATTTTGGATATGCCTATTAAAAGAGAATTAAAATTGGAAAGCTTATTTTAGTGACTTTTGGACCTAAGAAATTCATGAAAAAAAATCCCCAATTCGTTGAAAAATTGGGACTAAAAAAACCCGGAACTTTGTCCGGGAAAGGTATTGCCTATAAATCGTATTGCTTCATTTTGTTAAATAGTGTTTTCCGATCTATTCCCAATTGTTTAGCAGCTTGAGTTCTATTGTACTTGACCTCTTCAAGGACTTTCTTCAAAACTTCGGCTTCGGCTTCAGCTGCGGCATCCTTTAGATTTAAGGGCATTCTGTGTACCCTATTTTCTGACCTGTTTGAATCCGATTCTGTAAAGTTGAATTTCTGAGAGTAAACGATCTCAGGTGGTAGTGCTGCAAGAGACATTTTACCTCCGTCTGTAAGTAGGGTAGCCCGACGGATCACATTCAGCATTTCCCGAAGGTTACCTGGCCATAGATACTCTTTAAAGACGTCCATAACCTGTTCTTCAAATCCAAAGACTTTTTTGTTGAGTTCAGCATTTGACAGCTCTAGGAAATGGTACGCAAATGCTTCTATATCTGCTTTTCTATGTCGCAAAGGTGGTACAGTAATACTGAATTCATTGAATCGAAAATACAAATCCTCTCTGAATTTCCCTTCCGAAACGGCCTTTCTAAGATCTTCATTGGAAGCGACCAAAATCCGGACATCGATGGATTTGTCCTTGGTCCCCCCTATTCTTCTGAGCTTTCTCTCCTGAACCAATCTAAGAAGACCAACTTGAGTTTCATAAGATAAATTGGTAATCTCATCCAAAAAGATCGTACCGCCATCAGCTAATTCAAACTGTCCCGGTTTCTCTCCAACTGCTCCTGTAAAAGATCCTTTCTCATGACCCCAAAGCTCACTACCAGCGAGTTCCTTGGTAAGTGCACCACAATCCACAGCTATGAAAGGCTTCCCTGCGCGCTCACTTTGATCGTGAATAGTACGAGCAATATTTTCCTTACCAGCTCCACTTTCTCCATAGATAACCACACTGAGACTAGTTGGGGCTACCAATGCTACTTCTTTGTATAATTTCCTTGATTCTGCACCAGTTCCTCTTAAATATTTAGAGTCAGATTTCTGAGTTTTAGATTCAGATTCCTTTTTTAATTGAGTGGCTTTTGAGAAGGTTTGGACAGTTGATTTATTTGATTTGGATGCAGCTAGTGCCCGCTCTATCAAATTAATAATTTCATCGGGGATCAAGGGTTTGGTCACATAGTCAAATGCTCCATTTTTGATCACTTCTACAGCAATTTTCACATCGGCATAGCCTGTGATAATCGCCACTTGAGTGCCTGGAGAAATTTCTCTAACCTTCAACAGAACATCTCTTCCTTCCATGTCTCTTAATTTGAAATCACAGAAAATAAGATCGTAAAAGGTCTTTTTGACCATATCCAGACCAGTTTTTCCCGAAATGGTAGTTTCAACCTCGTAGCCCTTTTTAGTGAGAAATCGCTCCAAAAGCTGACATATATCTATATTATCGTCAATTACGAGAATCTTAGCCATGATTTATTTGGTGTTGAATGTGTTAATTTAACTGGCTCTGAACTACCTGGTCCAATCGCGCAATGTTGAAAGGTTTACTGAGGAAGTCTAAGGCACCATAGTGAATTGCTTCCATTTTCACTTCATTATGATCAAATGCGCTCATCATAATTACTTTGGACTGAAATTTACCTGAATTGATGTACTTTAGTTCGTTTAAACCATTTCCATCAGGAAGGTTGACGTCCAAGAAAACTAATTCAGGCTTTAATTTTATAAACAACTTTCTTCCTTCTAGAAGTGTACCCGCAGCTATGACAGAAAACCCCTTCCTAGCCAAGAATCTTGATAAAAGCGATCTAATTTCCGGCTCATCATCTATTACTAGTATAAGTTTATTCTTCATCACATAATCTTCTACGCTATTCAACCTTGGGTACATTCATTTTGTTAGTTAGGTAGTATCTCTACATTTCAGTATCTCTCCATTAAGGAAACGCTAGAGAAAAGGTGCAGCTATTGGCCACACCTTTTCGTATTCTAAACCTATTTCACTTCACTTTTTCTACTTTATCTTTTGCTGATTGGATAGCTGATTTAGTTGCTTCGAGACCTTCTGTTTTTGCCTCCAAAATTTTTGACTTCAAATCGCCGAGAATTGATTGAAAATCACCAATGAGACTATTTAATTTTTCTTTTTGAGGACCAAATTCGTCTTTGTTTTTGTAAAGATATGCTCCTACAAAAGCGCCTGTTAAAAGTCCGCTAAACCAAAGTGTTTTATTTAATGTTGATTTGTTCATAATGTTTTTAGTTAATGTTGTTGATTTTTAGATTTTTGATCTAGACCAAAATTTTATCTTTGGTCTCACCGATGTATTAAACAATCGATCCCTAAAGTACTCTTCCTTCAGAAAATATTAAATCCCCCTCAGTAAGATCACCCTATTGCTGTTTCAGTATACCTTTGAAAACATTCGTGATACCTTTAATTTCTACAAAATTTGTGATTTCATTGGTATCATGTTTCAAATTTTGATCAAAACATTCAGCAGGTGGGCCGCTCTGAGCGCTACACGGATCTTCCAGAAATCAATCTAAATAGTACTGCAACAATTGCTAATACTAGAAGCACGTGGATCAATCCTGTGGCACTATAAGCAAATACTCCGACTAACCAGCCGATCAGGAGAATTACAGCGATGAAATACAATAAAGAACTCATAGTTTTGATGTTTAGATTGGTAGATTTATTTATATCAGTCGATTCAACTGGCATGCCTCAATTAAATTAAAATCATGAAATCAAGGCCAAAAGCGCTAAATAGCTCATTAAATAGAATTTTCAGGACAATCATAAAAATATAGCCTTAGGCTTACTGAGTAATAAATTGCCCTGTTTGGGGAAATAAAAAATGAAAAACGAACAAAACCCATCTATTCGCCAAGTTAAAATCTATTCGATAGTCACTCTAATATTAATAATTGTAGGAAGTGCCATATCCTATTGGACTGCCGGCAGAATAGAATACTACACGAATGGTGTCATGCACACCTCATCGGTAATACTGCGGGCGGATGAATTATACTCCAGCATTCTTGAAAGAGAGACCAATATTCGAGGATATGTTCTGACCAGGAATGAAGAATTTCTAACCCATTATCAGCAATCAAATGTGAATGCTGAGTTGCTTTTGGCGCAGTTGCAGGGATTGACCATGGACAATGGAATACAGCAGAATAATATAGAAGAACTCAGAGGTCTGATCAACACCAGGGTAAGGACTTTTGAAAAGACTATTGAATATATGAAAGAGAATGGCGATTTAGTCGGCTTCCTAGACCCTACGAAAGCTAATAATGCGCTGATTGGCTACAAGATGATCAAAAATGTAGTACTTCGTATTAAGGAGGTAGAAAAAACTCTTTCTAGAGAAAAAAATCAAAGCTTGATTAATAATATCAACGCCCTACCTTTTATTGTGGGGCTTATTTCTGTCTTTTCCATCACCATTGGTTTGGTGACTTTTTTCTCTATCTACCAATACAACAAATCCCAACTCACGGCAAATACAGAGAAAGCGCTTTTCCAGCAAAAACTCAAAGACCAAATCAAACTACTTGATAACTCAAACAAAGAGTTAGAGCAATTTGCTTATGTAGCTTCTCATGATTTACAGGAACCGCTTCGTAAAATCACAGCATTTTCCGACCTATTGAATGAGCAATATGCAGACAAATTAGAAGGAGACGGTGACCTATATCTTAGCAGAATTACTGCTGCTGCGGTACGAATGAGACGATTGATCACTGACCTCTTGGAATATAGCAGAGCTGGTAAAATTGATAGTGAAAAAATAAAAACCATAAAACTTTCCGAAGTCATCTCTGAGACACTCGAAGACTTCGAAGTAGCAATCCAAGATAAATCCGCTAAAATAACTCTGGGGAAATTACCTAAGGTTAAAGGTTCCGATACAGAATATCGACAGGTATTTCAAAACCTAATTTCCAATTCACTCAAATTCTCTAAACCAAATGAAAATCCAGAAATCACCATCACTTCTGATGAGGCAAGTCAAGAGCTCATTGGTAACTATCCTTCTTTAGATAAGAGTTTAAACTACCACTTGATCAAGGTTAGCGACAATGGAATAGGGTTCGAAAAAGAACATACGGATAAGATTTTTTCGATTTTCCAGAGATTGCATGCAAAGAAAGAATATGAAGGTACGGGAATAGGACTATCTATCACCCGTAAAATCATTGAGAAAAACGGAGGGTTCATATTTGCGGAAAGTATCCCTGGAAAAGGAGCAACATTTAATATTATCTTGCCAGTAGCCAAGATATGAATGCTGTTTATCTGAAATAGTTAGTGCAGTATTTTATTCGCAAAATCGTGCTTATCTTTTCATCCGAATTCAACCCCTGTTCGTCAAAGATTCTATGCTCATGTCCTTCGAGAAACCTATACATATTCTAGTCGCAGAAGACGATGAAGACGATAAATTATTAATATTGAAAGCCTTTGAAAGGACTTTACCAAAGGAGAAAGTCACCTGCGTAGAGGATGGTGAGGCTCTTCTAAAATATTTGAGGCATGCTCCGCCTTACGATGATGTAGCAAAATATCCTAAGCCAGATATTATTTTATTGGACCTTAATATGCCACGCAAAGATGGAATAGCAGCACTGGCTGAAATTAAAGGCTGCGATAATCTAAAATCCATTCCGGTAATTATTTTTACCACTTCTAAAAGTATAGATGATATTAAAATCACCTATAAAATGGGATCGAGTAGCTATATCACCAAGCCAGGATCTTTTGAAGAACTAGTCAAAATCACCGAAGAAATAGAAAATTACTGGTCGAAAACAGTTCAGTTGCCGGCATAAAGCAAAGCATGATTACAGCAGAGAAAATAAGAATACTATATGTAGATGATGATCCGGATGATTTCTTTCTGGTTTCTACTTTACTAAAAAGAATCACCGATACTATCTATGAATTAGAAAGTGCAACTAGCCTAGACGAGGCTATTTCTAAACTGGATCAAGGCTTCGATGTCTTCCTCGTTGATTACAGACTGGGAAAAGACACTGGATTGGAGCTAATTCGGGAAATCAAATTCCGTAGAAAACATGCTCCTGTGATCATGCTCACAGGTATGAGTACCGGAGACATCGATAGAGAAGCACTCTCACTTGGAGCTTCTGACTACCTTGTCAAAGGCGAATTTGATGCAAATACTCTGGATAGAATCCTCAGGTATGCTATTCGTGATGCGCACTTGATAGAATCGTTGGCCGACGCTGCGCGAAAGTTCCGTTCAATCTTTGAGCTTGCCAGTGATCCATTCCTATTGATGAATGGTGAAGGTGAGATTATGGAAGCTAATCCGGCATTTCTCAAAAAATTTGGAAGTAAAGCCTACGATCCCAATTCAGAAGAAAGCTTTTACTTCAAAGAGTTACTGCCTGAAGAGTCCTCACGCCAAGAACTGCAAAACTTATTTTTCAATAGTCAAGAGCTCTATGATATGGAAGCTCTCTTGACTATAGATCAAGGACACTCTATCAACAGTCTAATAAGTATAGTAAAGCAAGATGTAAACATTTTTCAGGTTTTGATCAAAGATCTCAGTGCGATCAAAGCCAAGGAAGAAGAAGAACTGAACCTAAAGAAATTCTCTTCTACAGGTAGAATCGCTAGACTTTTGGCGCATGAAGTCAAAAATCCTCTTACCACTATTCTGCTATCTGCTGATCAGTTGCACATGGAACTCCCAGAGTCAGTACTTGTCGAAAGTGGCGATTTGATAGACGTAATCCGCAGAAATTGTGACCGAATCAACCATCTGGTGACCCAGCTGCTAGACAGTACCAGATTCACTGAATTGGACGCTAAAAGTCACTCAATAAATACGCTACTGGATGATGCCTTGGAGCATGTCCAAGACAGAATTGAATTGAAAGGTATTAGTATTGTAAAAAATTACCAAGCTGATATTTGTGATATTCAAGTGGATGGTGAAAAGGTGAAAATTGCCTTGATCAATCTGATAGTGAACGCTATAGAAGCAATGACCGACAAGACTGGAAAGCTAATTCTGAGAACAAATATAAAAAACAACCAATGTAGAATTGAAATTAGAGATAATGGAGAAGGAATTCCTAAAGAAAATGTAGAGCGATTATTTGAACCTTTCTTTACCAGCAAAGCTACAGGCTCCGGATTAGGCCTTACCAACACGCAAAATATCATCTTAAGTCACGGGGGATCCATTCGGGTAAAAAGTGAAGTAGGAAAAGGAACCTCATTCTTAATCACCTTCACTCTTCCCAGTTAAAAGTCTTATTTGACTAATTTCTGATCCCTTCAAATGCTAAATTTGAAGGGATTTTTTACTTTAGACCAACTACTAGAATATATCATAATCATCACAGCATCTGTATCAAATGATTGAGTTTCAAGGAAAATTGGCTGCATTCGAGTTTAATCACTGGCAATATCACATTCCAATTTCAGACAAAATCTCAGCTCAGATGATGGATGATAAACATCGTAGGGTTTTGGTTTGGATAAAAGATGGAGGGCCATTTCACATGGCGCTGATGAAATCCAAGGAATATTGGTATATCCTTGTCAATCAAGAACTTCGAACTCGTTTTCATTTAGACGAGAAAAGTGCATTTCCAGTAAAAATTGATCGTGATCATAGCGAATATGGTCATGAGATGCCTGAGGAACTTCAAGTATTGATGGATCAAGATGAGCAAGGTGCTTACTATTTTAAAAAGCTGACTCCTGGCAAGCAGCGTATGATGGTTTATACCGTGACCAAAGTTAAAAATCCAGAAAGCAGAATGAAGAAAGCGCTGGCTGTTATTCATCATCTCAAGCTCGTCAAGGGAAAATTGGACTACAAACAACTCAATGAGTTGATCAAGTATTACAATAAGTTATAGACAAATATTCGATGCCTTAAATGACATTTTGTATTTTAGAGATTATCCTATTCCCCTCTAATGAAGAAACTGCCAGAAATAAACTGTGATTTAGGTGAAGGCATGCCAAACGAAATACAAATCTTTCCTCACATCGATACGGCCAGCATCGCATGCGGAGGTCACTTTGGGGACGAAAACTCGATAAGCGAAAGCTTAGACCTTGCTTTGAAATACAAGAAAAAAGCCGGTGCTCACCCCTCCTATCCAGATCAAAAGAATTTTGGCAGGAAAACAATGAAGATTTCGGACAAGGATTTGAAAAAGTCCATTTTAATCCAAATACTGAAGTTTGAGCTACTGGCAGAAAAATCTGGACTTCCTATGGATCATATCAAATTCCATGGCGCACTTTATAATGATGCTGTGGCAAATGCAGAATTAGCTGACATCCTCACGGACTTTATTGCAAGCCACTTTCACAATACCCCCATATTTGCCCCTCCGCACTCTGAATTGGAAAAGTTTATTCTCCAGAAAGGATTGAAAAATCGAATAGAAGTTTTTGGTGATCGAAGGTATTTGGACAATTACCAACTGGTACCTCGGTCGGTCTTTGGATCACATATGATTTCAGAAAGTGAGATTTCTCCTCACCTCAAAACATTGCTGGAGAATGGATATTTACTTTCTGATTCCGGAAAAAAACTTCAAATAAAAGCAGATACCATTTGCTTCCATGGCGATAACCTAGGCATCTGTCACTTTTTACCAATAATCCGAAACAGATTCTGGACATGAACCCTGAATTCAAGCAAGTCTCCCCTATGATTTGTGAATTTGAATGGGATTGCGCAATCTCTGATGAGCTCCTACAGCAACAATTACGCTTCCAAACTACTCTACAGAAGGATTTTAACTCAGAGATTATTGAACTTCGTATGGGGTTCAAAACCCTTGCACTTATACTTTCAAATATCTCTACATCATCAGAAATAGAGAATTGGTTGAAAACCATACATCCAGAAGAATACTGTAAACCTCTTCCTGAAAAAATCTGGCAAATCCCGGTTTGCTACTCTCCAGAAACGGGACGCGATCTGGAAGCTTTGGCAAGACATAAAAACATCAGCCAAAAAGAACTTATCTCAATGCATTCACAACCTCTTTACCGGATTCATTTCTACGGTTTTTTGCCGGGTTTTATGTATTTGAATGGGCTTAAGGAAGAATTACATGCCGCCAGAAAAAATGTGCCCGATCGTGTGGTTCCACCTGGTTCAGTTGCCATTGGTGGATCACAAACCGGCATTTATCCATCTTCCAGTCCTGGTGGCTGGCATTTGATTGGGCAAACTCCCATTTCACTTTTTGATCCAAGACAAGCCATTCCAGTTTTTGCAGAAGCTGGAGAGCGAATAGAATTTACCCCGATTACCATTCAAGAGTTTGAGTATCTGAAAAAGCATCCACAAAATCCAAAATTCAGATGATTCGGGATATTGGCTATTTAAAAATCTTAAAATCAGGACCGGGAACTTCTATTCAAGATGGAGGAAGAATCGGTTTTGCTCAGTATGGAGTTCCACTTTCTGGTGCTATAGATGTAAGATCATTTATGTGGGCAAATCACTTATTGAAAAACAAAGATTCTGATGCAGTCTTGGAGGTCTGTCAACCTGGATTAAGCATCATATTTAATTCACCCACACTGATTTGCCTAGCAGGAGCTATAGCAGCCATTAAATTCAATGGAGAGGTGATTTCCAGCTACGGCATTCTAGAAATCCGAGAAAATGATCAGTTGGAGATCGGTGCTTTTCACCAAGGTTCGGTGCTCTATTTGGGTATCAAAGATGGATTCCAATCTGAAAAAATCATGGATTCCAGAAGTTGGTATGCGGGAATTACCACTTCTGAATCTGTTAAAAAAGGAGACCAAGTCCCTTATTTTACGACGCAAGAACTTCCTGAAAACACTGCTTCTAAAGTGAAATGGGAATTCAACTGGACTGAGAAAAATGCCATAGAAGTCTATCCCGGGCCTGAATGGGAATTATTAGATGAGGTAAGTCAAGAACGAATTGAATCAATGGAGTTTACCATCTCTGATCTAAAAAACAGAATGGCTATCCAATTGGCTGAGTTACTTCCAAATTCCATTTCCGAAATGGCAACTGCACCAGTTTTTCTAGGTACAGTTCAATTGACATCAGGAGGTAAATTAATTATACTTATGAAAGATGCTCAAGTCACCGGAGGCTATCCGAGAATTCTTCAAATCTCCCAGGAATGGCATTCCATTTTGGCACAGAAGAAACCGCTACAAAAAATCAGCTTCCAATTACAGAAATCCTACTAAATCAGGATTTCCATTCATTTATAAAACAATTAAAAAAAATCCACTTTCTATCTTGAGTAAAGACATAAAGCCTATTATCTTACACTTTTACATTAAACCCAACCCCATGGATACTAGCTTAAAAGACCAAATTTTGGAACAGGGAATGCACCCTGAAACTGTAGAACAACAAATTCATCATTTTGAGAATGGCTTTCCTTTTCTGAAAATAACAGCTCCTGCAACTCCAGGAAATGGGATTAAGGTTTTGAGCGATGATGAATTACGTCATTTCATAACGACTTATCCTGATAAGGCCTCTAAAGTAGATGTATTGAAATTTGTGCCTGCTAGTGGGGCGGCCTCTCGGATGTTCAAAGATCTTTTTGCTTTTCTGGAAGGCGATGGAGATATCAGCAAATCAACTTTTGTCCAGAAGTTCATGGACAACATTGAGAAATTCGCATTCTACGAGGATCTTGATGAAGTTTTGGAAAGTCAAGGAAGCAGTATTTACCAGGCGTTGGACACCAAAGATTACAAAAGTATTTTGGCAGCTTTGCTTTTGGATGAAGGACTTGGCTACGGCAACTTGCCAAAGGGATTGCTGAAATTTCACCGCTATAAAGACGGGCGCAGAACTCCAGCTTATGAGCACCTGATCGAAGGCGTTCAATATGCAATTGGCACAGGATCTTTAGTGAAAATACATTTCACCGTTTCCCCTGAACATACCGCCAAATTCCAAAAGGAAATAGAAAAAATCCTTCCTGGAATAGAAAAAGAATTCGGGGTTAACTTTGAGATTAGCTATTCTCAGCAGAAAAAATCTACAGATACTATAGCAGTAAATACTGATAATACCCCATTTACCGAAGAAGACGGAAGCATCCTTTTCCGACCTGCAGGCCATGGTGCTTTGCTTGAAAATCTGAATGATGTATCTGCGGAACTGATCTTCATCAAAAACATTGACAATGTAGTTCCTGATCGCTTGAAGCCTGATACCACGAATTACAAAATGGCGATAGGAGGTTTACTTTTAGAAATACAGCAAAAAGTATTTGAGGCCTTAAGAGGTTTGGAAAAGGAGGAGAATGAAACCACAGTGGCTAGGGCTGAGGAAGTAGCAACAAATGATTTAGGAGCAAAACTCCCAGAGAATTTCTCTTCGCTGTCAATAGAAGCAAAAGGAGCTTTTCTAAAAATGAAACTCAACCGCCCACTAAGAGTTTGTGGAATGGTGAAAAATACTGGAGAACCTGGCGGTGGACCTTTTTGGGTACAAGAAGATGATGGTTCACAATCGCTTCAGATCTTGGAAACCGCCCAGATAGATTTGAATAATCCTGCATCAAAAGAACATTTCAACGAATCCACCCACTTCAACCCAGTTGATTTGGTTTGTGCTACCAGAAACTTTAAAGGTGAAGCATTTGATCTACTCAAGTACCGGGATATGAAGACAGGATTTATCACCGAGAAATCAAAAAGTGGCAAAAACCTCAAAGCGCTGGAATTGCCTGGACTTTGGAACGGCTCTATGGCAGGTTGGAATGCAATATTTGTAGAGGTGCCATTAATAACCTTCAATCCAGTGAAAACTGTAAATGATCTCTTGCGAGATGAACATCAATAATACCAGATTGCTGATTTCGGATTTCAGATTGTGTGGGTAACCAAATCTGAAATCCGAAGTCACCTATCCCAAATCGGAAAACTCCTCTTTTTTCCCTTCATATAAGTCGTACTTCAGCAGACGGCAGTCAATAGTACCATTCCAAAACTCTATTCTTCGATTCGCTTTTAACCCGATCTTTTTAGCTAATTCAAGATTTCCAGTAAAAATATATCCTCTATATCCTGCACATTTCTGCTTCAGAAAGTCTCCCATTCTCTTGTAGGTAATCTCCAATTCATCATTCTCCCCTAGCCTTTCGCCATATTCAGGATTGAACATGATCACGCCACGGGGCTTTTGCGGGATTTCTGTTTCAGCAAAATCACAGACTTGAAATTCGATCATATGATCCACTCCAGCCGTAATCGCATTCTCTTGAGCGAAGGAAATCGCCTGAAGAGAAATGTCAGAAGCGATAATCTTTAAATCAGGCAGCTCCATGATTTTGCTCTCTAGTTTCTTTTTCTTCGCAAAAAAGGCCTCCTCATCATACCCCAAAATATGCTGGAAGGAATAATGATCTCTATAAAGTCCAGGATAACGTTTGGTTGCCATTAAGGCCGCTTCAATTGCTAGCGTACCTGAACCACACATAGGGTTGATAAAAGGAACTCGGGTATTCCACTCCGTAGCATAAATAGTCGCTGCTGCCAGAGCCTCCATCATTGGAGCTTTGCCTGGAATCTTACGATAGCCATGCTTTGCAAGCGTATCACCAGAAGTATTTATGTAAACCGAGCATTGGGTTTCTTTCCAGTACACCTGAAAAACCAAGCCGTTAAAATCAGATCCAGAATCAGGTCTTCTTCCTTTCAGCTCCCGAAAACGATCTACTATAGCATCTTTGACTTTCACATTTACGATCAGTGGCGTGGTGATACTTTCATTCTCTGCCACCGAGTTGACCGAGAAATACCCATCTACATCCAAGTAATCTTCCCAAGGGATCGCTTTGAATCTTCGGTAAATATCATCTGCATTTCTAAGGTAGAAGGACTTGATTTCGTAGAGCACTTGAGATGCAGTGCGTAAATAGAGGTTAAGATCCATGCACTCTTCCATTGTGGCTCTCAATTCAATCCCCGTCCGGGAGACAGACTCAGGCACGAAACCAAGTTCACGAACTTCCTTTTCCAAGTAAGAAATAGAGCGATCCTTACAGGTAATAAAAACTTTTCCTTTGAGGTTAAAATCAAGCATGCGTAAAAGTAATAAAGATCGACGGATTCTTTTCCAGCACGGTCAAAGGCTTTCAAATACATAAGAATCCCAGAAGAAACTCGCAAACGATTGCGTAACTTAAGAGAATTGCGTTTGCTGCAATGGCGCTAAATCTTGAATTTTATATTGAAAAACAATACCTAAAAATTATGAAATACACCCGTAATCTATTCGCGGTTCTGATCACTTCGATCACATTATTTAGCTGTTCATCACAGCAAAAGGCAGAAGATGGCTGGACAAATTTATTTAATGGAAAAGACCTCAGTGGATGGAAACCTGTAGCAGGTACAGCCACATTTGAAGTTGTCGATGGCACTATAGTAGGATCAGCTGTAGCAGGATCACCAAATACATTCTTGATCACTGAGGAAACTTACGGGGATTATATTATGGAGCTTGATCTAAAAATCGAACATCTTTCCAGCAATTCAGGTGTAATGGTACGCGGGCAGTTTGACCCGGCTGCCAGAGATGGCAAAGGCTTGGTATATGGCTATCAAATCGAAGCAGATCCTTCCGAAAGAGCTTGGTCGGGCGGACTGTACGATGAAGCAAGAAGAGGCTGGTTATATCCACTCGACCTTAATCCTGAAGCAGGATCTGCTTTTAAGATGGGCGAATTTAATCATTACAGAATAGAAGCAATCGGCAATGAAATCAAAACATGGGTAAACGGTCAGGAAGTGGCCTATGTGGTCGATGATATGGATAAAACAGGGTTCATCGGCTTGCAGGTACACAGCATTCAGAAGCCAGAAGACGCAGGAAGAAAGACTTCATTTAAAAATGTAAAGGTCCAAACAGAAAACCTTGAACCTAAACCCTTTAACAAAGATGTTTTCGTAGTAAATAATAGTCTGAACACACTGACTGAATACGAAAAAAACAATGGCTGGAAACTACTCTTCAATGGTCAGAATTCAGACGGATGGAAAGGCGCTTACAAGGAAACATTCCCGGAGTCAGGTTGGTCTGTCAATGATGGCATTTTGACTATTGCAGCTTCTGACGGGGGCGAATCTACCAATGCAGGTGATATCGTGACCAAAGAGCTTTATTCAGCATTTGACCTGGCCTTCGAGTTCAAACTTACAGAAGGCGCAAATAGCGGACTGAAGTATTTCGTTACCCTGTCTGAAGGCAATGAAGGTTCGGCAATAGGTTTGGAATATCAGATACTAGACGACGAAAAGCATCCAGATGCCAAAATGGGAATAGAAGGAAACCGTACACTCGCTTCCCTTTATGATCTGATCAAGGCTGATAAAAACGCTAGATTCATCAAGCCAATAGGAGAATGGAACAAAGGCAGAGTAGTGGTAACACCAGACAACATGGTAACACATTACTTAAATGGAGTGAAAGTAGTAGAATATGAAAGAGGATCTCAGGCATTCCGTGATTTGGTTGCTGTCAGTAAGTATGAGAAATGGGAGAATTTCGGTGAGGCTCCAGAAGGCCATATTCTTCTTCAGGATCATGGCAATGAGGTAAGTTTCAAAAACATCAAAATCAAGACGTTAAAGTAAAAACCCAAAATCAGAAGTGAAATCGAGCATGACGAACACGTCACACAGATGGATGATTATAAAAAATGCGAGATTCCATGTGGGCAATAAAAATCAATTGTAAACACATGAAATCGAGCATGACGCACGCGACACACAGAGGAATGATTATCATGCATGCGAGATTCCATCCCGCTTCCTTCGTCACGGGACAGGTTATGACCATTGGAAAACAATTATAATCAGATGAAATCGAGCATGACGCAGACGTCACACGGAGGAATGATTATAAGACCTGCGAGATTCCGTATGGCCTTTGAAAGAAAATTATAATCAGATGAAAATTAACAACAGAAGAGACTTTATTAAAAAATCTGCTGCTGCTACTATGGGCTTGTCGGCTTTGGGTTCTGCTGCTTTTTCGGCTAGATCTTATGGTAGAATTATAGGAGCAAATGAACGATTAAATGTCGCCATTGCAGGATTAGGAAGACGGCTTGGGGCTTATTACGAGCCAATTGGCCTGAAATCCAGCAATGTACACCTCATGTATCTCTGTGATGCCATGGAGTCTCAAATGCCAAAGGCTGCCAAGAATTTTGAGAAGTACATAGACTATGCTCCCAAATTAGAGCAGAATGTGATGAAAGTGATGGATGACAAAGATCTTGACACCATCATCATCGCAACTCCTGATCACTGGCACGCTCCAGGCACTTGGTTGGCATTAGATAGAGGTAAACATGTCTATGTAGAAAAACCATGTTCTCATAATCCACACGAAGGTGAGCTGCTGATTGCTTTGCAAAAGAAATACAACAAAGTAGTTCAAATGGGGAATCAGCAGCGCTCTGCTCCTGAAAGCCGTGAAATCATTTCAGCCATACATAATGGTGCAATAGGCAAGGCATTTATGGCCAAAGCCTTTTACAGCAATAACCGTGGAGCGGTGCCCAATCCTACCGTAGCTCCTGCCCCGGAAGGACTAGATTGGGAAATGTTTCAAGGACCAGCACCAAGAAGAGCCTATACCCATGATACCTGGGATTACAACTGGCACTGGTATGGATGGGAATATGGTACGGCAGAAACTGGCAATAACGCAACTCATGAGTTGGATGTAGCACGTTGGGCCCTTCAGGTGGACTATCCAAGTGAGGTACAGGTAACCGCGGACAAGAGACATTTTGAAGATGACGGCTGGGTGATGTATGATACGATGGATGCTACATTCAAATTCGGAAACGGTTCCGTAATTCAATGGGATGGCAAGAGCAGAAATAGCTATAAAACCTATGCTTCAGACCGTGGAACTATTATTTACGGAACTGAAGGTTCTGTTTATGTAGATCGCGGTGGCTACAAGCAATTTGACAGAGCTGGAAAAGAAGTTAAAAATAGTATGTCATCAAGTAATGAAGCCGGTACTGCACTTGGAGGCGGAGGTGATATGAGTACTACCCATGTGGTTAACTTCTTTAATGCAATACGAGGATTGGAAAAGCAAAATTCCAATATTGAAGAAGGCGCTGTAAGTACCCTACTATGTCATTTGGCCAATATCAGCTATAGGACTGGCGAAAGTTTGATCTGCAATCCAAGCAATGGTCATATCAAAAATTCCAAGAAAGCTTCTGCTCTCTGGACTAGATCATATGAAAAAGGCTGGGAACCGCCAAAACTATAACTTTTATAAAAACCATCCACCACTATACAACACCTGCTTACAAATTGAGCAGGTGTTTTTTTTTAGTCATATGTCAAAAGAAATATTTTTCAACGCCTTCTATTAAGCTGTGTAATAGCTCCACTACGAACTAAGCTAAGAAGTATTATTAGTAATTGTAGCAAGAATGTTCACTTGTGCAAAATTAACGCAATCGATTGCGTAACTCAACCGCTTATCCTCTTGAAAATAGGGTTTAAACAACCTAACTTGACTTCATCATAGCGTAGGGGTCTGCCTGTTAACACTGAAATGTTAAGCTTTCTCCCCGCTTTGAAGCTAATTTATTATTAACAACAAACCCATTTTACTATGCACTCAAAATTTTACACTTACCTCCGGGTGGTGTTCTTTCTGCTGCTTTCTGTCTCATACAGCTGGGCTCAGGAAGTTCAGGTAACAGGAACAATCTATGACGAGACAGGCCAACCCTTACCCGGAGCTACTGTTCTAGTCAAAGGCACCACCACGGGAACAACATCTGATCTGGATGGAAAGTACAGTATTTCTTGTCCAGCCGATGGCACTCTGGTTTTCTCCTTTATTGGGTACAATCCAACAGAAAAGGTTGTAGGCAACCAAACCGTACTTGATGTGAATTTAATTCCTGATCTAGCGGACCTTGAAGAGATAGTCGTAGTCGGATACGGTACTGCCAAAAAGAGTCAACTCACCGGAGCTATTTCATCTGTGGGCTCCAAAGAGATCCAGGAGTTGCCCATCACTGATGCAAGACAAGCATTGCAGGGACGTGCAGCTGGTGTGGATGTAACCCAGCCCGGCTCAAAACCAGGTTCAGCACCCCAAGTAAGGATCAGGGGTAGAAGGTCATTTAATGCTTCAAACGAACCTCTTTATGTAATTGATGGAATCCCTGTTACGGGGGGAATGAATGATATCAACCCGCAGGATATTACTTCTATGGAAGTATTAAAAGATGCCTCTGCTACTGCAATTTATGGTTCTAGGGGCTCAAACGGGGTGGTATTGATCACTACGAAAAGAGGAAATGTGGGCAAAACCGTGGTCTCTTTTGATTCATACTATGGTGTCAATAAAGAGTTAGGGAAAATTGACGTGTTTAATGGACCTGAATTCGCAGAATATAAAAGAGAATCACGCCGGGCTAGTGGAGAATATCCGGAAGGTCCTGCGACGCCGGCAAGTGATGAATCACTTTTCGAGCCGATTGAATTAGACGGTCTTGCTACCGGAAGAAGCACAGATTATGTAGGCGGCCTATTGAGAAACGGGGCTATTCAAAGTCATCAAATCGGTATAAGCGGTGGTAGTGATAAGACTACCTTCTTTGTATCCGGCAACTTCTTTAAGGATAAAGGAGTGATCATCAATCAGGATTATACCCGTTATACTTTCCGTGCCAATATTGATCATCGAATCAATAAGAAGATCAAATTTGGAACTTCAACTTTAGTATCATACAGTGAGAGAAATGGAGAAAATTTCAATCCACTTGGAGGAGCACTGGCTGAAAATCCACTTGGCAAACCTTACGATGAGGATGGCAATTTGATTTTTCTACCTACTTCTGATGGCTTGAGAACCAACCCGTTTGCTGAAATCGTTCCTGGGGCACAGCAGGACCTGACCAAAAACTATAGAATTTTTAACAGCATTTTTATCAATTATGATATCATCCCTGGCTTGACCTATAGATTAGTATTTGGTCCGGATCTAACCATTAGTAGAAATGGTAGATTCACCGGATCACAGACAAATGCCCGACGTGGGGGTGATGCAACTGGAAGTGTGAATGATGAATTCACCTTTAATTATACGCTGGAAAATATTCTGACTTATAACAAGTCATTTAATGAAGTACATAATCTGAACTTCACAGCCCTTCAATCCATACAAAAAGACCGGTATGAGCAAACTACTGTCAGTGTTCTGGGAATCCCTGCAGAATCCCAGTTCTACCATAGATTGGGCGATGCTTCTCAAATTACTGGTGCCAATACCAATTTAAGAGAATGGGCTTTGATGTCATTTATGGGTCGTTTAAACTATGATTACAAGAATAAATTACTCTTTACTGCAACCCTGAGAGCAGATGGTAGTTCGAGATTTGGATCAAACAATAGATTCGGTTACTTCCCATCCGTCGCAGTAGGATGGAATCTTCATTCAGAAAGTTTCTTACAAAATTCCTCAACTATCGACCAGTTGAAGTTTAGAGTATCATATGGGTCAATAGGAAACCAGGCTATTGATCCCTACCAGACACAGGCTTTGCTTGGCAGAACGAGCTATGCCTTCGATAACACTGCTGCATTTGGCTATAGACCAAGCTCCATAGGCAATCCTGACTTGAGATGGGAAACTTCAACCACCTTCAATGCCGGATTGGATTTCGCCCTTTGGAAAAGTAGAGTATTCGGCTCTATTGAATACTATATAACTAATACATCTGATTTACTTGCTCCACAGCCATTACCAAATTCCATAGGTTTTGGTGGTTTTATCACCAACATAGGTGAGACTCAAAACCGTGGAATCGAATTAACCCTATCCACACTTAATATGGAAAAGGGAGATTTTATGTGGTCCACTGACCTTATTTTCACAAAAAATACAGAGGAGATAATATCCTTGCCTAATGGGGATGATATCTCAGCAGGTAGATTCATAGGTCAGCCACTGACAATTTTCTATGATTTGAAGAAAATAGGAATCTGGCAGCTGGACGAATTAGATGAAGCTACCTCATACGGCAGTGTGCCGGGTGAGATCAAAATCGAAGACCGCAATGGTGACGGCGTGATCAACTCAGAAGATAGACAGTTTCTGGGATCTGCAGTAGCCGACTTTGCTATGGGTATGACCAATAGATTTAATTTCAAGGGCTTCGATTTATCCTTCTTTATCTACGGAAGATTTGGTTCTATGCTAAGATCTCAATTTCACACTGGCAATAACACCCTGGCTGGAAGATATAACAACTTGGATGTGAACTATTGGACCCCAAACAATCCGTCTAATGACTATCCTAGACCAAACGTAAATCAGGAAAGCGCAAAATATGCCAGCTCCATGGAATACTTTGATGGTACCTTCATCAAGGTGAGAAACATAAATTTCGGTTACAACTTCACTCCTGAAGCTGCCAAAAGAATCGGCATGACTAGTTTGAGAATATACACCAGTATCCAGCAGCCATTCATTTTTGCCAATTATCGTTCTGAGCATAAAGGGATTGATCCTGAAGTATTCCTGGATGGAGAACAAGGTATAGGTGCAGGTGCAGTCAATGCAAATGTCGCCCCTGCCGTCACTTCTTACACATTTGGTATTAATGCTAAATTCTAATCAACTATGAAAAAAATAGCAATAAATATAAACTACTGGGCTAAATCTACGGCCCTAATACTTGGACTGTCGGTGATGATTTCCTGCGATGGGTTTCTCCAAGAAGATGTTGTCTCTCCTATAGGTAATGATTACCTAAACACTCCAAAAGGTCTAAATGACGGAATCAATGCTGCGTACAGTTCTATGAGAGCATGGTACGGCACTGAGCGTGGAAATAATTTGACGATTTTCGGAACTGATATCTTCACCAATGGTGCAGATGGTTCGTGGAAATTCATGAATTTCTATACCAATCAATTTGATTCTCAAAATGGCCATGTACGTGAACTTTGGGATGAGTTCTACCGTGGAATTAATACCTGCAATGCAGTGATAGACAGATCAGTCAACCTTACCGGTGTATCAGAAGAACTGATTCAACAGAGAGTTGCGGAAGCCAAATTCATTAGGGCACATCATTATTTTATTATGGTGCAGCTTTTTGGCGGAGTAGATTTACAGTTGGCTGAGACTGCTATTCCTACCAAGGAAGTGTCACGTGCATCAGTAGCAGCAGTCTATTCAGCTATTATTCAGGATTTGAAAGAAGCAATTCCTAATCTGGAAGCTAAGGCTAAGTCTGATGATTATGGTAGAGCAACCCGGCCTGCAGCAGAGCATCTTTTAGGGAGAGTGTTTATTACCAAGGCCACTTCAGAAGCTGGTGAAGCATCAGATTATGCCAATGCTGAGCCATTATTGCAAAGTGTAATTGATAATTATGGTCTCGTTTTATTGCCAGATTTCGCAGATGTGCATGCTTTCGGAAATGAAATAAATGACGAAGTAATCTGGTCTATTCAATACACCCGCAGTCCACTTACTAATGCAGGAGGAAATAATTCCCACGTATTCTTCTTAATGGAGTATGATGTGCAGCCTGGCATGCAGCGGGATACAGAAAACGGACGTCCGTTCAAACGTTATAAATCCACGGACTATACGCTGAACACTATTTTTGCTGATAGAGTCAATGATTCAAGATATAAAAATACCTATGTGGATCACTTTCTATCCAATAAACCTGGCACCTATAATACGACTTTTGACAAGTCTAAAGAGACCGTGACCTTTGCCCAGGGAGACACAACTATCTGGCTGCCCGGCTATAATATGTCTGAGGCAGAAAGAGCTAAATATCCGTATCAGGTACTTACACCAGAGCTTTACACAGAAAGAGTATTTCCCCCAATGAAAAAACATAAGGATCCAGGGCGAGTTGACCGGACACAGTTTGAAGGAGGACGGAATTATATAGCGATGAGATTGGCAGATACCTATCTCCTACTTGCTGAATCTCAGTTTCGTCAGGGAAAAATCGCCGATGCGACTGAAAACATCAATGTGGTGAGAAGAAGAGCTGCTTTTCCAGGACAGGAAGCTGAAATGGAAATCTCTGAATCTGAGTTGACTTTCGAATACATTACAGAAGAAAGAGCTAGAGAGTTAATCGGTGAGCAAACCAGATGGCTGGATCTGAAACGATGGGGTATTTTGGTAGAACGAGTGAAAGCTCACAATCCTCAGGGAGCTCCGAATATTCAAGATTTTCATACGCTGAGACCAATTCCTCAAAATCAGATTGACCGGGCTGAGGGCAATGCCAGTGCCTTTCCTCAAAACCCAGGATACTAAGTTATTTACTGAACTAAACAATAAAAAAGAGCTGTTCCGATTATCGGAACAGCTCTTTTTTATTTTGTCTACTTCACTTTAAATACAAAATATCAGGTATCCAATTATATGTCTATATTAATCTTAAACATAGTTTTAACTAGCTAACATCTACCTAATTACGATCATTAACGAAGGAATTAAACATAGAATATTGAATCTAGAAAAATTGAAAATTCCCATTGCAGTTCCCGAAATCGATTGCGCAAATTATGGAGGCAGAATTAGTGCATAGGTTTCATTTCCTTTTACATTAGAATGTTAATGATTCTTAAAACGGATTATTTAGCACTTAAATAAACTTCTTCAATAACAATTAACCCACTACCTAATGCGGTACAAATTTTACAAAAACCTCTGGTTGATTGTATTTCTCCTATGCATAAGCTTCACAATATCGCATGCACAGGAAGTACAAATCACTGGAACTGTTTTAGACGAAACAGACATGGCTCTGCCAGGAGTAACAGTCCTATTGAAAGGCACAGCCACCGGCACTACAACCGATCTCGATGGAAAATACACGATAAGTGCGCCACGAGATGGAGTGTTGGTATTTTCATTTATCGGCTATGATCCGATCGAACTGGAAATAGGAAATCAGTCTGTCATAGATATTCGAATGAACCCTAATACTTCTGATTTAGAAGAAGTAGTCGTAATCGGATACGGTACAGCTAAAAAGAGAGATATTACTGGGGCTGTATCTTCTGTCGATCCAACTAAATTAGAAAATGAAAATCCTAATTCTGTTCAGGATATCCTTAGAGGTAACGCAGCTGGACTGAATGTAGGAATTAGTACCTCTGCTAAAGGTGGTGGATCACTTCAAGTAAGAGGCCAGACTTCGCTAAATGCAGGAAACTCCCCATTATTGGTTTTGGATGGAGCTATCTATTACGGTGAACTGGCAGATATCAACCCAAATGATATCGAGAACTTAGAAGTACTTAAGGATGCTAGTGCTGCAGCTGTATTCGGCGCAAAGGCTGCCAACGGGGTAATTCTTATCACTACTAAAAAAGGCACAATTGGTAAGCCAACGATCAAGTTTAACATGAATTCAGGGCTAGCAACAATGGCAACTTTCCCTGAGGTGTATGGCCCGGATGAATTTGTTACCTGGAGAGAAGATGTATTCAAAAGTATCAATGCAGGTGGATACGATCCTTATGAATTCTCGGATCCTAGAACTTTGCCAAGTGATATTTCGCTTGAGGACTGGATGGCTTATGATGGATCATCAGGAGACCCAGTGACAGTTTGGCTCCAAAGATTGAACATGCAGCCTGCAGAAATTGAAAATTATAAAGATGGTAATTCTGTAGACTGGAGGGATAAGATTTTCCAGACAGGATTTAGACAAGATTACACAGTAAGTCTATCCGGTAGAAATGAAAACTTTAATTACTATTGGTCTGTAGGCTACCTGAATAATGAAGGTATTATCATTGGTGATGAGTACGAGACCATCCGTACTAGAATCAACCTTGAGGGAAAAGTCAACAAGTGGCTAACTGTCGGAATGAACGTCCAATTTGCAACGCAAGATGAGAGTAAAGTAGCTGTGAACTGGAATCTTTACAGAACGCTGTCTCCTTGGGGATCCGAGTATAATGAGGACGGAACTTACAAATGGAGACCTAATGACGAGCAAAGCGGTGGAACACATCCTTTTTATGACAGAACTTATATAGATAGAATTGATAGAGATGTGAATATCAACTCAACAATTTATGCTGCCATTAAACTTCCATTCGGCTTCAATTTCAGAACCAATTTCACTCCTAGATTCGAATATTATGAATACTTTAATCACCAATCTGCAGGTCATGAAGTTTGGGGAGCCCAAGGAGGCATAGCTTCTAGAAGACAGCGCAAAGAATACTATTGGCAAATTGACAATATCTTGACATGGCAGAAGACTTTCGCCGAAAAGCATGATTTCAATGCCACATTCTTGGTGAATGCTGAAAAATTCCAGTCATGGGATAATACCATGACCAACAACGGTTTTGAACCACATGACCGTTTGGGTTATCATAACATCGGCGGTGGTATCAACCCAATCATCTCAAGCAATGATGAATACAGCACAGGTGATGCTCTAATGGGTCGATTGATCTATTCTTATGATGGAAAATACTCTACCACAGTCTCCCTGAGAAGAGATGGTTATTCAGCATTTGGCCAGAGTAATCCTAGGGCTCTTTTCTATTCAGCGGCGGTAGGATGGGTATTTTCAGATGAGAACTTTATCAATATTGACTGGCTTGACTTCGGTAAAATGAGATTCTCATGGGGAAGCAACGGTAACAGAGATATAGGTAGATATGTAGCTCTATCCGATTTGAATACAGGTAAATATTTCTATGAAAGGCCTAGTGGTGAGCTATATCTGGTAAATCAGCTCTATGTAAACAGAATGCAAAACAATAACCTCAAGTGGGAAAGAACTGAATCATTCAACTTGGGGGTTGACTTCTCAATTCTCAAAACCAGATTGACTGGTACTATTGAAATGTATAAAATGTCTACTACTGATTTGCTGGTAGAGAGAAGTTTACCCGATTTCCTTGGATTCAACTTTGTATATGACAACTTAGGCCAAGTTGATAACAAGGGCTTTGAGTTAACTTTGAATTCAACCAACTTCGAAAGAAGTAATTTCATCTGGAGAACAACTGCTAATTTCCAATTAAACAGAAATGAAATAGTTAGCCTTTATGGAGATTTAGACGAAAATGGTGTAGAACTTGACGATCCAAGTAATGGATGGTTTATCGGTCATGCAATCGATCAAATATGGAATTACAAGACCCAGGGTATTTGGCAATCTAATGAAGCTGATGCCGCTGAAGAATATGGTGTAAAGCCAGGTGATTACAAAATCGAAGACGTAGATGGCGATGGTCAATTCACTAATGCAGATAGACAGTTTCAAGGCTACACTGAACCACGTTTCCGTTGGAGCCTAAGAAATGAGTTTACACTCTTCAATAACTTAGACGTCTCTTTCATGCTGTACTCTTACTGGGGACATGAGAGTTCTTTTAACCAAATGAAAAACAGAGACGGCTTCTTAGATAGAACAAGCTCTTATAAGACGCCTTACTGGACTGAAGAAAACCCAAACAATGAATGGGCTAGACTGTATTCAAGTGAGGGCAGTGCAGGTGGTTATAATATTTACCGAAAAAGATCTTTTATCCGGCTAGAGAATATCTCTATGGGATATAATTTCCCTAAGCAGTTGGTTGAAAAAGCCAAAATCACCAACCTACGTGTGTACGGCAACATTAGAAACGTTGGATACTATGCTCCTCAGTGGGACTTCTGGGATCCCGAAAACTCTGGCCCTATCCCAAGATATTTCACACTTGGAATTGACGTCACTTTGTAAGCCTAAAAAAAATTAACATGAACTTAAGAAGTAACATAAACACAATAAAGGTCCTTTTGACAGGATTGATTATAGCAGTCACTTCTGGATGTAATGAAGATTGGTTAGAGCCACAACCTCTATCATTCTATTCTCCAGAAAATACCTATAACGAAGCTAATGGATTATGGGCCGCTTTGGTTGCCTGTGAACGTAATATGCGACATGAATACACAGGTGATGGTTCTCCTATTCTTACTGAACACATTTTCTCAGAAGTAGCCATAGAAGGAACTACGGATAAATCTGGTCCTGCACAGGATATGAACCTGTTGATCACACCAGATGCAAACCTAAACTCTGTCAATACTAACAGAATCGGATGGTACTGGTATGAAGGCTACAAAGGTGTAAAATACGCAAACACCGTAGTGTCTAGAATTGATGAACCACAAGATTATGAATCTGATGCAGAAAGAAACCACCTCCTAGCTACGGCCTATTTCCATAGATCGCTACGCTATTACAGACTAACACAGCAATTCGGTGATATTCCATTGATTTTGGAAGAAATCACCGAACCAAAACTCGATTTCTACTCTACAGAACGTACTGTGATTCTTAAAAAGATGAAAGAAGATCTGGAGTGGGGAGAAGAATGGATACCTGAAGTAATGGATCGAGGAAGAGTACCTAAAGGAGCACTTCAGCATCTTTTGATCAAAATCAACCTTGCCCTTGGTGAATTCCAAGATGCACTTGATGTAGCAAATAGATTAATCGATAATGGACCCTATGCACTTATGACTGAAAGGTTTGGTGTAGATGCGGGCGACGCTAGTAAAAATGTGGTTTGGGATCTGCACAGACCAGAAAATAAGTCTCCTGTTTCGAACACTGAGGCAATTCTTCTAGTAATGGATAGGATTGACACTGACGGAAACTCAGGTGGTATAATCACCATGCGAAATGCTGTTCCTTTTTGGGGATCGAATATCAACACTCCAGCCGGAAACAAAGGCACCTCGGATCAAGCCGGGATAGCAATCGATCAAGTAACAGAATTTGGCCGGGGAATCGGTAGGTTAAGAGGAACTTGGTATCATCAGAGTATGATATGGGATGATGAAAATGATTTGAGACATGCTCCTGGAAACTGGATGAATATGACTGATCTTGTGTATAACAATCCAGGTATCAATGGTAATGACTCTTATTATGGCGAAAATCTTGAATTCAAAAATGCCAATGGAGTAGTAATTGTAGTGGATACGATTAGAAGCTGGTTCTCTTGGCCGCATTACAAACTGTACGTGCCTGATCCAAACCGAAATCAACCACAAGGGGGAAATACAGACTGGTACATTTTTAGACTAGCAGAATCCTACTTGTTAAGGGCTGAAGCTAAAGTTTGGCTAGGAGACCTTGCTGGTGCAGCTGAGGATATCAATACAGTAAGAACAAGAGCAGGTGCTGCTCCTTACACTGCTGCAGATATCAATATTGGCACTGTTCTGGACGAAAGAGCAAGAGAGCTATACTATGAAGAGCCACGAAAAACTGAATTGACTAGAATAGCAAGAATCTTTGCTATGACTGGAAAAGCCGCTTACAATGGCAAGAGTTATAGTGAAGCTGACTTCTCACAAAATAATTTCTACTACGATAGAATTATGGAAGTAACTGACTACTACAACAAGGGCGTATTTACCAGACATGGTGATACCTATACACTAAGCCCTTACCATGTGTTATGGCCAATTCCTCAGAATGCGATCAATTCAAATACCAAGGGTCATCTTAACCAAAATGAAGGTTACTATGGGTTTGAAACAAACATTCCTCCTCTGACGACTATCGAAACAGAGGAATAATCAAGGTCCAACTCCTTTGTTGAATGACGAAGCAATTTGGAACTTAGCATAAGGGAAAAACAATCAACGGAGGCCAGTTTTAACTACTGGCCTCCGTTTTTTAATTCCACTTTTTGAGGGTAATTGTGAATACAACTTTCCTAAACTAAGAGAGTGTAGCTTTCTGAAGTGAATTGTAAAGGATAGACAAAACAGTCCTAAATTAGTAATTCACAGCGGTCTTTATGTTCTGGATATCAGCGGGAAACAAAAATCCATTTTACAAAAAAATACTGCTTAGAGAATCGAAGCAGTATTCTAAACTCACTTTATTTCTCTACTATTCTCCCCGTGTAGTTTCCCTAATCGTAATCTTAGATGGAATAGTAATCACTTGATCTATCAGATGATAATGGGCTGGCTTGGTTAATTTCTTGATCAGTAATTGTGCGCATTCATTTCCAATAGCAAAAGCTGGCTGAGTGATCGTAGTAAGAGATGGGTTCATCAAGCCTGCAATCGAAGTATTGGAAAAACTAATCAATTTCAAGTCTGAAGGAATCCTCAGTTTTGTCCTTTTTAAAGCATGATAGGTAGCAAATGCCAGCTTCTCAACGGATGCCAAAATCCCATCGGGTCTATTTGAAGATTTAAGTAATTCCTCTATTATATTCACATTACTTTCTTCATCATGACTGCCATAAACCGTCATAGCCGGATCTAGTTCCCAACCCTGATCTAAGATGGCATCCTTAAAGCCACGTTCCCTTTCTTGACTGATGGATAGATCTTTACACAAGGTAATCAAAGCTATTTTTTTACATCCTTGTTGTATCAGATGCTTAATGCCTTCATAAGCACTTTCGTAATCATTCGTGATGAATTTGGTTGTTGGGATTTCCGACCTTATTCTATCAAAAAATACAACAGGGAGTCCCCTATCATGTAATTTCTGCAAATGTGAAATATCGCTTGTTTGACTGGTAACCGACATGACAATCGCATCAGCCCTACCATTTAAGAGTAAATTCACAATCTTTTTTTCCCTTTCCACATCCTCATGGGTATTATAAATCAACAAATGATACCCATGCTCTTGTGCAACTTCTTCGATCCCATCCATTACCTGCGCAAAAAAGCTGTTTATGCGTTCTGGGATAATAACAGCGATAGTTTTGCTCTTATTTTCCCGTAAACTCCGTGCAAAAGGATTGGCATGATAATTTAGCTTCTCAGCCATGCTAATCACCTTTTTCTTAGTCGCTTCTGAGATTTCGTAACTATCGTTTAAAGCTCTTGACACAGTAGACGGCGCGAGTTTCAATTCAGCTGCCAATTCTTTTAAACTAATTCCTGAAGCCATGATAATAGGGTAAACTGGGTTAATTGTTGCGAACAATTTACAAATCATTGTGCGTAATAGGTCTATACCGCTTGCATAATTTCGAAATCGTTTCCGCATTTTATTCCTCAAATGAAGCTGATTCAGGGTATTTTTAGGTTAATAAAAAGTTGTAGAATTTTACCCGAAATAACCAATGCCCTATTCAACCACGAAGGCGTCCTTCCTATCTGACGATTTTCTTTTGCAGAATGATTTTGCTAAAACGCTTTATCATCAGTATGCCAAGGACTTACCCATTATAGATTATCATAATCACCTTCCGCCTGCTGAAATCAATGCAAATAAAAAATTTGAAAATATCTCCAAAATCTGGCTTGCAGGTGACCACTATAAATGGAGGGCAATGCGAACCTTTGGCATCAATGAGAAATTTATAACCGGAGATGGCTCAGACGAGGAGAAATTTAACAGCTGGGCGAAAACATTGCCTTACACACTTAGAAATCCCCTTTACCACTGGTCCCACCTTGAGTTGAAAAGATACTTTGGATTTGATGAGTTACTTTCCGAATCAAATGCCGCTGAAGTTTACAAGCACTGCAATACTGTCTTGAAGCAAGACTCCTACTCTACTCAGGGACTTTTATCACAAATGAAAGTGGAAGTTGTATGCTCTACTGATGACCCGATTGATTCCTTGGATCAGCATATTTCTTTTCACAAAAAAGGCAATGATTTGGGCATGTATCCTGCATTCCGACCTGATAAATCCTATGCAGTAGAAAACCCTTCTGCCTATAAAGCCTACGTCTCAAATCTGGGAGAAACTACTGGATTTGAGATCACCTCATACGAGAAACTTTTGGAGGCATTGAGTAAAAGAATAGAATACTTCCATGAGCGTGGCTGTAGACTATCTGATCATGGCCTGGAGCAATTGTACTTTTTTGGCGAAAATGAGTATTCTATAGCTTCCATTTTCTCACAAGTGCTGGCAGGAAAAACACTTTCCACACAAGAAGTAAATTTCTTCAAGTACACCACTATCCTGGCACTTTGCAAAATGTACCATGCCAAAGGATGGGTACAGCAATTTCACCTGGGAGCTCTTCGAAATACCAATGAACGCTCCCTTAGAATTCTAGGACCAGATACTGGCTATGACTCTATAGGTGATTTTGATCAGGCAAAAGCTATGTCTGGCTTTTTCAATGAGTTAAACTCAGATGATCAGCTTACCAAAACAGTGATCTACAACCTCAATCCCTGTGACAATGAGGTTTTTGCCACGATGATAGGCAACTACAATGACGGATCTGTAAAAGGCAAAATCCAATTTGGTTCAGGCTGGTGGTATTTGGATCAAAAAGATGGTATGGAGAAACAGATCAATACACTTTCAAATATGGGTCTGGTTAGCTGTTTTATAGGAATGCTTACGGATTCCCGTAGCTTCCTTTCCTTTCCACGCCATGAATATTTCCGTCGTGTGCTTTGCAATCTATTTGGACAAGATGTTGCCAATGGCGAACTTCCTTGGGATGAAAAATGGCTGGGTGGTATCATCTCTGATATCTGCTACAATAATGCAAAACAATATTTTGACTTTAGTCCAAAAAACATTCAGGTTTAATTATGAGTAATTCACTATTCTCTCTCGAAGGGAAAAAAATAGCCTTTTCCGGAGCCACTGGAGTACTTGGTAGTTCTATGAGTTTATACCTAGCTAATGAAGGTGCAGAAGTCTTGATCTTGGGGCGTACACCCGCGAAGGTGGAAGATTTGGTAGAGCAGATAAAAAATGCCGGAGGCAAAGCGTTTGGTTATATCTGCGATGTCACTGATGAAGCTAGCATTCAAGGAGCCTATTCAGAAATAGAAAATGAGCATGGCTACATCGATATTCTGATTAATGCGGCGGGTGGAAATATGCCAGGAGCGGTAATTACTCCTGACAAAACTTTAAAGGACTTGGAATTGGATGCCTTGCGAAAAGTAATGGATCTGAACTACTTGGGTACAGCTATTCCTTCCAAGATTCTTTTTCCGCTTATGCTAAAAAATGGAAAAGGAAATATCATAAACATTAGCTCCATGGCAGCATCTAGACCAATGACTCGGGTAATAGGATATGCTTCTGCCAAAGCGGCAATTGACAATCTCACCAAATTCTTAGCTATTGAGCTTTGCTCCAAACATGGGCCAGGCTTTAGAGTCAACGCCATTGCTCCAGGATTTTTCCTTACCGAGCAAAACAGAGCACTTCTCACCGAATCTGACGGAAGCCTTACCCAAAGAGGAAATCAGATAATGAGCCACACTCCAATGGATAGATTTGGTAAACCTGAAGATTTAAATGGCGCGTTACATTGGCTTTGTGCTGATGCATCAGAATTTGTGACAGGAACTATTGTCGCTGTAGATGGTGGGTTTGGAGCCTATTCAGGAGTGTAAAAAATTTACCCTTCGACTACCTGCCCTCCGGGAGGCGGGCACTCAGGGTGACTTTTGAAAATTGAACGTTGATTTTGATTATTGACTATTAATCCCAATACTATGACCTATAAAATGGAACAAACCATGCGCTGGTATGGCCCAAATGACCCAGTTAGTCTAAGAGATATACTCCAGTCAGGAGCAACAGGAATCGTAACAGCCCTTCACCATATTCCGAATGGAGAAACTTGGTCAAGGGAAGAAATTAAGAAACGCAAAAACATCATTGAAGCAGCTGGTCTGACCTGGTCAGTTGTAGAATCTGTTCCTGTGCATGAAGTGATCAAAACACGCTCGGGGAACTACCTAGAAGTAATCGAAAACTATAAAGAAACCATTCGGAATCTAGCCGCAGAAGGTATATATACGGTATGCTATAACTTTATGCCTATTCTGGATTGGACCCGCACAGATTTAGAGTATGAGCTTCCAAACGGTGCCAAAGCATTACTGTATGAGAAGAAAGCTGTTCAGGCATTTGATTTATTTATATTAAAAAGACCTGGCGCAGAATCAGAATACTCTAAAGAAGAATATGATGAAGTCAAAACTTACTACGAAGGTCTTAGCCCTACCAAGTATCAAATGATTTTCGATAATATCCTGAAAGGGCTTCCGGGTTCAGAGATTGGATATACCCTGAAAGAATTCAAAACCATGCTGACAACTTATAATGGAATCGACGCTGCCAAACTCGCGGATCATTTAAGGCTATTTCTCGATGCAATAGTTCCAGTGGCTGAAGAAAATGGCGTGAGCGTCGCTATCCATCCTGATGACCCTCCATTTTCATTATTCGGACTTCCTCGCATCATGAGTACAGCAGATGATGCCAGAAGAATTCTAAGAGATCAGCCAAGTCCTTACAATGGTTTAACGTTCTGCACAGGTTCTTTTGGAGTGAGAGCGGACAATGATCTTCCAGCTATGGTCAAGGAGTTTGGTAGTCACATTCACTTCATCCATTTGCGTAGTACCAGAAGAGATGAAAAAGGTAATTTCTTTGAAGACAATCATTTGGATGGAAATGTACCAATGGTTGCAGTGATTGATGAGCTCATTCAAGTTCAGCAGAAGCGAGGCAAAAGTCTTCCAATGCGGCCGGATCATGGTCATCTGATGTTGGATGATTTGAGCAAAAAAACTAACCCAGGCTACTCAGCCATTGGCAGATTAAAAGGCCTTGCAGAAATCCGAGGTGTAGAAGCAGCGCTGCTTTATAGTCAAAAGAAATGACAGAAAAGGGAAAAGTGCTTGCCGACGACCTCTACCAAGCCAGCGATGCACAATTAGTATCAGAGCGCTTGAAAGCTCGAAAGCTGGTAAAAATCAATAATTCAGATCAAGAGGATACTGAATCGAGAGTTTCTCTAGATTGAAGTCTTCAGGAAAACCGGTTAAAATTCTGGATAGAACCTCCTTTTACTGCGACTACGGATCAAATATTGAAGTTGGAGATGATGTATTCTTCAACTTCAATTGTGTAGTTCTTGACATCTGCAAAGTAACTTTAGGAAATCGGGTGCTGGTCACTCTCTATGTTCAATTTTATGCCGGGACCTACCTTTTAGATCACAAAACACGAGGTGAACTGTGACAATGTAGCAAGCCTATCACTATTGAAGATGATGTATAGATCTACGGTGATTTGCCATGATGTCAGCATGCATTGGTGAGCGTACGGTAATTGTTGCGGGATCAGTTGTCACAAAGAGCTTTTCAACCGATGTGGTGATTCTCGGAAATCCTGCCAAAGTAATTAAGCATCTAGTATAACTAGCATCCAAATCCCATTCCCTGATTTCTTTTCCTTTATTTTGATAAACATTTGCTTATTTTTGGCCACCAGTGTTTTTAACCCTTTTGTTTAAAGTGAATGAAACGAGTATTAGTAAGTGGTGGCGGCGGATTTCTTGGTAGCCACCTTTGTGATCGCCTTCTAAACGAAGGAAATGAAGTTCTTTGCGTAGATAATTTTTTCACAGGTAATAGAAGAAATATTCACCACCTGCTCGACAATAAGAATTTTGAATTACTCCGCCACGATGTCACGCATCCACTTTATGTAGAGGTGGATGAAATTTATAACCTAGCTTGTCCTGCTTCTCCTATTCATTATCAGTTTGATCCGGTGCAGACCACTAAAACGTCTGTGATCGGTGCAATGAATATGTTGGGCTTGGCAAAGCGCTTGAAAATCAAAATCCTTCAAGCCAGTACTTCTGAGATTTACGGAGATCCGGAAGTTCATCCTCAACCAGAAAGCTACAAAGGAAGTGTAAACACACTTGGCCCACGGGCTTGCTACGATGAAGGAAAGAGATGTGCTGAAACTCTCTTTTTCGATTATTACCGTCAGCATAAAGTTGCGATTAAAGTCATGAGGATTTTCAATACCTTTGGACCAAGAATGCATCCTAATGATGGCCGTGTAGTTAGTAATTTCATCGTACAAGCGCTGCAAGGAAAGGATATCACTATGTATGGAGATGGAATGCAAACCCGGTCTTTCTGCTATGTAGATGATAACATAGAGGGAATGTACAGGCTTATGAATAGTCGAGATGGATTTACCGGACCAGTAAACATCGGAAATCCAGGCGAATTCACTATGCTTGAACTTGCCCAGCAAATCATTGAATTGACAAACAGTAAAAGTGAAATGGTCTTTTTGCCATTGCCTCAGGATGATCCTATGCAGAGGAAACCTCTAATTGACCTGGCAAAAAAAGAACTGGACTGGGAGCCTACTGTACAGCTTAGAGAAGGATTGGTTAAAACTATCGCATACTTCGAATCGGTGATCTGATTCATACCTTTTATCATCATTACAAAAGCCATCTCAGGATGGCTTTTTTGATTTAAACACCTCACATAAACTACTATTTATCAAAAGTTTAAGCAGCCTTAGGAAAAGTTATTAACTAGGTGTATGATAGCACAGACCGTAATACCCATCAACCCTGCCCGAGGATTAAATCGCCCATCATTAACTGCGTCCGATTACTAGAAATAGAATACGCTGAACTTTATTTCCCCACCTTCTCCATATGTGCTTCCTTGATTTTTCTTCTCAGAATCTTGCCCACATTTGACTTAGGTAGTTCATCTACGAAATAAACCTCCTTCGGGCATTTATAATTCGTAAGAGATTCATGGCAATGCGCAATGATTTGTTCCTTAGTGATTGACTTATCTTTCACCACCAAATAAGCCACAACACGCTCAGTGGACTTTGGATCTGATATACCAATCACCCCTACCTCCAGTACTCCTGGATAGGAAGCGATCACATTTTCCACTTCATTAGGATATACATTGAATCCGGAAACAAGGATCATCTCCTTCTTTCTATCCACGATCTTTGTAAAGCCATCATTGTCCATCACTCCGATATCGCCGCTTTTGAACCAGTCTCCCATCATCACCTCGGCTGTTTCCTTTGGCTTATTCCAATATCCCTTCATTACTTGCGGACCTTTGATGCATATTTCTCCACGCTCACCGACTGGAAGAATATTTCCCTCATCATCTATGACCATAAACTCGGTATTCGGAAGTGGAATCCCAATCGTACCAATTCTTTCAGTTCCATCGATTGGATTGCAGGAAGCTACTGGCGAAGTTTCGGTAAGGCCATAGCCTTCGGCCAACGGAGTTCCTGTCACCGCCATCCATTTTTCAGCAGTTGCTTTTTGCACTGCCATCCCTCCCCCTACTGCTATTTTTAATTTACTGAAATCAAGAGACTTAAATGTTTCTTGATTTAGCAAACCATTAAATAACGTATTGACCCCAGTAAAGACAGTAAATTTCTTTTTGGATAGATCCTTGCAAAAAGCAGGCATGTCACGTGGATTGGTAATCAACAGGTTGTGAGCACCGATTTTAAGCATAGCAAGACAATTAACCGTCAGCGCAAAAATGTGATACAGAGGCAAAGCCGTAATGACTATCTCTTCACGTTCTTTCAATTTTGGCTTCATCCAAGCGGAGATCTGCTGCATGTTTGCCACAATATTCCCGTGTGTTAATTCAGCACCTTTGGATACACCTGTCGTACCACCAGTATACTGGAGAAAGGCAGTATCCTCCAAAGTGAGTTTAACAGATTTAAATGTATGATTCGCCCCTTGTGCCAAGGCTGATTTAAAGGAAACAGCCTGTGGAATAGAAAAAGCCGGTACCATATTCTTGATGTATTTCACGACCAGATTGACTATGGTCCCTTTGAGTCCACCGAGTAAATCCCCCAACTCGGTCACAATTACATGTTTAGCTGGAATTTCAGAAAGTATTTTCTCTAGGTTATCTGCAAAATTGGCTACTATAATGATTAATTCAGCTCCGGAATCTTTGAACTGATGCTTCATCTCTGAGGAAGTATATAGCGGGTTGGTATTCACCACGATCATTCCAGCCCGAAGCGCCCCAAACATAGCAACAGGATATTGTAGGGTGTTGGGCATCTGGATAGCCACTCGGGTTCCCCTTTCCAAGCGCAGAACCTGTGTCAAGTAGCATGCAAAATTTTTACTTAACTTATTTAACTCATTGAATGTCATGGTTTTTCCCATGCATTCATAAGCCACAGAATCACCATACTTCTTTACGCTTTCTTCAAAAAGTTCTGCAACACTAGCATAGGCGGTACAATCTACTTCCTTTGGTACAGAATCAGGGTAATGCTTAAACCAGGGAAAATCCTTCATAATAAGAGTTATTGTGGGTGCAACTATTTGTTGAATTAATCAAAATCTTGGCTTAGGTCAAAAGTTTTCTTTCCTATTTCAAAATTTTTCTTGCGATGAGTTCTTTCATAATCTCATTTGTACCTGCATAAATACGCTGAACTCTAGCATCCGCATAGGCTCTTGCCACCCCATAGTCCCACATATATCCATAGCCACCATGTAGCTGCACACATTCATCAGCAACTTTACACTGCAACTCGGTCATATTGTATTTAGCTGCTGAAGCCATGGCTGAATCCAGATTCCCATCATTGTGAAGCAGAACAAGATGGTCGCAATAAATTCTACCCTGCTCTAGTGCCGCACACATTTCTGCCAATTTAAAACGGGTATTTTGAAAGTCAGATATCGCCTGATTAAATGCCCTTCGTTCCTTTACATATTTAATGGTTTCCTCAAGCATATATTCGCCCAAAGCAACAGCCGCCAGTGCCACTACCAAGCGCTCCTGAGCCAGCTCGGTCATCAGGTATTTGAAGCCCTCACCTTCCAAACCCAACAAGTTCTCTTTTGGGACTTTTACATCTTCAAAAAATAACTCGCAGGTATCTTGCGCGTGTAGACCAACCTTATCAAATGGAAGACCTTTGGTATATCCCACCATAGAATTATCCAGTAAGATGAGGCTAATTCCTTTTGCTCCCTTCTTAGGATCAGTTTTCACTGCAACCACTACTACATCAGATAAATACCCATTAGTAATGAAAGTTTTACTTCCATTTACTAAGTAATGATCTCCCTGATCAATAGCACTAGTACGCATGCCCTGTAGGTCACTTCCAGCTCCCGGTTCTGTCATAGCTACAGCTCCTATGTATTCTCCTGAAACCATCTTGGGAATATACTTTTCAAGGGCTTGTTCAGTTCCAAAGTGCAAAATATAAGGTATTACAATATCGTTGTGAAGGGGGTAACCTATTGCCGGAGCTGAGCATCCACTCAACCCAAGTTCTTCTATAAAAATAGCGTTGTACCTAAAATCCTGAATATTCATTCCTCCAAGACGCTCTGGTGCCTGTATTCCTAAAAATCCACTTTCACCAAGTTTACGCCAACTTTCCCGTGAAACCATCTTATTTTTTTCCCATTGTGCGTTATATGGGGTTATTTCTTTTGCTATAAAATCTCTTACACTGGCTCTGAAGAGATCATGCTCTTCCGTGTAAAGAGTTCGGGGTAGTCCAAACATGGTGTCTATATTATGGGTTTAATTCATATCAAAAATAGGGATTTTAATTCCCGCCATTTCATATGATTATAATTTGTCTCTTAAAGGCCATTACCTGTCCCGAAAATCGGGATGGAATCTCGCATCATAGATAATCATTCCTCCGTGTGACTCTTGAGTCATGCTCGATTTCATATGTTTATAATTTGATTTTTATAGGTCATATGGAATCTCGGACCGTGGAAAATCATCCCTCTGTGTGTCGCTTGCGTCATGCTCGATTTCATCTGTTTATTTTTTGTTTTTCAATGGTCAGATGGAATCTCGCATTATTATTGTCATCCCGGTGAGTGATTATCGAGTTATGCTCGATTTCAATTGTCTTCGAAAAGACCTTTTCCATCTCATTTTGGAACTTTTATAAAAGGTGCCTTAGTGTTTAAACTTATTTATAGTTTCGATAATTAATACCCTAACACAACATTATGATCGATCTAAACGAACATTCCAGCCTGAAAAAGCTACACGCTCTCCCACTTTGGAAAGATGATGAAAAGCTTCTTTCAGTGGAACCTGCGGGAGAAAGTAATATGAATCTGGTATTAAGAATAAAAACAAACTTAAGATCAGTTATCCTGAAGCAATCCAAACCATTCGTACGGAAATTCCCACAAATTCCAGCTCCCATAGAAAGAATTGAGATTGAACTATGCTACTACCAGCTCATAGAAGTTGATGAAGTACTCAGCAGCTATAGTCCAGGAGTGATTCTTTACAATCCTGAACATTACATTCTACTGATGGATGATCTTGGAGCTGGAAAAGACTTCAATGACATTTATGGAAAAGATTATAAATGGGAAATGAGTGATTTTCATTCCATTAGCAGGTATTTAAATGCTTTGCATAATGTAGAAGTGAGTAATTTCCCTGACAACCTAAAAATGAAAAAGCTGAATCATGAGCACCTTTTCCACTTTCCATTTAAAGAAGATAATGGATTTGACTTGGATTTAATTCAGCCAGGTTTGCAGGAAATAAGCTTGAAGTATAAAAGGGACAATAAATTAAAATCTGCCCTAGATTTACTAGGCCAACGGTATTTATCACAGGGAACCACTTTATTGCACGGAGATTTTTATCCAGCTTCCTGGCTTAAGACTGACAATGGAGTCAAAATCATCGACACCGAGTTTTCTTATATGGGTGATAACGAATTTGATCTTGGGGTTCTTTTCGCTCATTTTGATTTGGCAAGGATGAATTATAGTTGCCAATTGGACTTTTTGAAACTTTATAAACATAGCTACGCTGTTAACCTGGTGAATGCTTATCGAGGTATGGAAATCATGCGTAGGCTCATAGGCATAGCTCAGCTCCCCTTGTCACTTTCCTTAGAAGAGAAGAAATCACTTCTTAAAAAAGCCAGAAAACTTATTTTGTCACAATGAAAAACTGTAGTCTTTTTGTTCTTTTCCTACTGCTAATTACTGCATGTAACAAAAAGGAATCCTCATCTCCTATCCAATTTTCCGATCAGGAAGTGCCTGAGTTGGGTATGTCCGAAAAGCAACTGCATGACAAAATCTTAGGCATGCTAGTGGGATCTGCAATTGGTGACGCGATGGGCGCTCCCACGGAGATGTGGGCACGGGATGCGATCAAGCTTGAATATGGTTTTGTAGAAAGCCTGGATTCTATGATTCGTGAAGTTTCTCCAGAAGGGGTTTGGATAGCTAATCTTCCTGCGGGTGGCACCACAGATGATACACGCTGGAAAGTGTTGGCTTCAACTTACTTGTTGACTCAAAAAAGCAATGAATTGAATGCTAAAGATTTTGTAAAGCATATTCTCACTACTTATGAGCTTTACACAAAGGAATTTAAAGAAATAAAAACAGTTGATCCTGAACCTTTTGAGTCGGCTTACTTAAAGTTAGGATGGCTACAAGAGTGGGCTAAAGTAAGTCAACCCTTTATTGAAGATAATCTGATAGGCTATGCTGATTCTTTGGGGAAATTCTATGGAGGTGAAATGGTTTGTGCGGGATTACTCTATGCCCCATCAATTGGTTCATATTTTCCAGGAAATCCGGAAAAGGCGTATCAGGAGGCTTATAAACTTTCATTGTATGATCTAGGGTATGCGAAGGATATAACCGCCCAATCCGCTGCAATGACAGCGGCTGGAATGAAACTAGGTGCTACAAAAGAAGATTTACTCGCTTCCCTAAGATTGGATCCTGCCCATTACTTTCAAAGTCGATTGGTAGGTCGAACAGCCCATTCTATTCTGAAAAATGCACTCTGGATCTCCGCAGAAGCAGCTAAGCAAGACAGCTTAGGTAATCAACTTAAAGAAAATAGCAAAGCATTACAATTTGCTTTTACCCAGCTGGATCAGCGACTTCAGGACATGCCATTCCATTCTGGTGAAATTTGGCTTCAAACACTAACGGCCATGATTTATGCAGACTTTGAATTTATGGGTACGCTTACTTTCCTAGTCAATTTCGGAAGGGATAATGACACCACATCAGCAGTAGCAGGTGGGATTTTGGGGGCATTTTATGGTTTCGAGCAATTGCCAAAACTGGAAAGAGAGAAAGTTCTGCGGGTCAATAAAGAGCTACTTGGTACCGACCTGGAGCAAATCGCTAATGACTTAACAGCGCACATGCTAAGAAAATAGTGGCTTTTATGCTCAAGAGAGTTCAAGCATTAAAACCAATACATCAATCTATGTTTTCCTATGTGGCTCCTATGTGGTAAAAAAAACTTGGCAAACAAAAAAGCCCCAAATCATTCAATTTAGGGCCTTTGCACAAGAGGCTGGTTTAGAATTCAAATATATATTATACGGGTTCTACCTTTTACGTCAGTTACTTCGAAATAAACATCCTCGGGTTGCACTCCATTCAATCTGTAATTTTTTCGGAAGCCTTCTGGTTGATCTACCGTTTCTTGATGAATTACCTTGTCATCAGATACTTTTTTAATTTTGACGTCTACTCCTGGTTCTTCCAATCCTATCACCAAAAGATTAACGGTATATCTATCAATCTTTTTACCATAAGCCATCAGTGGCAACATAGCAGGGGTTGGCTCCTCTTTCTCAACTGTCTCTACAGTGTAGATCACTTCTTCCTCATCGGTGGAAATCTTTACTTTGTACTCTGCACAAGGAAGGCTGTTCAAATCGTAAGGAACACGTAGGTCCTCACTTGCTTTTACTATTCGGGAGTGAAGTTTTTTCCCGTTCATATCGTAAATGGCAATTTTTGCTTTGCCTACACCCCCATTTAGAAGTACTGAGATTCTCTTGAAACTGGTGTGAACGGATGAATTTGCTTTCAAATCTTCTAGATCATTGGAGGCAAATGTACTGGTAGCTAAAAGTCCTGCTAGTGCGAATGTGAATAAGGTTTTCATAACATTTGTTGGTTTAGAGTTATGCTTGTCCCAGTTGCGAACCATATACCAACTGTCCCAGAAGGGCCTTTCAATGCCATTTTGGGCCCTTACCTTATTTGCAAATATTAACAATCAAACAAAATAAAATTTGGTTATCATACTAATAACCTGTTCCTGTCTGTATGGAAAGCGATCGATTTGCTATGAAATTGTATTAAACCCGAACAGTTCCGGACTAATTCGGTAAAAGTGCAGGTTACACTTTATTGCAAATGATAGTAAAAATTAATTTTTGAAAAATTTATAAGTGCCTGAAAATAAATATTTTAAAAAATAAAAACCTGTACGCTAATGCACAGGTCTTGTTCGCTTAGATACAAATATTTGATTTATATCAATTCTTTTTAAGCTCTTGTGAAAGTGATTTTACGCGATCTTTAATCTGAATACCAGAAATATCCAAGTTCAGCGAAGTCGCTGTTAGGAATTCATTGACTGCCCCGGTGTGATCGGTAGATTTCCCTTCTGCCAGTGTCACATAGCGCATGGTAGTCCACAGGAGAGTTTTCAATTGCATCTCACTATCATCAGTCATGTAATATTCCAAAACCACTGTATTGTGATTATGCCAGATAATACGGCTCTTAATGCGAACCCATTCGCCCACCATCGCTGGCTTCACATAGGAAATATTATGATTGTATATCACCCAGGCAGCTTGGTACTTTTTGATAAAATCCATCATTTCTACCCCGTAAAGCTTGGGTACCTGATCTTCCCGGGCATTGAAAAAGTAATCGAAATACTTTGCGTTGTTCAAGTGACGAAGTGGGTCACAATCCTGAAATCTAATCAGGACCCTGCTTTCGGTCTCCTTAGGGTAATGCTTTTCTGAATTGTATTCAAACATGATTAATCTAGTATAGCTGTACTTTCAATAAGGATCACTCCTGCTTTTTTCATTTCTTCTAACGCTTCATCACCATCTCTAGGCTCAAGGTTCACGGCTTTGGTGGCATCGGTGATCAGGTAAGTTTTGAACCCTAGACTAACTGAATCCAACGCAGTGAATTTGATACAATAGTCCTGTGCCAGCCCAGTGACATATACGTTCATTATCCCTTCGTTTTGAAGAAAATCTCCAAGACCGGTATCTTCCCTGCGTGCATTGTCAAAGAAACCAGAATAGGAATCCACTTCAGGGTTTTTGCCTTTTTGAAAAATTGCCTTCCACTTGATAGGATTCAACTCCTCATGAAACTCCGCTCCTTCTGATCCTTGGACACAGTGGATAGGCCATAGCTTTTGCTGTAAACCATTCAATTTAATTTCCTCTCCCGCACTTTTTCCCTTATGACTTGCTGCAAAGCTTCCATGATCCGCAGGGTGAAAATCTTGGGTGGCAACAATAAAATTGAATTTCTCCTGCAAGGCATTGATGACAGGTACGACCTCATCACCATTACTAACTGCCAAAGCGCCACCAGGAAGAAAATCATTTTGTACATCCACAATCAGTAATGCACTATTTTTCAGGTTCATTGCCATTGTCAAGTTGTTTAGCTTTCAGTACCAATTCCATTCTCAAATTATGTAGATTTTCTTCCAAACCGATTGGATATAAATGGGGATTCACCAGTCTCTTGTGCGTTTTATCCAGCGAGTTTAGTTGACTTTGTACTCTGTCTCTGATCTGACTAATTGTAGGAAGCTTATAAATCAGTTTACCATGCTCGAAGACTGGCTTCAGCAATATTTCCTCTTGGTAAAAAGCTGGCATCATTCGCTTTCTTCTGGTTTGATCATTCGGATCTATGATTAAGGCAGCCTTGGGGTTTAATTCCTGAGAATCAAGATAAATCATATCTGCAACTGCCATTCCCTTAGAAAAGAAACGCTTGACAGTATGCAAGCCTGGGATATTGATTTTCAGGGACTGCTGAGAAAGTTTGATTTTGGGAACCCAAGCACCATTTTTATCTCGGATAGCTGATAACTTATATACTCCGCCCAGGGCAGGCTGATCAAAAGCCGTCACCAGTTTTGTGCCGACTCCCCATACATTGATAGATGACTCCTGACCTTTTAAGGACGTAATTATATTTTCATCCAAATCATTCGAGGCGACTATTTTAGCGTCTGGGAAACCTGCTTCATCGAGCATCTCTCTGGCGATATTACTGAAATAGGCCAAGTCACCAGAGTCTATTCGGATACCCACCATTTCTTTGCCCTTGCTTCGCAAAGCGTTGCCAACTTTGATGGCATTTTTAATTCCATTGACTGTATCATAGGTATCAACCAGGAAAATGGATTGATCAGGAAAAGCATCAGCATAGGCTTCAAAGGCTTCCATCTCTGTCTCGAAGGACATGATCCAGCTATGTGCATGTGTACCCGAGACAGGAATTCCAAACAGTTTGCCAGCCATCACATTGCTTGTAGAAGCACATCCTCCAATATAAGCTGCTCTAGAAGCGGCTAATCCCCCATCAATTCCCTGAGCACGCCGTAGGCCAAATTCCAATATAGGCTCACCCTGAGCGGACAAATTGATCCGAGCTGCTTTGGTCGCAATCAGGCTTTGGAAATTAATGATATTTAAAAGCGGTGTCTCCAATAATTGACATTGGATCAAGGGACCTTTCACACGAACCAATGGAGTATTGGGAAAAACCACTGTGCCTTCTTCCACTGCATCGATATCGCAGCTGAACTTCATTTCTCTGAGGTAGTCCAAAAAACCACTTTCAAACAACACCTGATCATTCTTGCCTTTCATGGTAGCTAGATAACTCAGGTCTTCTTCACTGAATTTGAAATTTTTGCAGTAATCCACTACATAATCCAAACCAGCAGCGATTGTAAATCCACCCTGAAACGGATGCTTGCGAAAGAAAAGATTGAACACAGCTTCCTGCTCAGCCTTGCCCGACTTCCAGTAAGCATAAGCCATAGTCAGCTGATAAAAATCTGTAAGAAGGGCCAACGATCCCTTGTATAAGTCTTTGGTGATTTTCATTTTTCGTAGTTACCTAAATTCAAAAATAACCTGCTTTAGATTCCTGTCCAATTCATTCACGAAACTTGCTTCACCCGCATATTCAGTAGAATGCCCAGTAAAACAAGCCCCATTCCCACATAAGCAAGGGCATTGAACATTTCTCCGAAAAAGAAAAAACCAAATATCAATGCGTAAACTATCCCTATGTAAGTAAGACTGGCCACTTTGGACACATTTGCATTTTGATAAGCAATCGTCAAGAAATACTGAGCCGTCTGGGTACAAATGCCAATAAAAAGCAATATCACCCAATCCCAGCCTACAGGATTCACCCAGCCAAAAGCTGAGACGATCAGGACAAAAGGCAAAGTCACCAGTGGAAAATAGAATATGATCACCAGAGGATGCTCCGTGTTCTTCAGTTTGCGAATGACATTATACGCCAAGCCAGAGAATATTGCAGAGATAATTCCCACTACGGCCCAGAACGTATCTACCCTTGCGTCAACTCCCTGAATTACGATCACGCCTACAAAAGAAATGGCAAAAAAAAGAAATTGTATAGGCTTCACTTTTTCTCTCAGTAGAAATATCCCGAAAATCGTGGTAAAGATCGGCGACAGGTATTGAATAATAACAGCACTTGCCAGTGGAATATTTTGAAGTGTATAGAAGAAGGAAATCAAACCAATAGATCCAACTACACCACGGATAATCAGCCATTTCTTATTATTGCCAAAGACATTTACCTTTTGTTTTTTTAATACCAAATAGCTAAATATCAAGGAGAATACAGATCTGAAAACGATGATTTCTATGGCAGGAATGTGCGGAATGTACTTGACAGAAACATTCATCAGAGCGAAAAATATTCCAGCCAAAAGCATGGACTGGACACTGTTAATCTTCAAAATCGTAGCTTTTCAGAGTGATGTTTTTTTAAGGAATTTGTAAGCTTAATAGTTCAATAAAAGTTTACAAAATCTCATCTACTGCGCGAACCATTATCTGCAACTTGGGTTTTAGTGTTTATGGCATTAAAAACAGGAAGTACCGCACCGGAATTCAATCTCAAATCCACCGGAGCTAAATCAATCGATTTGTCTACTGATTTGAAAGGCAAAGCCTTCATTCTTTACTTTTATCCAAAAGATTTCACCAAAGGATGTACCGCAGAGGCCTGTGAATTCAGAGATCAATTTGCAGCTTTCCGCAATCTGGAAATCCCTGTATTGGGTATCAGCAAGGATGATATAGAGACGCACGAAAGGTTCAAAAAGGAGTATAGGCTTCCATTTGATTTGCTTTCTGATCCCACTGGTGAGGTATGCAAGTCCTACGATGCGCTCATACCCCTTATCAAAATGCCCAAAAGAATTACTTATCTCATAGATAAAGACCACAAGATAGCGGCCGTTTTCTCAGAGATGTTTGAGTCGAAAGGACATATTGAGGCGATGTTGAAGGGGCTGCAGAAGTAAGCTAAACCAGAAAAATCTCCCGCTCCCGATAGCTATCGGGAGGCGCGAAGGCGCTATTTATTTCTCGCGACAACTTTCCTACTACCAATTAGTTCAAGTCTTCAGACTTGGACTTTTAAAAATGCAGTCTCCTGACTTCTTCCAATTACTTTTTACAAAACAGCAGTCTGAAGACTGCATTAAGTCTAGGCACAAGTCTGAAGACTTGCGCTAAAAAGGTCTATTCTAAAATCTTTGGTTTTGGCTCGTCTGAAGGTTACTTGCCCCAATAATTTTTCTGTCTCACTCCAATTTCCCTTCAACAATCATTGAGTCTAGCGTCTAGTATCTTATTTCTAGCGACTAGCGTCTAAAATCTTATTAAATCATCCCATCCTGCATCACTACTTTCCGGTCGGCCATTTCGGCAAGCTCTTCATTATGCGTGACGATGACGAAAGCTTGTCCCAATTCTTTTCGAAGTGTGAAAAACAATTCATGGAGACCTTTAGCATTTTGAGTGTCCAGATTACCGCTAGGTTCATCAGCAAATACAACTGCCGGGCTATTGATCAGTGCACGTGCCACAGCCACTCTCTGCTGCTCTCCGCCTGAAAGTGTGGAAGGTTTGTGATCTAAACGATGCGAAATGCCAAGCAATTCCGCCAGTTCACCTGATTTCTTGAGTAATGAATCGGTAGACGCCTGACCGATCAATCCTGGAATCATGATATTTTCCTGAGCGGTGAATTCAGGAAGTAGATTATGAAATTGAAAAATAAAGCCAATCCGTTCATTTCGGAATTTGGCCAACTCATCTCCTTTTAGATTGAGGAGCTTTTTCCCATCCATCTCCAAAGTACCCTGATCCGGTTGATCCAAAGTCCCGAGAATATGGAGTAATGTACTTTTCCCAGCTCCAGAGGAACCGACTATGGAAACAATTTCAGAAGTTAAAATTTCTAGATCTACACCTTTTAATACTTGTAGGCTTCCATATGATTTATGGATTCCATTGGCTTTCAGCATGCTAACATTTGTTATTCTTTCAAAAATAGGCCAAATGCCTATCTCAATTGGAAATTAACGGCTTTTTTTCCTGAAAAAGGAAAAACTCAGGTTTGATTTATCGAGTCTTAGGGCTTAACTTCGAGCAAAAATTTCCAAAGGATGAATATTCACGAATATCAGGCTAAAGAAGTATTAAAAGGTTACGGAGTTCGTATTCAGGAAGGTATAGTCGCCGACACACCTGAAGCAGCTCATGAAGCAGCCGTTAAGTTGAAAGAGCAAACTGGTACTAGCTGGTTTGTGATCAAAGCTCAGATTCACGCAGGTGGCCGTGGAAAAGGCAAAGTCAATGAAACAGGTTCTAACGGAGTAGTACTTGCCAAGAAATTGGAAGATGTCTCTGAAAAGGCTAAAAATATCCTTGGAGGTACCTTGGTAACTCACCAGACTGGTCCAGAAGGAAAAGTAGTAAATAAGGTTTTGATCGCTGAGGATGTGTATTATCCAGGCGCCTCTGAGCCAAAGGAATATTACCTGTCTATTCTATTGGATAGAGCTACAGGAAGCAATGTAATCATGGCCTCTACCGAAGGTGGAATGGACATCGAGGAAGTTGCAGAAAACTCTCCTGAGAAAATCATGAAAGAGTGGATCGACCCTAAAGTTGGTCTTCAGCCTTTCCAAGCTAGAAAAGTAGCATTTGGATTAGGTCTTTCTGGTAATGCACATAAAGAAATGGTGAAATTTATCACTGCCCTTTACAATGCTTACGAAGGAACTGATTCTTCTCAATTTGAAATCAACCCGGTATTGAAAACGTCCGATGATAAGATCTTGGCAGTAGATGCTAAAGTGAACATCGATGACAATGCTCTATATAGACAAAAAGGATTGGCAGCATTGAGAGATGTGGCAGAGGAAGATCCATTGGAAGTAGAAGCTGGTGAATCAGGCTTGAACTATGTGAAACTTGACGGAAACGTAGGTTGCATGGTGAATGGAGCCGGTCTTGCGATGGCAACTATGGACATGATCAAATTGGTAGGTGGCGAACCTGCTAACTTCCTAGATGTAGGGGGAGGGGCAAATGCTACTACTGTAGAGGCTGGTTTCAGAATCATTCTTCAGGATCCAAATGTAAAAGCTATTCTTATCAATGTGTTCGGTGGTATCGTAAGATGCGACAGAATCGCAAGTGGTGTAGTAGAAGCTTACAAATCAATCGGAGACATCAGAGTTCCTATCATCGTAAGACTACAGGGAACAAATGCTGCTGAAGGTGCAAAAATCATTGACGAATCAGGATTGAAAGTTTCATCTGCAATTACGCTGAAAGAAGCTGCTGAAAAAGTACAGGCTGTACTCGAAGCATAAAAATAAACTATAGTAATGAGGAGCAATTCTCATTACTTTCTGCGCTCGTAGTTCAACTGGATAGAATATCAGATTTCGGCTCTGAGGGTTGAGGGTTCGAATCCTTCCGAGCGCACATAAAGGCTTAGACAATAGTTTAAGCCTTTTATTTTTTCAAAAAAGATCAAAAAAAATGCTTCTTTTTACATTGTGTTATTTTAAATGGGTCAAAAGACTTATTGATAATTTCATAAACACCTAAATGTGAACATGTTTTATAATTGAACATCTTGATTTTTAGGCAAAAACCTATTTTTTAGTATCGGGTGAAATCAGCTCAAGGCCTAGCCCTAATAAATCTCTTACATATGGATTGCCTCCCATCTCCACTTGAAGTGGGTATACATCCTCCCTGAAGAAAGGCAAACTATTAGTGTCAAAACTCAATTAATAAAAATCAGTCTTTATTGGGTAGCATCAACTACCATTTTGCTGTCCACAAATTGCTCAAAGCTGATTATTTTCCCCTGTTTGAGTTTCCAAATATGAGCAACTCTGGCCGTAAAAGGTTTGTTGCTTTTTTTATAAGCACCTGTGTAGGTCCCATAAGCAACTACTTTATCCTCACTTGCCACATAGTCTTCTGGTGTAAATTTGTAATCTATCCATTCGCTGCCTAATCTGCTGAATACGTTGTTGGATATACTTTCCAGTCCAATGTATGTTCCTCCATAAGGAAAACCTTTGGCTTCAGTCCAACTGATATTTTCCGCCACATATTTTGCCAAGTTCTTGCCATTTTCTTCCGAAGTTTTGCCTTCGTAAGTGCTTTTTATAATTTCAAGATTTGTCATTTTTCCTTCGTTTGAAATACAACTTGACAATGCAAGAAGCATCGCCAAGCTGCATAGTAGTGATAATTTTACCATTTCATTTCTCCCGTGTTTACTTTTGCCCCAATCTGCAAGGCGGTCTCAAAAGTCAGGTTTGGATATTCTGCCTTCAAAGCAGCTATCAATGCTTCCGAAGTGGTATTGGTTTTCAATGCTTCTTCGTAGAATTGGATGTAATTTTTGGTATGCGCTACAGCTGATATATCGAATGGAGAATTTGAGTTAGCATGAGCCGGAATCACGATTTCAGGATTCAACGCTACAATTTTGTCCAAAACCATAATCCAACTTTTACGGGCTTCAGCACTTTGGGCATCTGCCATCCAAAGATTGAATGTCGTTCCGAACACATTGATCCCACCCACAACTGCTTTGATAGAAGGTATCCAAACGAATGTCTTATTTAGAAATTCTTCCAGACCCATGATTTCCAATTTCTGGCCTTCCAAATCAATACTTGTTCCTTTTAACACTTGGGGTAGAATAGCATTGGAAGTTATTTTTGTACCCAATCGTTCGCCCCAAACTTCCAATTTTTTCTGCGCTGTTGCTTTAATGTGCTCCACTGTGGCAGGTGATGCATAAGCAGTAACTTCAGGGAAGTAGTTTTTGAACACCTGCAACCCAAAATAAAAATCAGGATCACCGTGAGAAACAAAAATGGAGGTCAACTTTTTACCACTTTCTTTGATTTCCCGGGCTACTTTTTCGGCATCTTCCAATGTGAATTGTGCATCAATCAGAACCGCATCAGTTTTACCCGAAACGATGACCGATGCAACTCCAAAACTGTTTTCTGATGCGTTGTAAATTTTCAGTTCTAACTTATCGGCTTCGATAGTTTTAAAACTCTGAGCTTGTGTCTCCATATAAACTAAACTTAAGGTTATAACTAGTAATACTGAAATAAGATTTTTCATTCTCGTGTTGTTTAAAATTGATAATACAAAGATGGAACCGCGCACTGCCCTAAAACATTGAACTAGTTCAATAAATGAATTCAGACATACAGCTCAAAAAAATTAAACATGCCACGAACATGCGCTGAGTATCTAGCTAAATTCTTTCGTTACTATTCAGAAGACCACCATAACACGATGTATTTCGATTCTCTTATTTCCCTTAACCCATACTTCAACTCAAGCTCTTGTATTTCTCTTCCACAACTTTTTTGGGTGATGGAAAGAAAGCGGATAATCTTAAAGCAATTCAACTATTAAGACACTTTCTCTAAGTTACTTTTCATTTTAGTTAGTTACCCTTGTAATTACCTTACTTCCTATCAGCTCTATGGAGTCCATTAATTGTGCATGCGAAAGACCTGCATTATCCATCTGGAAGGTCAATCTGGAAATCCCTCCCAAATCTTCACTGAATCTCAGGATTTTCTCAGCCACCTCTTCCGCCTCACCGACAATCAGTGCTCCATTTTTATCAACTTGAGAATTGAAATGAGCAGGCGTAATCGGTGGCCAGCCCCGCTCTCTACCCATCCGCGTAAACGTCTCGGCATAGCCTGGATAATAATCAGCCAATGCCTTACTTCTGCTGGAAGCTACATAGCCTAGACAATGTATGCCTACTTTCAATTTTTCAGGAGCGTGCCCTGCCTTTATCCCTGCATCTTTATACATATCTATCAATCCTCTAAAACGTCTTGGCTCACCGCCAATTATTGCAATCATCAGAGGTATTCCTAACCTACCGGCTCTTACAAATGATGCCGGAGTGCCTCCCACACCAATCCATAAAGGCATTGGGTCCTGAAATAGTCTGGGGTATATAGCCTGATTCTTTAAAGGAGGTCTGAATTTTCCCGACCAGGTTACCTTTTCACTGGTTTGAATTTGGATTAATAGCTCCAACTTCTCCATAAAAAGTGCATCGTAATCATTGAGATCAAATCCGAACAAAGGGAATGATTCTATAAATGAACCACGTCCCACCACTAAATCTATTCTTCCTTTTGAGATGAGGTCAAGTGTCGCAAATTCCTGAAAAACCCGTACCGGATCTGCAGCACTCAAGACTGTAACTGCACTAGTCAGTCTTATCTGCTTGGTTCGGGCAGCAGCGGCTGCCAAAATAACCGCAGGTGCCGAATCAAAAAACTCACTCCTATGATGCTCCCCAATACCAAAACTTGAAAGTCCGGCTTGATCAGCATATTCTATCCTTTTCAGCAATTTCTCAAGTATATCAGCTCCATCCGCAGCCTTTTGAATGGATCCTGATGCAAAACTGTCTATTCCTATTTCCATTATTTTCTTAATTGAAAGTTATATTCTCCCGCCTCCATTTACAATGATTTGCTGTCCGTTTATCCACCCTCCTTCTGGGCCTGCAAGGAATACCACTACCCCCGCAATGTCTTCCGGTTCCCCCATTCGACCCAGATTCATTGCTTGGCCGATTCTTTCCAATTCTTCCTTTGAAACCTCTTTTTCCATTAAAGGTGTCTTGGTAGGGCCGGGGAAAACACTATTCACAGATATTTGACGGGAACCGAGTTCCTGCGCCAGGATTTCGGTAATTACTCTACCGGATGCTTTGCTGGGGGCATAAATACCAAGACCTGCTGCCGGATAAAGTGAACTTGTGGAAGATATTTGAATAATACGGCCTCCATTTCTGACGTGCTTGGCTGCCTGCTGCAGCACAAAATAGGTTCCTTTATAATTTACCCCATTAATCCGGTCAAACTCAGCTTCCGTAACTTCAACAACAGGAATACCAATCATTGCTATTCCGGCATTTGCTACGACTATATCGATCCCTCCAAATTCTTGGCTTACGTCATTGAAAAGTCCGACTATCGCTACCACTTGGCTTACATCTGCTGGAAATCCGGTTGCTGTGCCACCTGCTGCTCTGATTTCATTGACTACTTCATCGGCTTGCATTGAGTCTCCGACATAATTTACGGCTACTGCGATTCCGTCTTGAGCCAAGCGTATCGCTATGGCTCGCCCAATTCCTGTTGCCGCTCCGGTGACCAATGCCACTTTTTTTGATGATGCTTTCATGTGTTTATAATTTGTTTTTATTTGGTCACATGGAATCTCGCAAGGCTTATAATCATCCCAGTGTGTGACTCTTGAGTCATGCTCGATTTCATGTGTTTATAATTTGCTTTTCAAAGGTCATCCCGTCCCGATAATTATCGGGAGCTATCGGGAGGAATCTCACATGCACTATAATCATCCCAGTGTGCTCCCGTACGTACGGGATCATGCTCTATTTCATACTTGTTTATTGAAACTATTCTGAATGTTTACTGGATATCTCTCTTTATATAGCTTGTATCACTCGTATGTAATCAGCCATGGCTCTTTTGGATACAGCTGCATCAGGTGCAATAAATTCAAATCCATGTGGAGCTCCCGGATGTAAATGAAACTCAACCGGGACACCTGCTTTTGCCAGCTTACCTGCATAAGCTAAATTCTCATTGCGGAAAATATCCAAGTCTCCTACTGAAATAAAAGCCGGTGCCAAACCCTCAAATTGAAGCAGGCGGGTAGGTACAGCTACAGCTGAGACCCCATGTGCATCCCTATCATCACCCAGTGAGGCACTCCATCCCGTGTAATTGTTGTCATAAGTCCACACTGCAAAAGGCATCAACCGCTCATCAGGAATGAGATTACGATCATCGAGCATGGGATAAATCAGTAATTGACGTGAAAGCTGAATTCCACGGTCACGCGCAAGAATAGCTACTGCAGCGGCTATCCCACCACCCGCACTGTCTCCCATGATACCAATACGGTGTTCATCAATCTCAAGATCAACTGCTTGTTTTTTCAGCCAAGTCAATGCACTAAATGCCTCTTCAGCTTGAGCCTCTCCGTCTACTTCCGGTGAAAGACTATAATCCACAGAAAGAAAAGGAACGCCCGATTGATAGGCGAAATCAGAAACGATTCGATCGTATAACTCCAATGAGCCTGCCACTCTACCGCCACCGTGCAGGTACACGAATGCTGAACCTGAAACCACTTTTCCCGGTGGGCTATACCAGCGTAAATTAATCTCTGTTCCAATAGTTGTGCGGATGCTGAAGTCTTTCGTGCTGACCTCTGGATGAGCCGGCAAATACTGGTTAAGGTTTGCATAGAATTTATTGACATTTTCCCTTAGCATTCGCCAATCACCCTTTTCAGGAATTTGTCCCGGAGAGTTCTGATCGAGAAAATCAGACATTGCTTTTCCTATTTCAGGATCTAAGTTATACCCCATAGTTACTCTATCTTCGTTTGTCTTATTTGATGCAGTGTGTCCCATATTCATAAAATTTAAAATTATCCGCATCCGATAGCTATCGGATGATGCTTGTAGCCTCATTTTCTCTGGCTTGCTGGCAGGAAGACCGATGACGTCCCGATGGCTATCGGGAGACCGAAGTAATCTCAATGCTAGGGTCTACCGTATCATTTATTGCTTTACTGGCAGAAATGCGGATATACATATAATTTAATAACTCAATTAGTAAAGGCCATATATCTACTTTCTCTATAAAAACCTGAATAATAAGTGTTTATATAGAAAGTTGGCAGTTTTAAGATTTTAACAGTATATCGGCTATTCGTTCTGCAACAGCGATTGTTGTCACATTGGTAGCTGCAGAAATAATATCAGGGAAAATGGAAGCATCTACTACCCGAAGGGATTCTACATGATGAACTCTTCCTTCCAAATCAACTACTGCCTCTTTTGAGTTTATAGCCCCCATTGGCGCACTGCTTGTCGGATGGGCATAGCTGGCTATATTTTTTTTGATAGCTTCTTCTAAGTCCCCGTCTGTCACCACGGATGAACCCGGTGCGATTTCTGAATGGATAAATTCTGAAAACGGAGACGTTGCTGCGATACGTCTCGCAAGTTTTGCTCCTTCAATCATCCTAACGGTATCTTCCTGATCATCAAGAAAATTTAAATCCACTTTTGGATTGATATTTGGATCCGTTGTTTCAATCCATATTTTCCCTTTTGAGCGCGGTGTGGTTACGGCCACTCCAAGAACAAATCCCATTAGAGTTGGGCTATATTCATCCGGGAAAAGATGTGTAGCCGTGATGTGAATATCCAGTTCGCCTTCCTCTTTATTGAATGCTGAAGTCCATAGTTTCGCCGCAATGGGCGGTGACTTGCTTTCCACCATTTCTTTATGCAATGCATAAGCAGCGTAATGAAATGGGTGGTCTTTCACATTCTTTCCTACCGGAAGGTCTGCGATCACCGGTATAGTCAATTGCTCTAAGTCAGCCTTAGGACCTATTCCCGATCTCAGCAATATAGCCGCACTTCCATAAGTACCTCCTGAAAGAATCGTTTCCTCAGCGAAATATTCTTCTCCACTAGCCAACACAATACCTACAGCTTTTTGTCCCTTGAACAATACACGGTCTACCAAAGCTTGTGATAGGATAGTTAGGTTTTTGCGTTCACGTACGGAATTTGAGAGATATGCCATTCCTGTATTTACACGCACGCCATTTACCACATTCATCCGGTAAGGTCCGACACCATTAGCTTCTACACCGTCAAAATCATCAATGAGCTTGTAGCCCACATTGACTGTTGCATCAACAAATGCTCTTTGAACTGATGTTAAGTCAGATCGCAAGAGTTGACGTACAGGCAGCGGCCCCTCAAACCCGTGAAGTTCCTTATCACCGGAATCACTTTTCTCCAATTTCTTGAAGTAAGGAAGCATTTCTTCAAAGGACCAACCCGGAAGATTCCAGTTTTTGAAATCTTCCGGACGGGCACGCAAAGCAACTGCACCGTTAATAGCTGAGCTTCCGCCTAAAACTTTTCCTCTTGGAAGATCTATCTTATTTCCAAAAACAGTCGGTTCAGATTGGAATCCCCAGTTGTGCTCCGCATCTCCACCGGGATTATTGGCACTTGAAATAGCACTGGGGTAATCCCATGCGGGGTAAGCGTTTCCACCTTCCACCAATAAGACATTCTGATTGCTTTTTTCACTCAGACGGGATGCCATTACAGCTCCGGCCGAACCGCCTCCCACTATGATAAAATCATAATTAGTAGTTGGGATTTGTGAATTTCCCATAGTATTTGGTTTTTTATTGACTACACTAATTAGTGAACTGACCTTATTTATCTAAAACACTTAACTGTTCCAGAGCCACTTCCATGGCGTTATCCTTAAGAGTAGAAACCGAAACTCCTTCGATCCTGAATGTGGTAATATCTGTCATTCCGAAAAATCCAAGAGATGTCCGCAAATAAGGTTCAATGAAATCCAATGCCTTATAATCGCCTACGCTGTAAACACCTCCCGTTGCGATAGCAAGAAATATTTTTTTATCCCGGATTAAACCCACAGGCCCATCAGCAGTGTATCTAAATGCTACCCCTGCTCTCGCTAAATGGTCTATCCAACTTTTTAAGACGGCAGGTACTCCGAAATTATACATGGGTGCACCTATGACAATGACGTCTGATTCTATCAATTCCTCAAGCAACCTATCTGAAAGTCGAATTGCTTCCAATTGTGTGGATGAACGGTTTCCCGGCACTGTGTTGAATGACTGAATATGGGTGTCAATAAGATAAGGAAGCGGGTCTGTAGTAAGATTTCGAACGGTTACGAATGCTTCCTTGTGTCTGACCAATAGTTTTTTGATGATAGCCTTGCCCAGCTGTATAGTTTGAGATGCTTCTTCTCTTGGACTTGATATGATATGTAATATTTTCATTTTAAATAAATGATTGTTATAAACTAGGGTAATCTGTATAGCCTTTTTCGTTGCCTATAACTTTTCTATATCCGTGGCTGGTAGGAAATCTTCGATGGATATTTATAGACCATAAGTTGGTTTTCTTTCTCTTTTTGGAATAGAATATTTCCTTACTCCTAGGTTAAAATCGTTCCTTAAAGGCTACTATAGTATGTTTCCAATGTTAAGAAGCACCTTGTTTATTTAGTTCATGCCTGTAAAAAGTATCTGTAATAGCAATTTCAAGTGGCTACTCTTTATCTTGGGAGTAATATGATATTCCCAAAATCACTAAAAACACAAGAGGCATTATAGCAACAGAAATTTGGTCTCCACTGGATAAATGAGCGATAAATGCAGATATAAATGTTAGGGTAAATCCAAAATAAGCTAATGATTTAATTTTAGTTGAAATCATAGTAAGCAGTAAAACCAGTGCTCCCAAAACTTTAAGAATCGCTAATTCAATTCTGAAATAATTTGGAAAACCCAGATGGACAAAAGTTGCTTTCATATCAGGATTGGTAAAATATCCGAAAGCACTGAATAGCATTATCCCTGCGATAATAACCGTTGTAATCCAATAAATAATTTTGCTTGTTTTCATTTTTTTCGGATGTTATAAAATTTGATTTTGCCTTGATTCATGATGTAAAATTGCATCTAAGAGCAGCCCGAAAACGATGAGATATGATAAAAAAAACCGTTGATATTTATCAACGGTTTTTGAGTTTGCTACTTTGACGCAGCACTGGACAGCTCTTATAGGTGTATATTATTCGCTGGCAAAACTTCCACCACTCATTGCTTTTTGAAAAGCCTGAGGGTTCCAATATTCACGATAGTTGACTATTAGACCGTCACGGAAAGTAACGAAAGTTGCGTAGCTCATTTCATATGGATTGCCGCTAGCGACTACCACACCGGATGCACTCCACTCTGCGATGGCAACATTTGCATCATCCGTTCCATAGATTTTCAAAGTTGGGAGAGATTTTACATTTATAAAGCTCGGGTAGTTACGCAAATATTCATAGAGCGCCTCCCGGCCCTCAAATCTTGCCTGAGAACCTTCTGGTGCAAAAGGGAATTCGGCAACTACATCCTCAGCGCATAATTCTGACCAGCCTTTCATGTCTTTGGCAAGAAAAGTATCCAAACTGTGACGAAGAAGTTGAGAGGCCGTAGTGTTTTTTGAATTTTCCATATACTGTTTATTTTCGAATAAATTTGATAAGGCAAAATTGTAACAAACGGACTCCTCACTTCGATGATATATGATAAAAAAAAGTGTTGATATTTATCAACACTTTTTTTTATCATAATTCTTGAAGCTTTGCTATTTCATCAATTGTTTTCTTACCCGGCTTAATGTTTCTTTAGTAATACCTAAATAAGAAGCAATAATATGTTGCGGAAACCGCTGGATAAACTGAGGGTGGTTGTCGGCAAAATCTTGGTATCGTTTGTCTGCCGTGCTGCCAATGGTAGAGCTTAATCTTCTTTGTGAAGCGATGGCATTTCTTTCATCCATAGACCTAATCATATCTACTAAAGCAGGAATTTTTGTCATCAAATCCAACATTTCTGCTCGGGTAATTATAAGCAGTTCGGTATCCTCCCATGCATCAATATTATAGTCAGACGGGGTAAGCATAATTGAACTTTCACGATCAGTAGCCCAGTAATTTTCAATGTAAAGATTTACAATATGTTCTACTCCCTTATCATCCACGTTATATTGCCGCATTGCTCCCTTTACAATAAACCCGGTATGCTTACACACATCCCCTACTTGTAAAAAGTATTGTTTTTTTCTAAGTTTTTTGGGTTGAAAAGCCTTCTCGATCAAAGCTTCATCTTCACTTGTAAGTACCGAATTAGTACGCTTGTTTATATATGTTATTAGCTTTTGGTGCATTAGAATTAGTCATTTATTATACTATCGAAATGAAAAAATTACTCTGTTTAATTACTTGTTTGGTTAACTCACTACAAATAAACTGTACGCTAATTGGACAACTTAATTTCTGAGAGAAATTTTCTTCCTTATTTTACTCACAAATTCATGACTGATACCTAGATAAGCCGCAATTTGAAGATTGGTCAGCCGTTGTGATAGTTGGGGATATTTTTCAATAAAATCCACATAACGGTCGTCAGCTCTTTTGCTCAAACTATCTATCATTCTTCTTTGCAGTGCAACGTGTGTTTTTTGGGTCATTATCCGAAATAGCTTTTCTATGTTCGGTAACTTAGTGTAGGCATGTTCTTTATTCAATTTTGAAATCACTAGGAGTTCGCTGTCTTCCAATGCTTCAATATAAAGTTGGGAAGGTTTTTGATTGGTGAAGCTGTCGATATCTGTAATCCACCAATTTTCAATAGCGAAGTAGAGCACGTGTTCAAAGCCCTTATGGTCGACATGATATACCCGAAAAAGTCCTTTGGTGACAAAACCCTCAAAATTGCACATTTCACCTTCTCTCAACAAGAATTCCTTTTTTTTGATTTCTTTTGGTTGAAACAAACCGCAAAAATCTTCCATCTCTTTGTCCGAGAGAGTAATGTGTTTACTTATATTATACTTTAACAGTTGAGTCATTTGAGATGAGTTGAGAAACTAAGCTCCAAATCCGCAGCACTGGAGAATTAACCTTACTTTCATTGAGAACCTTCCAAAAAGTAACCCATTAAAAGCCAGAACCGCTACTTCCAGAGATATAAATTCCTATAACGCCCGACACTAAATTACTTATTATTGGGGCAATTTCAAATGACATCACTAGCAGGGATGGCTCTGTATTGCTCACCGCATGTTACTGGCTCAAGACGGACAAGGAAAGTAGGCAAGCAACACTAAAATCATCAACGTCTTTCCTCGTTTCTTCCTTCATAGACTATTAGTGAGGCTGATGTGGTGGAGCTGCTTGTCAAGTTTGTTCAGAAAGTTGTCTCCTCTAGCGCAATCAAAGTTATACTTGTCTTTCAGAAGATAGATTAGAACCGAAAAAACTGCCACGCGTGATCGGTAAAAGCAGTAAATTAATTATCATTTATCATTGCTTAGGTATAATTCGGGTGTTTAACTTTGGTTTTAATTATCAATAAATTATGCTTGATATTGTAATAGAATCCCGACAGGCGGTCATAAGCCCCGGATTTTCCGTGAAACGCATTCTCCCATTCCAGTTAAGGAGAATGGTAGGTCCTTTTATTTTCATGGATCATGGCGGCCCGGTCAGCGTTCCTACCACCACCAATTTAGATGTGTTGCCTCACCCTCATATCGGACTTTCCACGGTGAGTTATCTCCTTCAAGGTAATGTAACGCACAGAGATAGTCTCGGCGTGGAGCAACTGATCAAACCGGGAGAAGTCAATTGGATGACAGCAGGAAAAGGGATCGCACATAGCGAACGTTTTGAAGATCCTGCAATACTCGCTGCGGGTGGACTCGAAATGATTCAAACTTGGGTGGCGCTTCCTGAAAAAGACGAAGAAACTGACCCCTCATTTAAAAATTATACTGCGGAGGAATTACCTGTTTTTACCGACAATGGCGTTTGGATGCGCTTAATAGCCGGAGAGGCGTATGGACTGAACAGTCATGTCAAGACAAGCTCTCCCTTGTTTTACTTACATGTCGTACTCAATGAGGGGGCCAGATTTGGACTCCCTACAGGACACAGCGAAAGAGGAGTATACCTCGTGAAAGGCAGTGTGGAAGTGAATGGGGTCACGTATACAGCAGGAAGACTGCTGGTATTTACCATGGGAGTAGATCCTTTGATTATTGCGAAGGAAAACACTACGCTAATGATGCTGGGAGGTGAACACCTTGGAGACCGGTATATCTGGTGGAATTTTGTATCCAGTCGTAAAGAGCGGATTGAGCAGGCTAAGGAAGACTGGAAGCAGGGGCGTATTCTTTTACCTCCCTCGGATAACAAAGAATTTGTCCCTTTGCCTGAAGACAAGTCAAAACCTGCCGGTGGGCCTCCCCCAAATGCCCTTTCCTAACTTCAACATGTGAAGAAAAGGGAGAAATTTACGATGATTAAATCACATTGCCACTTTGCCAGATCCACGAAAGAAGGGCTTAGAGGAATATTTCCTTATTTCTGTAACTAAACCCAATTAACCCGCATGACGTATTTGAGGCTCCCTAAAGTCAGGTTGACGTTTGTAAACTTCGGCCACCGGCAGTCTCAGTATTGCAATGGATCAAAGAAAAGGGTAGCTATCAGAAATGATATCACGGATAATACAAATCCGAACATAAAAATATTGTAACTCTTTCGGAGCATTAGGTACTTCTTTGAGAGCACTTTTCCCAAATAATAAATGTCAGTAATCATGCTATCGTAAAGATAATTCCCGTCTTCCATCATGGCATGCATGCCTGTTTTGTAATCGGGAAGCGACATTTCGTGAAAATTTCCAAAGTAGAGCAAGTTACCCTGCTTTTTGTGAATGTCTTCCTTAGTCACCACACCAGACGTTACTTTGGGGCGGGTGGCCAGAATAGCAAAGACCATGGCTGAAAGGCAGGTAGCCAACAGCATAAAAGTAGGAATAATGTAATTTGGATACTCCTCAAGTTTCCTGATAAGAATGGTCACGACTATGGAAATGATAATGGAATTGACCGATATCATGATGTTGGCTTTATTATCAGCCAAGGCTGAAAGCTCCAAATGATTTGTGGAAGTAATCCGAAACATCGTTTCTATCCCTCTCTCCGATTTATTTTTGTTCTTTTTCTTTTCTTTCTTGAACGCATCTGGATTTTCTTCTGCCTCTTTGATTTTCATTTGTATGAGTTTCAGGTTTTTCTCTTTGCCCGGCTGTAAATACTGCTGAGCATACGAAGTATGGTATTTGTGGGACTCCATAAACTGTTGGCTCTTCCTTAACCAATCTAGGGTTGGGATAGTCCCATATTCGGAAAATTCTACTTCTTTTTTCAATAATATAGTGAGCTCAAAAAACTTGTCAGAGCTCAGGTGAAATAGATCGGCATCACAAATAATCTCTTCCAGCAGATTTTGAGGATTCTGGGGAATCTTTGTAGCCATAATAATAGACTTTATCCTTTCTATCCGATCCTTACTTATGCCCAAGTCAATTAAATAAGCTTCCGCTATTGTAGCTCCTCTGGCTTCATGCCCCTCTCCTTTTCCTTCCCAATAACCGATATCATGCATCCACCCTGCAAAAAATAAATCTTCCTGCTCATCCTTTCCCAAATTATAATATTCCCCAATCTCTTTAACCTTGCTTACTATCTGTAAGGTATGATCCAAATTATGGTAGCAAACCTCCGGTTTTTGGCGGTTTTCAAACAATTTCCTAATCCAGGATTCAAATTTTTCAAGTTGTGTTTCCACGGCTATTCACTTATTTTGAGCAAATTTATTTGAAGGTAACTAGTTCCAATTTTATAACGATGCATTTCTCAAAGATATTCGTCTTTCTGATATTACTCCTACTAAGCAGTCAATGTGCCCCGAGTGTTTCAGAATTAAAAACCATCCCATTTCCAGATGCATATAGCCTTGCGGACTTCCAAAAAATCATTCTAACCGATGATATGGAGGAAATTTCTGGTATAGAATGGGTAGGCGAAGATCAGCTCTGGGCAATAGAAGATGAATCTTCCATTATATATAAACTTGATACTGAGACAGGTAAAATTCTGAAGAAAAGGAAATTTTCTAAAAATAAAGACATCGAAGATCTGGAGGTAGTGAATGAGGTAGCTTGGGTGCTACAAAGTAACGGTACACTTTACGAGGTCACCTCTCCACTCAGCAAAAACGCAAACACCACCGAGCACCATTTCCCAATCAAAGAAAAAAGAGATATTGAGGCAATAGTTGCTTCTGAAACAGAACCATTTTTGTTCGTTTTTTGTAAAGTTTGCAAGTGGGATATAGGTCCGGATCAGGCTTCTATTTTCCGTTTTGATTTAATGAATAAAAGTTACGATTCCATTCCATTCAAGACTTTGAAAAGAGATCAAATACAGCCTTTACTCAGAGATAAGAAAGCTGAACTCTTGGACATCCAGCCATCGGCAGCGGCGTTTCATCCCATTGAGAAACAGTTTTATATTCTTTCTTCCAGCGGTAAATGGCTGTTGATAACCGACTCAGATTTCATTCCAAAAGATGTTTTCAGACTAGACTCTAGGCTTTTTAAACAACCTGAGGGACTTGCTTTTGACCCTCATGGTAACATGTATATTTCAAATGAAGCACAAGATGGTGAGGCCAATATTCTGAAATTCGTCTATACCCCATGAAATCGAGCATGACGAACGTGTCACACAGAGAGATGATTATCAATCATGCGAGATTCCACCTGCCTGACGGCAGTCAGTTGTGACCAATAAAAATCAATTATAAACACATGAAAAAAATTATTCTGCTTCTGGTTTTCAGTTCGCTTTCATCTTTTCTTCTCGCCCAACAGGAAGCTTCCCGGAAATTTCGTGTTTACTTGATAGGTGATGCTGGAGAAATGGAAAATGAACATCATCCAGTAGTCGAAGACGTTCGGAATAAACTTCAAATTGACGGTGATACCCCAACCCATATCATATACTTAGGTGATAATATTTATCCGGAAGGAATGCCTGCCGATCAAGATGAACATAGGGAGCAGGCTGAAGTGATATTAAAAACACAGCTGGATCTATATCAATTCCTCACTGGGAAAATCTGGATGGTGCCAGGAAACCACGACTGGAACCGGGGGAAATCCGAAGGACTAAATGCGGTGTTACGGGCTGAAGAATATGTGCTGGATAATTACCCTGAAGATAAGGTAGAGTGGATTCCAAGCGGAGGTTGCCCTGGTCCGAATGTAATCGAACTGGATTCTGAAACAATCTTAATCACGTTGGATAGCCAGTGGTTGCTTCATCTTAAAGACAAGCCTGGTGCTGATTCGGATTGCGAATACAAATCAGAAGAAGAGGTGTTGGCTGCTTTGGAATATGTCTTTGAGGAAAATCAGGATAAGACCATTCTTGTGGCCATGCACCACCCCCTCCGATCTTATGGCCCACATAATGGTGCCTATAGCTGGAAAGATCATCTATTTCCACTCGCTGTAGCCTCGCCTAAACTTTATATTCCATTACCGGTGATCGGTTCCATATATCCCTTATATAGAAGCTGGTTTGGTAACATTCAGGATCTTCCCCATCCTAAATACGAGGCGATGACCCGTGCTTTGGATCAGATATTTGACAGCCACCCCAACGTGATACAAGTTGCAGGGCACGAGCACGGATTGGCTTATACAAAAGAGGGTAATGTACATTATATTATCAGTGGAGCTGGAGCTAAAAACACCTATATTAAAAAACATAATACAGCTGAGTTCACTTATCCAATGAAAGGTTACGCTGCACTGGACTTTTATGATAATCATGAAGTAAGGTTAACTTTTTATGATCCGCTTGAGGAAGATCCGTTGTACGAAACGCAGTTGGTCAAACCATATGCAGACAACATTTCGGAATTAAAATTATTTGATAGAACCTTACCGGAAGAGGTCACCCGCCCCATTTCCACCCAATACTTGCACGGAAAAGGTTACTACCGCTTCTTGGGAAAAAACTATCGGGAAACCTGGGCTATTCCTGCCACTTTTGAAACAATAGATCTCACCAGGGCAAAAACAGGGCTTACCATCATTCAGAAAGGAGGAGGGCTTCAAACCCATTCCTTACGACTTGCTGATAAAGATGGAAAGGAATATGTGATGCGCTCAATTAACAAATATCCTGAGAAAGCACTTTCACCAGAGCTCCGTCAGACAATCGCCAAACAGGTGATCGAGGATCAAATATCTTCCTCACATCCCTATGCAGCATTGGCTGTAGCCAGACTGGCCGAAGAGGTTGGGATAGTGCATACTAATCCCACCATCGTTTATTTGCCTGATGATCCCTTGCTGGGAATTTATAGAAAGGACTATGGCAATGATTTGTACCTTTTTGAAGAGCGGGAAATTGCGGGAAAAGACGCTCCTGAAGATGTGGAGTTTTTCAGCACTGACAAAATGCTCAAAAAAATCCATGGTGACAATGATCACCAGGTGATGCAAAAAGATGTGCTGAGAGCCCGGATATTTGACCTATGGATAGCAGACTGGGATCGCCATGATGATCAGTGGAGATGGATAGGGAAAAAAGGAAAAAAAGGATGGGAATTCACTCCTATGCCTAGGGATAGAGATCAGGCTTTTTTCGTAAATCAGGGGATATTTCCAAAAATTGCCAGTCGAAAATGGGCTGATCCCCGATTTCAGGGATTTGATTACGCTCCTCCCCGCTTTGTGTCTGGTTTCATGTTCAATCCCAGGTATTTTGATCGCAGCTTCCTAAATGAACTGAACCGGAAAGATTGGGAAAAAACGTTGGACAAGATCATTCCCTCACTGAGTGAGCATGCAATCTCTGAGGCATTTAAAGACTGGCCAGACACCGTCGCAGCAAAGGATGCTCCAGAAATTCAAGCAAAGCTTCGCCAGCGAAAAACCTGGCTAAAGCAAGAAATGCTGAAACATTACGCATTCCTTTCCAAGAACGTAGATGTGGTAGGCTCCAATAAAAATGAGGAATTTGAAATAAAGTACCACAAAGATGGGCAAGTTGAAGTAGAGGTTAGAAAAATTGATAAGTCAGGAAATTTGGAACAGAAACTTTACCATCGAACCTTCCTTCCGGAGGAAACCGAAGAAGTCAGGCTTTATGGACTAAAAGGTGAGGATACCTTCCGCTTCAAGGGAGAAGGATCAGGTAAAATCAAAGTGAGGATAATTCCGGGCAATGGGGAGAAATCGTTTGAAGATAAAGGGAATACCAAGAAGAAAAATACGCTCATTTACCAAAATCCCAAGGATAAACATTCGCTTGAACTAGGTGGAAGTGCCAAAATCAAGTACGCACCTTCCCTCTCCTATTTGAGCTACAACAGGAAAGAGTTCAAGTATGACAAGCTTATGCCTCTGGCTTCAGTGGCTATCAACAAAGATGATGGCATATTCTTAGGAGCCGGTGTGTTATGGGAAAAGCATGGCTTCAAAAAAGAACCATTTTCTATTCGTCAGTCCATTTTGGGCAATTACGCTATTAAATCAAATGCATTCAATATTGAATACAGGGGTCATGCAGTGGATGTCTTGGGAAACCTTGATCTAGTCTGGAAGGCTGATGTAAAGGCGCCTGACTTTGCTTTCAACTTCTTTGGAATTGGAAATGATACTGAGTACAACACTGATATTTATGACATAGATTACTATAGAGCAAGATTTAATTGGTATGAGTTATATGGAGGATTACAAGCAAAATTGGGTGAAAGTGGAAGCTTGACAGTCGGTCCGCACTATCAGGTGTTCCGGTTTGATCCAGATGATAATACCAACAAATTCATTACTTCCCCGGAAAGTGGCTTAAACCAGCTAGTTCTGGACAAAGCTAAATTTTACAGTGGATTTTCGGCTCAACTAGTTTTTGACAGAAGAGACCATAAAGAACTACCTACCAGAGGATTTCATTTTGAAGGTCAGGCTAAAAGAATGTGGGGATTGAATGATTACTCCCAGAATTTCACCACAGTGGATGGAGAACTTGCACTGTATTGGTCATTTCGATATCCTTCCAGGTTAGTCTGGGCGACGAGGTTTGGAGGTGGCAAAAACTGGGGCAATTATGAATTTTTCCAAGGCCAAACCCTGGGAGGATTGGACAATCTTCGGGGCTATAGAAGATACAGATTTAATGGTGACGCGGTGGTGTACAATAATACGGAAGTAAGAGTCCGCCTTTTCAATCTAAACACTTATTTACTCCCGGCAACAGTAGGAATATTAGCATACAATGATATTGGCCGAGTTTGGGTCAAAAATGAAAAATCAGATGAATGGCACAATGCATTTGGAGGTGGCATTTGGTTGGCACCATTAAATCAGTTTGTAGCAACCTTCTCTATGGGTTTCAATGAGGAAGAGTTCTTACCCTTTTTTACCTTCGGATATCAATTTTGATGAGCTATCTATTGAAGGAAGGGTTTTCGGAGTCACTGTTACCCGAATAGCTTTCAATCCGTGAACGCCCTGCATTTCCTCCAGTTCAAGTTCCTCGACTTGATCTTGGAGTTGCCCTTTATTCTGTAAATAAGTGATGAAGTCCAGGTATTCCTTGACTTCCCGCTGCTGAGAATAGACGATGGCTATTTTACCCGGCTGGACCAAGCGCTCCTGAGTCCCTGATATCAAGGCTTTGTCAATACGCTTTTTCATGATTTCATAGCGGATGTTGTAGGCGCCCTCCACATCAAATTTTCGCTCATCCAAGCGGAAACTGATAGATATAGGCGTACTATGAGCGAGAATTAGCTGTGTGGTTTCCAACGGATTTTCCAATTCTGGCTTCTTGTCCTCTATCAGATTAACAATGGCTATCAAACTCTGAAGCTGCCAAAGCCTTAGGTTCTTCAGGTAAATCATATCAAACTTCTGATCTTTCACCAGAGATTGACCAATGTAGATATTGTATTCAAGGCCATCGGTTTTGAATTTCTCAAAGTAATGGGGGAAAATCTTTTGGACCTTAATCTCTTCCTCATCCAAAAAAGCTCCAATTGTCTGGTTGATAAGCTGAAGGCTTCTTTCAAATGCCTTTCTGTGATGGTTTATGATTTGAAGTTGAGGGTCTAATGCATCAAAATAAGCTTGTACTTTAGGTTTTAGATCCTGATATGTTTCACTCAGGTGTATAAAAGTTGGTTCTAACTCACGATAAAAGAATTCAGTGATTCTAACTTCTTCTTCACTGAGCAGAATCAGATTTATCCTGCGCTTGTATTCCTCGATTTGATCCATAAGACTTTCAAGCAAAGGGAGGTAATGCAAACTCCCCGCTAGTTCCAATATGGCTTTCCCCATATCTAACTGGATGACAAAGTCATCATGAATTGCCTGATTCCGTTCAACACTTGAATTTTTGATATCTACGGCAGCATACAATGGATATACCTCCTTGAACAAAATAGGCTTGATTTCAGGCTTCTTTCCTGATTCTTCATCCAATACATAATCCAGTGCGATTTCATCAAATTTCCATTCAACTACAGGATGAATCGCAGTAAAATTCTTTCTAATGATTGCCTTAATTTTATAATCCAGATTCTCTGCCTGCCGATGTAGCGCTAGCGAGAGTGACGGAGCCAAATGATCCAATGTATGAAGCATCAGGGGATCAAAAGTCTCTTTTTCAAAGGAACAGATTTCCAGTACTCCTACGAGATTCCCATTATGCCGCAGAGGATAAAGAATGATTTCCTGGAGCCCCATGCCAATGATCAGATTAATCAGTGGCAAATCATCTGGATTATCCTGAATATCTTTTAAAAAGACGGGGTGATTCACTTTCGAGAGAAATTCTATGATCGCATGGTATGGTTCCTCGCTGCCGGATATCAATAATTGACGAATCAAATAACTATAAGCAAGACGGCTTTCGGACATAATGATCCTTCCTGAAATATTCTGAAGAACGGCCAGCCCTACCTTTAATTCCCCTCTATCCAAGAGACTTTTGACAGAATCTTCAACAATCCCCATGAATTCTTCAGAACTGACCTCATCTTGCTTTAAGACAGCTTCATTAAGCGTTGCTACACTCTGGGCTACTGTTAAATCATTGGCTTCCATTATTACAAAACCATGAAATTCAAATAGGTCCAGAGGAAGCAATTTCTTCAATCTATCTAGTTCGAATTGATAAGGTTCATCTATTTTGCAGAATTCAGAGCGGTCATGTATCTGGGGTAGTGGCACTTTTGGGACAACATGTACGAATTGCGTATTGAAATGAATCTGATAATGTCTATTGACTCCGTTAGCACCTCTAAATTTAAACACCATAGGAGGGAACTGATTCATCTGAATTCCATATAGCTGGCTTAAAATCTTGGCATAAACGTGTATCATCTTATCAAAAGAAATACGCTCATAGTCAAGATTCTCAGGCAATTTTATCAATCCATTTTCCTGTAAAAACTGTTCGGAAAATGCGGGAGTTGCATAGATAGGATTGTAGTCAAATGGCTTGGATATAGCTAAAATCTTATCGTCCTGACCAGATAAGGGTATTAAGGAACTAAGGATCAAACCAAACCCCAACTTATTCTGATCTGTCTTCAAGACCAAAGGGTCAATATTGCTTTCCAACAACTCCGGAAACTTTTTAATCCTGCTTAGATAATCATGGTAAAGACAGATACTTGGATGATTATTGTCTGCAAGTGATTCCCATCTCTCAAATAGTAGTTTAAAATCAAGAAAGGAATTTACAAGGTTTTCTTTAGTCAGGTCCATAGGTATTTATTATTACTAAAAAAATAGCGGAAAGTTGTTTTACGAAATTTTATCTAAACATAGATTAAGAATTTTATTTAAACATACAGCACCATTTTAAAATTCAACTTTTATATTAAAAAATAACCGCTGACTTTTCATCGCAAGCCTACCAGCCAGAATCACGGGGATCTATGATGCGACAGTTTTAAAATCAGCCATGCAGAGAGTGAATGAATCTGGGTAAAAGGTTGAGTTTCCTTTCACCCGTTAGCTGAGAAAGCTAACTTTTAATAACTTAGTGAAGTGACTTAAAACGGCCAAAGTGAAAGCTTCCCCAAAAAAATCATCTGAATTATTAATTCTATGATAATTGAACCCGGACTATGCATTAGGCTTCGTAGCAGCCTGTCCCGATTCTTTCGGGAAGGGTTCAAACTGCAAGGAAATCAGTCACTTTGGAGATCGAGTCGTAGCACCGCTACGGTGAGAGCGAAAAGTGAAGCATAGCGACTGATTTTGAGGCGGTTTGAAGCCGTAGTAGATTTGCTAATGCATAATGCGGGTTGAAGAGCAGGACACTGCATGAAGAAACAGTTGATTTGAAATAATTAAGGAAGTATTTTTTACTATCTAATTTTTATTACTTTCAAAAACGTAAGGAAAAGCAACAAACCTGAACAGATAATTATCGGTAAGAAAAGCCAAAGCCACTCTACCGAATTCTCCTTTTTTATAAATTCAGGTTCAAACTTCTCCCAGTTCTCCTCAAGCACTGAGGTATTATCAAAAATTCTAGAATAGAAATAAAGCCTCATCTTTTCATGAAATTCATCTGTCCTTTCCAAAAATTCCATGTGACTCGTAGAACCTGTACCTGCTAACTTATTAAAAGCCAGCTGAACATGCATTGTGGGAATAGCCCAGGCAATACGCCTACTCACTAGTGCACGCTGCTCAAGCTTGTCTCTCATGGCTTCACTTTCCTCTCTGGCCTCATCATCCCCCATTTGCTGCATGGCATAGTACCAAAGCCAAGAGAATTCCTTTTCTTCCGGCATACCGTAGTCTTCAAACTGTGGATAATGTGCATAAAAATCTGTCATGGTTTCCTGCTTATCACAATCCCACTTTTCATGATAACCGTCCCGCTGCTCGATCATGGTAGCCAATGCTTCAGGTACGGGATACTGATTGCTCACATAGCTATTGATGCCTGCAGGCAGAAGTATGGCCAAAACCAGCCAAAGAGACAGCATCGCCAATGCGTTTAAACTGGAGTTTTTCTGGAAAGCAATCACCAAAAAACAAACAGTAAACCAGAAGATGATGTAGCAGAACCCCAACAGAAAAAAAGCAAATAGAGCAGCATCCAATGGAATTCCCAAGATCAACTTTGCAGCTGTGAGCAAAAGCACGAAAAGCACTAAAATCACAAGCAGTCTTACGGACAACTTGGCCAGTAGGTACTTCAGCTTGGACCTAGACTGTATGGATACAAGCTGCCAAGTACCCACTTCTCTCTCTTCCGAAAGGAGGTTGAAGGTGAAGACGATAATCAGCAGAGGAAGCAGGTAGATGATCACAAAGCCCAGATCCAGATTACCGGACTGCAGGCTTGAGGGGTTTACTAGATCCGTATCGTATTTCTGGCCTTCCAAATTCCGGATCGTGACATGCTGAATGGCTGGGTTTACATCACTCTGGCCAATGGACAGCCCTGCCATTTTTTCAGGCTTATTGATCAGCGCAAACTTCAAATAATACATCAACAACCCAAATTCCTCTTGGTGGAAGCCGACGTTCCTTTCAATATGTTCTTGTTGGTATAGCGTGACCTGCTCAGTGGCCCTTTCCTGACGATCCAGAAACTGCTTGCCAATCAAAATTCCCGTCATCCCCAGCACCGAGACCAAGAGTAGACACAGGATGACCACATTTGATCTAAAAAACTGCTTAAACATTAACCGATACATAACTTAAACGGATTTAGCTTTTTTGGAAAGATAAGAGATGTACCGTACAGCGGCCAGGCACCATAGCACTAAGGAAATCAAGGATAACAGCTCATTTTTCACGGCTTTGCCAAATGAAAAAAAGCGGTGGTGAAAATCAGGCATTTCACTCCAATTCTCCTTACCTACTACATGGGCTTTGCCATCCGAACCGGAGATTTTGGCCGGACTGATATGCTCCATTTGAAGTTTATTCATCTTTTGCGCCAGCTCATATCGATACTTTTCTGCCTGATCCTGAAAATCTACATAGGCGTCAAAGTCTGTTCCTGACAATGCCATCGACAAGTTTTTCACCGCAATGTATGGGTTGATCACCGCGGTCAATTCTGAAATACTGTTTTGCTTTTTGTAAATCTGCATCAGCTTTTTCAGATGGTTTTTATAAATAATAGAACTGTTTTTCTCTCCCTGGGCCATTACAAATCCCCCATAGTTGAAAGGCAGCTCTTCTACAGAGGATACCTGATGGACATTCAACACAGAATCCTTTAGCTGTTTGAAATAGGGATCATTGGGATTATGGCTATCTCCTTTTTGGATAACCTCCTCTTCTATGACAGATTGAAATTCCACTTTGGAAGGAGACGGGAAGAAATAACTTCCCAGCGCCTGCGAGGATCGGGGTAGCAATACGACCAGTAGAAGCCAAATTGCCAGTAGTTTGATAAGCGCATTTTTGGATTTGCCTGAAGTGGTGGAAACTGCGATAGTCACCATGCTCAGAAGCATAAAAAACATTGCATAAACCATACCCAATACCAAGAACCTAGGCCATAAGCCTGCCACGTCCCCTCCTTCTGCAATTAGAAAATACAACATTAATAGTCCTACCGGTGCCAAGCATAGCAGGGCTAATGCCATTAATCCAAGCGTTTTTCCCATCAATATTTCCTTCCACCTAGCTCCCTGCGTCAGAATTATCTTCAGCGTCCCATTTTCCCTGTCTGCGGAAACAGCCGAAAAACCCAGAAAAAATATAATCAATGGAAAGACTGTCTGGAGTATCATCGCCATACTAAGCTCTCCAAACCGCAGAAGACCTGTAGAAAGACTTGCTTCCGAGAAGTTGACGGAATTTTGCTTGTGGGCTTCAAGAAACACCGCGTTTCCGGTAAAACTCTCAATACCGGAATCAAACATGCTCAGCGGATACTTTTGTCTAAAAGCAAAGGTGCCAAAATGCGCCATCCGATGTGGATGTTTGTCAGGGTTGGACTCCCAGCTTTCCCGTGCCTCATGCTGATAATGGCTTCGGATTTCAGATTGCTTTTCATAATTCGTCCATCCCGAATAAGCGCTGAAACACAGCAAGCCAAAAATGACCGTCATCAAAGGATAAATAGCTTTAGTTTTGAAGGTATTCACCCAAAAATGTCTGGCTATCAATAAGACTGTTTCTTTTCTCATGGCTGGATTTAAAATTGGTAAGCTGCAGTCAACATTACATTCCTCGGCGCGCCGGGAAATAGCCTAAGGTAGTTTTGTGCTCCCACCCAGTAGGTTTTGTCCATTAGGTTATTCACTTTCAAAGTCAACTGAAAATCACTTTTCTCAGGTGCATAGTAGATTGCCATATCTACCAGTGTGTATTCCGGTATAGTAAACTCTCTGGTATACCATGGGATCTTGTCACCACTGTATTGTACTCCCAATCCCACTCCTATATCATTAAGAAATCCGTTGGCAAAATTATACCGGGTCCAAATATTCGCACTGTTGGTAGGTGTATTTTCTTTCCGCTTGCCACTCAAGGTATTGTCGACATCCCTGACAATCTCCGCGTTGATGTAGCTATATGTGGCATTCATTTGCCAGTTTGACGAGATATAGCCGTTCAGTTCCACTTCTATCCCTCTGCTTCTATCCGCGCCCCTTTGTACCAAAGAGTCAGGATGATCAGGGATATTGGCATTCATCAGAATATTTTCCTGGTTGATCTCATAGAGTGCAACAGAAGCACTAAGTCTGCTGTCAAGAAACTCACCTTTTGCACCGATTTCCTTCAAATCACTAGTAAGGGGCTTGAATCGCGCGGGAGAATTTGGATCCCAGAAAAATGCGGCTGTGCTCGGCATCAGCGATACGGTATTGGACTGGGGCTGGTATCCTTCCAGGTAAGTTGCATATACGTTGATGTCTTTGGTGATTCCATAGGTGAGTCCTATTCTAGGGATCAACACAGAATTTTTGAAACCTGCCTCTTGCGCTATATCGTAGTTGGTGATATCCTCAAACCATTCCTGCCTTAGACTAAGCAAGGAAGAAAACTTACCGAATTTCGCTTGGTACTGTACATAAGCGCCATTGGTGGTGGTCAAGGTAGGCGGGACAGTGAAAATTGAATTGAAGTTATAATCCTCTGTATTTAGTGTCTCATAGGTAGGATTGTTCAGGTCAAAGTGAGGCACATTAGGCATCGGAAGCGTGATACCGTTGACCTGGTAAGTCAGGTAATCCTGAGCTACGGTGGGATCAAATCCATTGGAGACAGTACCATCCGCCCGCAAGTATCCACGTGCAGAATTCTGTTTTCCTCCTTTTTTCTTGTGCCAACGGCTCAGATCGTATCCGACCAAAACTTTATGACTTACTTTCCCCGTGTTGAAATCCGCATCAAAATATGCACTGAGGTTATCAGTATCCCAAAATTGCTGACGCTCCACATAGCGCATACTTACCATGCTCGGCACCGAATTGTTATCCAGATCCACCGCAAAAGCATTTGTCGTGCGATGCTCAGCCAAATCTTCTGTCCAGGTTTGCTTCATATAAGCCATATTGAAATTGGCAAAACCAGTCAGCTTCTGGCTGAGATTAGACATAAATACCAGCTCAGTAGAACGAAAGAAATCATCGCTTGCACTTAGACTACGGCTTATAGGCGTACTATTTAGATTTGTGGCACCCGCTTCCGCACCGAAAATGGGTTGCCCTCTGTCCAGCGTACCTCTATTGTCACTATAGATCATCTCCACATTTATTGCAGTACGATCATTGGGCACATAGGTAAAAGAGGGAGAGACTAAGATGGCATCATTCTGGACCTGATCCCGAAATGATTTTCCTTCCTGCATTCCTACATTCAAGCGATAGAGCAAAGTTTTTTCCTGATTTACGGGTCCTGTGAAATCCAATGTCCCACGGAATGTACTAAAGCTCCCGACACTCATCCTGATCTCCTTTCTGTCATCCTTCAATGGTTTCTTGGTGACCATGTTGATACTTCCTCCCGGGTCTACGCTTGAGAAGGTCACTGATGCCGGTCCTTTCAGTACTTCCACCCGTTCAATATTTGCCGTAATGGGCTGAAGAAAAAAGTACTGATGCGTACGCATTCCATTGAGGATCTGCCCTTCTTCATTCTGGGTAATACCCCGAATGTTGTAATGATTGTAAAATCCCGTAGAACTCACTCCGCTCACTATCTTGACCGCGTCTGACAACTGGTACGCCTGCCTATCGTCAATAAGCTCCTTCGTCACTACGGATAGAGACTGTGGTAAATCCCTGTTTTTGATCCCAATTTTGGTAGCAGAAAATGAATAATCACTGGTATAATCGCGCTGCGCACGTCCGATCACTTCAATGGTCTGAAGCTGCTGCTCATCATCAGCCAGAACTATATTTCCCAAATCCTTGCTGCTCCCACCGTCTATAGCTATAGAAGTTCGGTAAGTTTTATACCCCAGGAATCTTATTTCCAACTGAACAGTCTTCTCTTCTTCTACTGAGAGTTCAAAGTAACCGTTCAAATCCGTTATTGTCTGGGCTTTTCCCTGATCATGTTGGATCTGTACCATAGCTCCGGGAAGTAGGGAATTATCGGGTGTCCGAACAGTACCGCTAATCAAAACCTGAGCAGTCACAGGCAAGCATAAGAATGCCGGGAAAAATAAGAAAACTATAAATTTCAATTTCATGTGTTTAGATAGTTTTCAAATACAACTCCTGTAATTCCTTGGCCTCGACATCTTTGGCTGTGGCCATGTGAACCAATTCTCCTTCTTTCATGATGCCTATTTTGGTTCCCACATTTACAGCATTGAAAATATCGTGAGTGGCCATAAAAATCGACGTGCCATTCGAAGCCAATTCCTTGCAAATCGTAGTAAATTCCGCAGTAGCTTTTGGATCAAGTCCCGAAGTAGGCTCATCCATAAAAATAACCTCGGCATGCTTCGACAGTGCGATGGAAATACCCACTTTTTGACGCATCCCTTTGGAGTAAGTGGACAAAGGTCGGGAAATCACTTCCCGCTGTAGACCTGATTTGACTAAAAACCCCTCCAGTTCCTGCCTGGAATAGTTAAACCCTGCCATTCTACTAAAGAGATCCAAATTCTCTACCCCAGATAGATTGCCATAGAGTTGTACAATTTCCGGGATGTAGGCTATCAGTTTATTGAAATCAGAGGAGTTGGGTTTGATTTCAATGCCATTGATCAGTGCCTTCCCAGTAGTCGACGGGATCAGGCCTAGAAAAATATTTATGGTAGTTGTCTTTCCGGCGCCGTTCTGACCCAGTAAACAAAATACCTCCCCCTTTTCAATTTTAAGATTTAGTCCCTTGAGCGCCTGGAACGTCCCATAGCTCTTGGTTAGATTGATGGCTTCAAGCATCGTGAATGATTAAGTTATATTGCAACAAGATTGCAAATATGAAATAATCCGAGACTTAATGCAACAGTGTGGCAAATAAAAAATTAATGTTATCCATATTCTAATTTATTAGGCACAATCAAAGGTGATTTGATTTGTCATCAGTTTCATGTCGAGCTTCCTCCAGATAGCACAACACCTGCAAGCTGACCAATATACTTTTCCATTTTTGTAGTAAAATATTGGGGAAAGAAATCAATAGTACGATTTGGTCTATCAGGCTTCATTCTTTTACAAACCAACTTGCCACAAATGCGATAAAAGTCCCAAACAAACCCACACCTGTAGTCATTAAAATAACTGCCACCAATCTACCTTCGAGCGTAACAGGATATAAGTCACCATACCCCACAGTGGTAATAGTGACAAACGCCCACCAAAGCGCGTCCCCCGCGGTAGTGATATTGCTTGTGGGATCTTTTTCCATCTGTAATATGAGAATGGAGGAAAATATGATCATCATACAAGCTATAATCAACGCTGAATTCATTGTCCCCTCTGCCTTATTCACAAAGAAACTATCCATAAAAGCTTTGATACTTTTGAAGGCCTTGATAATTCTCAATATTCTGATCACTCTAACCAATCTACCAAGCCTTAAAAAATCAACCATAGGAATACTGGCAACTAAGTCTATCCATCCCCACTTCATAAATTTTAGCTTATTCTCAGCTTGGCAAAAACGTATGCAAAAATCAAGAAAAATTCTGAACAAATTACAAAGTTAAAAATCTGTAGTAGTGATGTTGTCTCTGAAGGAAGCTCATAAAATACGTCGATCAAAAGAGCTCCCAATAAATAGATGGATAAAAAAATCACCAAGACATCCAGAAACCTAACCCTATTGGAAAGCTTTAAACTAAAATTATTGTTCATATTTTAATCAATTTGAATGCCTATCATAGTCCAAAAAACGGGTTCGGCAATTACCTTAACTCCAATTTCTCTTGCTTTCAATGACTTCCCAGAAAGTGAGTTGGGATCAGCAGTGACCAGATGTAGCTTTTATATTGAATACTTAGTTTGGAGGTGATTTTATTTACTTAGCGCTTTTACTATCCGTTCTTGATTGATGACTACATCCCTAAAAAGCACATGTGGAAATGCCATGTACTTGGAATTTTTAAAAGCCTCATAAATCGCCAATAAGCTGGAGGCTGTTAACAGAGAAAGATTCATATCTACATCCATTTCGCAATCAGTGACAAAATCATCGCTGAACTCCGGCGCCACAAGCAGAATTTTGACAATTCTGAGGTTGTTTTTCAGTGCAATGTTCTGATAAGATTTAAGTTGCCGTGATACCGTACTGAACTTATTGTAGCCACTTTCTTTGCTAGTCTTGCACTCTATGATAATGACTTCCTGATTTCCAAGGTTGATCAGGATATCCATAAGGTCTTTTTGGGTATTTAATTCCTGCCTGTACTTGTCATCCACATTGAAACCCAACCCTAGAAAAATGATTTTGGTAAGCTCTTCAAACTTTACTCCAAGCTCACTTTCACGTATCTGAATGCCGTTTTCTTTCAGCTGATTATAATTTCTATAGCCTACATTCTCATAATTCTCCAGATAGAGATTTTCCACATCCTTATAATGCTCCAAAATGTTGAGAATATCATCCCCGCGTTGCTTGACACCATGTTCCTTTTTAAACTTGTCGAGCTCCTCCTTATTGATCAAATCAAGGATATCACGTGGTTTGATATTGTAATCCAATAAAAAGTCTGCTTCTAGTACATATTCATCCTGAAGTTCAAAATGGTCTTTCAGCGTTTTATTTAAAGAAAGTGATTGATTAAGGTCAGTCAGAAGTTTATCATATCCATCTATGGAAATGCCAACTTTCTCATCTTTCTCTACATTCTCAAAGTACTGAATAAGGCTATCTATTTTTTCCTGAAGTGTACTGCCTCTCAAAGAAGTTATTTGGAGACCTTTTTCACAAAGCTCGTTCAGTACCTTCTTCTTTTCTGTAAGTGTAATCCCATCTTTATATATATCATTTAAAAGTAATTCAGTAAAGGAAACCCCCGCATTTATAATTTCCTCAATTTTCTTTGGGTAGGGCAGCTTCCTGTCAATATTATGATTCTTGGCTATGGAATTAATGACAGGTTCTCTCAGGAGTTTGAGTGTGCGTCTGTAAAACTTGTCGGCTACTTCCTTTTTGCGGACTTTTCTGAGTACGCGGACCATTTCATCTGCAACGAAAAGTGTGTTTTCCTTTTTTGAGTAAAAAATGACTCCTATATTTTTTAGACTATTAATGACTTCTTGAATCTCTATTTTTTTTACCCCAAGGATGGAGTAATTAATCAGTTTGATTTCCTCCTGAGACAGCCCAAGTTCTTTGGAGAGCGTAATAATTATGGAAAGTTCATCAGAAGTGATTTTCGCCTCTCTGTTATTAGCCACATCATTAAAAAAAGCAGTTGATAAGCAAGCTTGGTAAATCCTATAATCTCTTTTGCGCTCAGCGCTAAGCTCTGACTTATCATCTGCAAAATCCACAGCCAAGGCTTTGATCTTTGTATTTAGCGCTTTAATCTCAGCATCGTATAGACGTGAAAACCAATCTTGCCTCATAATACAATTCCCATCACGGATAATGATATCGATGAGAATGTCGAGTTGAGAGTTTACTTCTTGAAATTCACATTGGATATAGTCCGTAAATTCATCAGAGGTAAGGTCAAATATCTTTGAAATGTTTTCATTATCTACAGTTTTTAACCCCTTATTGGCTGGGACAAGGATTTTCTCTATTTCCCTACTCTTCTCTTTACTTTTGGATATTATGCCATCAATAATTTTGATAAAAGAGTTCTTTTCTATGGAACTAAGCCGATCCAAGATTTTCTGAAGTTTCATGATTTATTTGATAAAATGAGTTCAACAGTATGAGTGATTTAAGACAATTTGGATGTAAATACTGCTCAAACCATTTATGGTTGGTTGAATAAAAAGAACCTGGATTTAAGCCCAGAGATGAAACAAAAGTTGGTAGGTCGTTCCCAATCCTTTCAGGGTCACGAAAGGTGTCTTTTAAAAGATTATTGTAAGAAAAGAGAAATAGTTGAAGATTCTATACCCTGCACAGGGTATTTTTTATAGTTACTCCTCGCAATTCTGTGGAATAGGTTCTTATAAGAAGAAGTATTTCTATGCTTCTCGAAGACATTATAAAGCCGAAAGACAAAGCAAGTACCGAGGCAGACATAGACTCTTAATCTACAACTGACCTTTAGTTTCTTCTCTAGAATTAACTCCTGAATACGCTCTATTACCTTTCCTAGAACAGTATTTTTTTGTTTTGAACCTGATGATATTTTTCTCTGAGCTTAGCATTTTATTCGTTATGCTCTCATTTAAGAAATTTTTTAGCATCATAGGGCAAGAATAAATATGATCTAAATTCATTTGATTTAACTTCTGATATATTTAAATTTAGATAAGGTTATACCCTTATAATCAGAATATTAGTGTATCTAATTGTATTTTTTTGAATTAGTTAGTTCATCATAATATGACTGAATTTATTGACCATAATGTATTTCTAAGCTACAGCAGAAACAATGTTGCCGAAGCAAAGCAAATCCAACAGTTGCTTCTGGAGAAAGGGATAGCTGTATGGCGGGATCAGGAAAGTATATATGGAGGTCAGCAATGGCCAAAAGCTATTGGAGAAGGTATAGCCAATCACTCACTTTTTGTATTGCTTTGGTCGAAGGAAGCAGCTAATTCACATTTTGTGGAATTTGAATGGAATACTGCTTTGGCACTCAGAAAAGTTTTGATTCCCGTTCAATTGGATGAAACGCCTTTACCTCCATCTTTACAAGCAATACATTCCGTTTCTTATATTTCTTTTTTAAACACGGATTATTTACAAGAACAGCTCACAAAAATCACAGAACCGGATCTTGACCAACAAAATAAAGTCATAGAAAAATTGGGTCAGATTCCTGCTGGATCATCCCAAAAGGTTGCTGCTGAGGCAAAGGCATTGTTCCAGCAAGAAGGTTGGAAGGTTGGTGGCAATGTTTATCAGATCCACGGTGGAAACGTAACCATCAATAGCCCAACAGGAACAACTGATAAAAATATCTGGTATAAAAAATTGGAATTCTGGCTTGCTACCCTAGTTGCTACTGTTTTGATCGTGGCCATAAGTATATACCGATCAGAGAATACATCGGATAAACCAGATAATATGGAAGAGTTTTATCTTACTGTTGAAATCTATGGACCTAAAGGAGTCAGTGATGTGATAGACCCCGGTAAGGTGAGGTTACAGCTTGGTGATTACCATTCCTCAATAAGTGAAGTAGATAATGGGGTCGTTAATTTTGTAAATATTCCTCAAAAATATATTGATGACACCGTCAAACTTGAAATGCTTTCCGGATCATATCATATTATTCAACAAAGTGCATATACACCTAAGGAGAGCAGGAGAATAAAGTTTAATATACAACCCGAAGTGGAATATCTGCAAATTGGTGGGATTGTATATGAAAACGGAAAAAGAATTGCCGGAGCAATCGTGGAATTTGATAGCGGACTGGCAAAAGATACTACTGGAGTAGATGGAATATTTGATTTAACTCTACCAAAAAAACAAGGTGAGTTCTCTGTTTTAAGCATCATATATAATGGTCAGGAGAGATTTCGAAGGGAGATTATGTTGAGCAAGAATGAATTGTTTCTAACCCTTGATCCCTTATGAAACTTATATTCGCTTTCATCATCACATTATTCACCATCCACATTGGCTATGCTCAGGATACTTATAGGGTTAGCATTAGAATAATTGATGAGGAGACCCAAAAAGAAGTTCCAAACCTGGGAATAAACATTATTGAAAATGGCAAAGGAATTGGGGCAGGCACCACTGATGGTAATGGAATTGCTTCTATTATCATTCCCCGAACAACCCGAAACATCACCTTGATCCTAACATCCTCGGATATTGAAATCAAATATCCTAGAGGAGGTGAGACTCATGCTCCCTCACCGGAAATTGAAAATCCAACAATTGAATTTTTAGTCAAAACCTCTGCCTTCAGGATGTTGTCACTTGAAATAGCGCAACTAAGTCAGGAAAAAAAACAACTTGAAACTTTAGCAGACAGTCTAAATAAAAGAATGCTTGCTGAGCAAATTTCTTTTAAAGATTCGCTTGAAACAATCAACTTAAAAATCAACTCTCTGTTTTCGGAAATAACCAATAAAAAGCAAGGCATTTATGCAGAAATAACAAATAATTACTTGCAGTTTTTAAATGCTATTTTGGATATGGAGGAAACCTTAAAATATGTTTCTAATACATTCACTCAAGAAGGTGAGCTGCGCAATTTGAACCGTCAGATTGAGATCCTTAATCATGCCCGGAATAAAATGCATGAAAACCACCTTTCTTATGTGCAGGTAGTGGAGCAATATTGGGATAAAAATACATCGCTAAGACTCAGTATGCTTTATAAACAAGCTCTAGAAAACACATATGGAGAGGTAATACTTCCTCTTAACGAGGAACTTATATCTAAGCTTAAAGATTCTTGGAACGGCAATAAACCAAGGATCATTGTACAGCGAAAGGCGGTAAAGAGCACAAACCTAGCGCTTCTGAAACTCCATGAAGAAATAGAAGATCTGAGATATCAAGCAGATGAAGTTCTTCCTCTATTAGAAACATCAATAGTAAGTATATAATGAAAATTCCCGGCCCTTTTAAATATAACTATTATGAAAACTTCATCTATCCCTGTTTTTATACTGATGATGGTCTGCATGCTCTATTTATTATGGAGTTGTAAAGATGATGACACCCTACCTTCGGCCAATTTTTCCGTACAAAATGATAACTGCCAAGCGCCATGCACTTTGATTTTCAACAACTTATCTAGTAATGCCATTTCGTATGACTGGGACTTTGGTGATGGTAGCTCATCAACGGACCAGAATCCTACCCATGAATATTTAGAGAGCGGGGAATATACCGTAGTTCTGACTGTTACAGGTACAGTCGGAGGAGACAACAGTAGCAAAAACGTCTTAATTCTTTCAGATCCTGTCTCCATTGCAGGAATTTTTCCCAACAGCAATCCGGTTGGAGGTCCTGTTTTGATTGAAGGGGAAGGATTTAATGATAAAACAGAAGTATTTTTTAATAATCAAAAAGCCACAATAGAAGAACGTACACCTACTATATTGACAACTAAAGTTCCCGCTGGACTTGGTGCTACCACAGTTACTTTAAGAGTGGAGAATAACAGCATCCAGTTTGCGGAACAACCATTTGATGTACTTGGAAATTTCCCAACAGATCTGCCAGTGGGTGCTCCCAATGTAATGATACCTTCAGGTGGAATAACTACTCCCATTTCTTTTGCAACCTCAACCTTTGATTTTATTAAAGTGATGAATGTGTACGACACCACACATACGGTAGAACTTCTGTTTAGTATAAACAGTAGTGATCCAGAAGATTTTGAAAGAACTTCTAGGGAAGCAATTACTGTAAATGGAGAATTTTACCTTTCACCGGTTTCTTTTGATGGGGATCCACTATACGATTTTACCGACCGCGATGATCCCACTGTTCCAAAAATGGAAATTAAGAGAACCCAATCCGATCCAACAGGCCATCCTTTCAAAGATGACGAGCTTTCGGGCACATTTATCACTATTGAGGATTTCGATTTCCCAGAAGAGGCACTTTTGTATACTCAGGGAATATTTACAGATAACTTCTTGTTGCTTACGTCCAATCAAACAGGTAGGCAGTATTTGTTTGTGGTACTATGTTTCAGTTTCAGCGATGAATGCGACTAAATTTGTTTTTGTTAATAGCAAATAGACTAATTATCATTCTGAAGTTGGATTTGCTTCTGCTTATTCGATTTTGTACTCCAAACGTATCGAATTCCCAGACTTAGACTGTACCAACTTTTGGGAATAACTGTATTGGAAGCGCTTCCCAATTCGTATTTGATGGGTTTCTGGGTCCAAAGAGTAACTCCCCACTGAGGATTCCACTGAGAAAGTAAACCCACACCAATCTGTGATTCAGAAGATCGCTTGACAAGCCAATCCTCCCCTCTAATATTATCATCATATCTACTGGCATATGACCAGGACACGAGTGCATATAACTTGGGGTAGGCATTTGAACGTAATCCCCAAATATTTGCAGAGGCGAACAGAAATACCGGAAAGCTGAAGGTGTTATTGCGATAGTTGTCGTTTTTAAGATAAACTGAAACATCTGTTTGCGCAAAGGCATATAACCAAGGTCTAAAACGCTGATAAAAAGTAAACTGGGTCAGTGTTTGAGTACGGTCCCGTCCATACAATGTCTGGCGGATGGAATCATTTACTCCAAATACCACAGAGCCCTGGACTGTAAGTTCAGGAAGTTTGCGAAAAGGTATCCAACGGATTCTCGGTCCTATAGCAGAAAAATCCCTATAGGTACTTCCTGTTTCTGTGTTATTTCCAAACACTCGAAAAGGGGAACTATTTATGTCACTATCTCCACGCACGTGTGAAAAGTAGAAGTCCACACCAAAATTAAGACGTGAAAGACCTGGTATGCCATGCTGGATTTGTATGAGATTTTCCATATAAGAAAATCTATTTTGAGTGATAGTGGTATCATAGAGATCTACAAAGGGCCTTTTTTGTATCCGAATATTTTCAATATTCCTTGTAGTTAGCGTATTGAAAATATTGATCTCCCATTGATTACTTCCGATAAGGTTGGCAGACAGAATAGGGCTAAGAAGTATTTGAGAAGGCTTGGGGTCGAATTGAATGGTTTGAAGCGTAGAATCGTTCTGAGCAAAAAGTTCATGGTGTAGGATAAAAACCGCAATAAGGAACAGGATCCGAGTTTTCATTACACATAAAAAAACAAGTCACATTAAATTGTTATCGAAACATCCTTTTCAATCTCTTGAGAATCATTAAGTTAAAAAATAAAATATAAAGTAGAAAGGAAAATTATAATGCTTCCATTAAAAAATTGTCTAGCAGAAAAAGGTTTGATTGGATTAATTGCAAGTATTGAATATTTACCACTTACCCCTCCTCTGTTGAAATTCCCACCTTCTCTGCACCTATTCTTCTCCGCTTATGCGGTGAAGAAATTGATGGTACTAATGGAGTTAAAAAGATCCTAGCGAACTTGAGGTACAAAACTGTCAGATAAAATCTATTTTTTGACTTCATAAAACTTAATAGAAAAAAACAAACTCAGGTATTTGCATTCGGCTTTGATACTTGTAGCTTTTTCCCGTTCAGTTCAACTTTTTATGGTCCGGTTGCGCTCCTTCCATTAAATACATCGTTGCAATTTTTTATACCAGCAATTAGAATCACAGAAAACCTTGGTCATACTTTATAAATTTAATGTAAATGAAACTTGACATTTTAGAAATTTATTATACATTTATGTAAATAAAACTTTACATAAAATCAAATTAACTTTACTTATGGAAACAAAATCAAACAAGTACGACACTACTGAAAGACAGAACTTGAGGCACTTGGCTTATTGGACAGGGGGCTGGGCATTAACAATGGCCTTACCAGCTTTTGGCCCGAAATTTCTTTGGGATTACAATTCCAATATTTCCCTCTTATTTATATTGATCAATACATTTGTTGGCGTAGGCATGATCATGATGAACAGGAAATATATTAATGGATTAGACGAAATGCACAGAAAAATTATGATGGATGCAATGGCCATCGCATTAGGAGTTGGCGTGGTTGGCGGCATGAGTTATTCTATGTTAGACATAGCAAATGTTATATCCTTCAATGCGGAAATAGCTCTCCTGGTCGCACTCATGGGGGTAACTTATTCTATCTCGTCTATTGTCGGTAGTATCAGATACAAATGAAGAATCGGATTAAAGTACTTCGTGCAGAACGGAACATGACCCAAGAGGAGCTGGCGATTGAAGTTCAGGTCTCTCGACAGACAATAAACGCTATTGAAAAAGAGAAATTCGATCCCAGTTTACCACTTGCATTTAAGATTTCCAGGCTATTTGAATTGCCCATTGAGGATATTTTTCTCCATGAATAACCAAAAACGAATGCAGGTTTAAGAGTTTTGAAATATATGCCAAAGAGCTTGCTGAAAGGTAGGGACATAAGCACCCCTATCACTCACCGCCAGTTCTCTCGCTCTGAGACTGTGTCAAAATGGGCTCACAAACCAAGTAAAGTTAAACATCTTTGATGCGAACAGGACTTTCTTATTTTTTTTAAAAAGTCCCCCAAAACAAAAAAAGTCCAAGACTTATTCTACAAAATCTATGAAGTTATTAACACTTGAAATAGAGGTTATCGCTATGGGACACCACTTGTGAATGATGTCAAGTTTCTCTCTTTTCTTCATTTCAAAAGTAGTATGATTTTACATTAAGATGTTGTTTATAGATGTAATCGGCTCGGGAAGATTAATTTCGTCAAGCATATCTCTCAGGTCAATTTCGATAGTGCAGCTTAATGCAGCCATAGGAATGTCGTTTGCACCACCTTCAAATGGATTTTCAGTAGCTTCACCTACTTTTTCCATTGATGTAAAAACCCAAGAAACGATAACCGAGAAAGGAATGGTAAGCCAAACAAAAATATCCCCTAATTTTTGAAATTCATTGAGCATGCCAAAGGGCAGCATCAAAACCAAAAGCCACACAAAAAACATATTTATGCTGGCAAATTGTCTTGGATATGGAAAGTTCTTGATGCGTTCGGCTTTGCCTTGATGGTCGTATAAATCAGCCAACCGTCTTTCCAATTCTACATATTCGTAGTGTTCAATTCTTCCATCAGATCTTAAAGATTTAATATGTTTAGATTGTAAAGCAATTAGTTGGGTTGCTCTGTTTTTCTTACTCAATACGTATTTTTGCTCATCTTCTGAAAGATACTTTTTCAGCTCATCATCCAGATTTCCTTCCCATTCTGGCACTTTATAGTAGTTGCGATACTCAATGTTGTGTTTCTTGTTGGTGTTTTCCCAAGATTGTGGCTTGCGCAATTGAAAACGCAAAGCTGTAAGCCAAGCACAATGCCTGTAAAAAAGGGCTTCAATTTCATTTTTATCGGCATGTACAAAATCCTTGCTCATCATACCCCATGTCCGGCTCGTGTTGACGATAGCACCCCAGATTTGTCTGGCTTCCCAAAGCCGATTATAGGATTGAGTATTTTTAAAACCTACAATAAAAGCAGCTGCAGTACCGACTAAAGCAACCGGTACCCAAGGAATGGCTATCCATTTTAAATCGAATAATTGATATAAAGCCGTTGGAATGGTAGCTAATAATATTAAGATGTAAATATCCCGTCTAGTCCATTGTAAAAATTCGGATAGTTTGTAATGACTTCCTGTGTGCATATTACTTTGAATTTGAATGATTGGTAAACTTGCTGATTAATATCCCAACTAAAACGACCGAATAAAACTGACCTGCAATTCCGATAAGTGACGCTGCTAATTTGGTGTAGTGGGCATTTGGCGTTATGTCGCCATAACCAATGGTAGTCAGAGTGATGGAACAGTAGTATACCAAGTCAATAAATGTGTGTGCAGGACTTGAATAGTCAATGCCTTTAAATGAATTTTGATCGGTGTAAACCCATATTTGAAAAAGAAAAACAAACGTTTCTATAAGTAGGAACAACCCACAAGCAGCTGCCGAAATGATGTCGGCATTGATGTAACTAGGCTTGATTAAAAATTTGAAAACTTCTAAAAATATATATGAGAAGAAAACAACATAACTCACATTGAGCAGAAACATAAATTCTGGCACATTTTTGAAAAATGGAAGTAAAACCGGAAATGCAATGACGATAATTGTGGGAGTGTTAGCTAAACTCTGTCCTTCCCTTCCCTTGGGGTGCCCCAAGGGAAGGGAACTAATTAATTAATTTTCCGTATTGATGTCCAGCTTCAGCCTTCCCTCAAATTT